>JADZBA010000274.1 GCA_020852355.1 Alphaproteobacteria bacterium
ATCGCAGCGCGCCATGGCGACGTCCATGCGCTCGACCAGCGTGCGGCGGAAGCGGATGGCGCGGATGTACTCGTCGGCCGAGACGAAGGCGCCCAGGCGCATGCGGTCGCGGAACAGCCTGCCGTAGATCTCCGGGCGCTCGCGCAGGTGGCGCTGATGGATGGCGAAGCCCTCCGCCAGGATGATGATGCGGCCGACGGCGTGGAAGTCGGCGATGTCCGGCAGCGTCACGTCCTCGACCGTCGCGCCCTGGGCGGCGAGGGCCGCGGCGGCGGCATCGATGGCGGCGATCAGCTCGGGGTCGGCGGCGGCGTGCCAGGCACGGGCGACGCCGATCCTGAGGCCGCGCACCGGGCGGCCGATGGCGTCACGGAAGGCGGGGACGGGCCCGGCGACCGATGCCGGATCGCCCGGATCGTGCGCGGCCAGCGCCTCCATCAACAGGGCGCAGTCCTCGGCGGTCCAGGTCATCGGTCCGGCATGGTCGAGCGTGTAGCTGAGCGGCAGGACGCCGCGTCGCGAGACGAGGCCGTAGGTCGGCTTGAGCCCGACCAGCCCGCAGAAGCCCGACGGGCTGCGGATCGAGCCGCCCGTGTCGGAGCCCATGGCGGCGGCGCTGAGGCCGGCGGCGACGGCGGCGCCCGACCCGCTGGAGGAGCCGCCCGGTTGCAGCGCGGTGTTCCAGGGGTTGCGCGCGGGCGGGCTGAAGAGGTCGTCGGACGGGCCGCCGAAGGCGAACTCGTGGGTCGAGAGCTTGCCGAGCGAGATCGCCCCGGCCGCCTTCAGGCGCTGGACGGTGACCGCGTCCTCGCTCGGCACATGGTCGCGCAGCAGGCGCGAATGGCCGGTCGTCGCGACGCCGGCGGTGCCGTAGATGTCCTTCAGCGCGATCGGCACGCCGTGCAGCGGCCCCCGCCACTGGCCACGGACGATCTCGGCCTCGGCGCGGCGGGCGTCGGCGCGGGCCTGGTCGGCGGTCACCAGGATGAACGCGTGCAGCGTCCCGTCGACCGCGGAAATGCGGTCGAGATAGGCGTCGACCGCCTCGACCGGCGACAGCTTGCGGGTACGCAGCAGCCCCGACAGCGCCGCGACCGAGAGCTCAGTGATATCGGTCATCGTGCCACCCCGGCGCCGGTCGGCACGAAGACGAGCGCCGGCTCGCTCGCCATGTCCGGGTCGGCGGGCAGGCGCGGCAGCAGCTGGGAGCGCAGCTTCCGCCAGCCCTCGTGCATGCGCGGCGCCTCGTCGGCGGTAAAGGTGAGGCCCGCGCGGCGCGCGAGGTCGAGGAACTCGTCGAGCGAGTGGTCGGTCATCGTCGTCTCCTCCCGGATCGTTCAGCGCTGGGTGTCGAGCGCCTGGCGCAGGCCGTCGCTGAGGAGATTGAAGCACATGCAGGTGGCGAAGATCACCGCTCCCGGCAGGGCGGCATTCCAAGGCGCCACGTAGATCGCGCCGATGTCTCGGGGATCGGCAGGATGATGACGCGGTCCATCTCGGGCACCCGCTTGGGGTTCCAGTACTCGGCGTTCCGCGTCTTCTCCACGCGTTCGCGCGGTATCAGCATCATGCGCACGAACTTCCATGGGCCGGTGCCGAAAGCGCTATGGCGAAGCCATCCCAACTCCGGGTCTTCTCCCACGCCGCCTTGGACAGCATGAAGCAGAAGCGCACCTCGCAGGCTACGCCGTCGGCGTCTTGTCCATGGCCCTCCCGATGTCTGCTAGCGCCGCAACAAGCATGCCATCGGGCCGCGCCGGCCGGCCGGCGGCGGGGGCGGAAAAAAGAAGGGGCCGCGTCTTGCGACGCGGCCCAAGTTTAGGGAGGAAACGCCCAAGAAGACACAACATGCACCGCAACGCGGTGTGGGCCATGCTGCGAGACGAAATATGAGCGATCCGCGGCGGCGACGCAAGAGTTTTTTTGCATATGCTAAGTCGACAATCTGTCGCACCCCCGGCGCACTGATCGCATGGATTATATATCTAGATTTTACAAATGATTGCCTACTGATGTCGGTATGTGAGGCGAGGTGTTGCGATGCGATATGGAATTGTGCAGCGCAGCGCCGGCAACCCGTGGGTGACGCGCGTTGCCGATCGGCGGGGTGCCGGCTAGAGTCCGACGGCGCGCGGCACGGTGCGCTCGCGGGGGGCATTGGCGAGAGCGGTGGTTGGCATGGCCGAAGCGCTCCAAGGTACCGTCACACTTCTCGCCGACGTCGAGCGGCGGCACCGTGCCGGCCTGGCGGCGATGCGCGCCGGCGATCCGGCGGCGGCGGCCGGGCACTTCCGGGTTGCGGCGGCCGCCGCCCCGGAGGTGGCGGCCTACCACGCCAATCTGGGATCGGCGCTGCAGGCGGCGGGACGGCATGAGGCCGCGCTCGCGGCGTTCGACCGCGCCATCGTGCTGGCCCCGGACCATCCCGCCATCCACCACAACCGCGGCAATGCGCTGCTCGCCTTGCGCCGTCCGCTCGAGGCCGCGGCGGCGCAGGAGCGGGCAGCGGCCCTGGCGCCCCGCACGGCGCGGTTCCACTATGCCCGGGCACTGGCGCTCGATCGCGCCGACCTGCTGGACGAAGCCGCGGCCTGCTACCGGGCGGCGCTGGCGGTCGATCCCGACCACGGCCCCGCCCGGGCCGGTCTCGCCCTGCTGCGCCTGGCGGCGGGCGATCGTGCGGCGGCGCTGACGCTGTGGCGCGAGCAGGCGGCGCGCGAGCGCGGCATCGATGCCGGCAGGCCCTATCCGGCGGGGCACCGGCTCGCCAACCGCGGCAAGCTGCGCCACGACGTCGAGCAGCTACGCTGGCTGATCGCATCGGGCGAGCGACCGGATCTCGGCCCGACCCTCGCCGCCTACGAGGCGGCCCTGGCGGCGATGCCCGACGGCGCCGACCTGCGCCGGCCGGTGGCATTGCCCGACGCCGTCCTGGCGGCGCTCGGCGGCAGCTACGGGCGGACGCTCCATCTTCTCGACGCCCCGGGGATGCCGGCGAGCCCGCTGGCGGAGCGCGACTGGAACGCGGTCGAGACCGCCTATGCCGCCGACGCGCCGGGCATCGTCGCGGTCGACGACCTGCTGACGCCGCCGGCCCTGGCCGCGCTGCGGCGCTTCTGCCTGGGATCGACGATCTTCCACCACGCCAAGCACGGCGGCTATGTCGGCGCCTACCTGCCGGAGGTCGCGTGCGGCCTGCTGGCGCAGATCGCCGACGCCCTGCCGCGCCGCATGCCGTCGGTCTTCGGCCGCCATCGGCTGCGACAGATGTGGATCTACAAGTATGATAGCCGGATGGAGGGGATCGGGACCCACGCCGACGCCGCGGCGGTCAACGTCAACTTCTGGCTGACGCCGGACGAGGCCAACCTCTCGCCCGGCAGCGGCGGGCTCGTCGTCCATCGCTGCGAGGCACCGCTCGACTGGTCGTTCCGTCGCTTCAACGAGGACGAGGCGGCGATCGCCGACCATCTCGCACGCCACGGCGCCGGCACGGTGACGGTGCCCTATCGCTGCAATCGTGCGGTGATCTTCCACTCCGACCTGTTCCATGCGACCGACCGCTTCGTCTTCCGCGACCGCTACGAGGACCGGCGCCTCAACGTGACCATGCTCTACGGCGATCGCGCCGACGGGGCGGCGTGAGGCGCGGCGGCGGAACGACAAGCGCCGGCGGGTGGCTTCCTGCGACGGGTGGTCCATGAGCTTCATCGGCATCTACGGTCGCGTGCTCGGGCTGCTGCGGCGCGAGCGCCGGTTCGTCGCCGTCCTGGCGCTGGCCAATCTCGGACTGGCGACGCTGCCGTTCGTCGAGCCGCTGCTCTTCGGCCGCGTCGTCGATACGCTGGCGTCGAGCGCGACACGGCCGCCCGGCGAAGTCTGGCACGACGCCGTCCGGCTGCTGGCGATCTGGGCGGTGGTCGGCATCGCCGGCATCGCCGCGAACATGGCAGTCGCGCTCCACGCCGACCGGCTGGCCCATCGCAATCGGCTGGCGGCCATCCGCGACTTCTTCGAGCACGTGCTGCAGCTCTCGGTCGCCTTCCACACGGCGACCCATTCCGGTCGCCTGCTGAAGATCATGCTGCAGGGCAGCGATCATCTCTTCGGCCTGTGGCTCGCCTTCTTCCGCGAGCATCTGTCGACCCTGGTGGCGCTCGTCGTGCTGCTGCCGGTGTCGTTGTGGCTGAACTGGCGGCTCGGCCTCCTTCTGATCGGGCTGATGGCGGTCTTCTGCAGCCTCACGGCGTTCGTCGTCCGCCGCGCGGAGTCGGCGCAGCGCGAGGTCGAGACGCAGCATTCGGAGCTGGCGGAGCGCACCGGCGACGCCCTCGCCAACGTGCTGCTGATCCAGAGCTTCGTGCGCCTGGCGGCCGAGGTGCGCCAGCTCGGCGATGTGATGGAGCGGCTGCTCGCCGCCCAGTTTCCCGTGCTGAACTGGTGGGCGCTCGCCACCATCCTCGCGCACTCGGCCAGCACCATCACCGTCATCTCGATCTTCCTGCTCGGCACCTGGCTCAACCTCGCGGGCCTCGCCACGGTCGGCGAGATCGTCACGTTCATGGGCTTCGCCACGCTGCTGATCGGCCGGCTCGAGCAGGCGATGGCCTTCGTCAGCCGGCTCTTCCTGCAGATGGCGGCGATCGCCGATTTCTTCGCCGTGCTCGACGCCCGCCCGATCGTGACCGAGCGGCCGGGCGCCCTGGTCCTCGGCCGGGCGGAGGGCGCGGTCGCCTTCGAGGACGTCACCTTCGCCTACGATCCCGGACGCCCGGCGGTGCGCGGCGTCTCGTTCAGCGCGGTGCCGGGCGAGACGGTGGCGCTGGTCGGGCCGACCGGGGCCGGCAAGAGCTCGACGCTGGGGCTGCTCTTCCGCCTGTGGGACCCCCAAGCCGGACGAATTACCATCGACGGTCACGATATCCGCGACCTGACCCTCGAATCGCTGCGCCGCAACATCGGCGTGGTGTTCCAGGAAAGTGCGCTCTTCTATCGCTCGATCGCCGACAACCTGCGCGTCGGCCGCGCCGACGCGACCGATGCGGAGGTCGAGGCGGCGGCGATGGCCGCCCAGGCGCACGACTTCATCATGCGCCAGCCGCAGGGCTACGACACCCCGATCGGGGAGCGCGGCGTCACGCTCAGCGGCGGCGAGCGCCAGCGCCTGGCGATCGCCCGCGCCATCCTCAAGGACCCCCCGATCCTGGTGCTGGACGAGGCGACTAGCGCGCTCGATTCGGTGACCGAGCGCCTCGTGCAGGAGGCGCTGCGCGCCGTCACCAAGGGCCGCACGACCTTCGTCATCGCCCACCGCCTCTCGACCATCCGCGACGCCGACCGCATCCTGGTGTTCGAGGACGGCAGGGTGGTCGAGCAGGGCGGCTTCGACGAGCTGATCGCTCTCGGCGGCAGCTTCGCCCATCTCGTGCGCACCCAGTACGGCGAATCGGCCCTGGCCGGCCGGACGGTCTCGCCCGGTGCGACAGCGGATTGACCTCGGTCGCGACAGCCGTCGGAGCGGGCCATGAGCGCGGAATCCCGTCACGTCGTCTGTCCCCATTGCGACGGCATGAACCGCATTCCGGCGGACCGGCGAGCCACCGCGGCGCGGTGCGGGCACTGTCATGCCCCGCTGTTCACCGGCACGCCGATCGCGGCGGACGAGGCGAAGTTCACCCGGCACGTCGCGCGAAATGACATTCCCGTCCTGGTCGATTTCTGGGCGGCATGGTGCGGACCATGCCGCGCCATGGCGCCGGCCTTCGAGCGCCTCGCCGCCGAGATGGAGCCGGACATCCGGCTGCTGAAGGTCGACGTCGACGCGCAGCCGGCGGTGGCCGCGCGCTACGGCATCCGCAGCATCCCCACCCTGATCCTGTTCCGCGCCGGCGCCGTCGCGGCGCAGGCGGCCGGCGCGATGGACGCCCGGGGCCTGCACGCCTGGGTGCACCAGCACCTGGGGCGGTGAAGGGGGGCGCCGGAGCTCAACCGGGCGCCGCCGTCGCCCAGGCGGCCTGCTCGGGCCAGCGGTGGCCGGCGCCGGTCAGAACGCAGACCACGACGGTGCCGGGGCGGATGCGTCCGTCCCGGACCAGTGTCTCCAGGCAGGCGACGGTGGTGGCGGCTCCCGCCTCGGCGTTGATGCCCTCGCGCCCCAGGGCCAGCACGGCGGCGATGATGCGATCGTCGCCGGCCGAGGCCGCGGTGCCCCCCGATTCGCGGATGGCGCCCAGCGCCTTGTCGCCGGTCACCGTCTCGCAGATCGACCTGGCGACGCTGTCGGCCGGCGGCAGCGCGATCGCGGTCGGGGAGCCGGCAGCGAGCGACGCCTCCATGGAGTTGGCGACCGTAGGCTGGCAGCCGACCATCTGGGGCGTCCGGTCGGCCCAGCCCCATTCCGCCGCGTCGCGGAAGCCCTTCCACGCGCCGTAGAGCCCGTTGCCCCGCGCGCACGGGAACAGCACCGCGTCCGGCGGGCGGCCGAGCGCCTCGATCATCTCGTAGGCGAAGGTGCGGTAGGCTTCGATCCCGAACGGGTTCTGGACCGCCCGGTTCATGAAGAGCCCGACCGGGAACCACTGCGGCTCGCGGGCCAGCGCCTCGAAGCGGGCGAAGCGCCGCTCCTTCTCGACGATCTCGACCTCCGCCCCGTGCAGCGCCGCCTCGGCCAGTATGCCGGCCGGCACGTCGCGCGGCGCCACGAAGCGGCACGCCATGCCCGCCGCCGCGGCATACGCGGCGACCGACACGCCGAGATTGCCGGTCGAGGAGACGACGACGCGGCGGAAGCCGAAGTACCGGGCCAGGTTCACCGTCAGCGCGACGTAGCGGTCCTTGAAGGACAGCGTCGGGTTCTGCTGCTCCAGCTTGAAATGGAGGTCGGGGAGGCCGAGGCGTGGGCCGATATGGCGGGAGCGGATGAGGGCGGTGTCGCCCTCGCCGAGTGACACCCAGTCGAGTGCCGGCGGAACCGGCAGGAGATGCCGGTAGCGCGCCATGCTGCGGCCGGCCGTCGTCGCCCGCGCCGGCGCCGGCCCGTCGGGGCGCACGCATTCCAGCAGGCCGACCACACCGCCCGCCGCGCAGGCCGCGCACCCGGTCACGCGCGGGCCGAACGGCACCGCCCGGCCGCATCGCGTGCAGGCGAGATGCCAACCCATGCTCTCCGCCGCGCCCGCGTCAGGCCGCATCGCGGCCGCCGTGGCCGGTGAGCAGGGCGGCGAAGCTGCGGATGTGCCGGCTCATTGCGCGGCGCGCGCGCTCGGCATCGTGCGCGGCGATCGCGTCGACCAGGGCGCCGTGCTCGCGCACGTCCTGCTCGGGCATCGCCGGCAGCTCGCGCATCAGCCGCTCGCGGTAGGCGCGCACCTGCCCGATCAGCAGGCGGATCGAATCCGCCAGGACCGGATTGCGGGCGGCCGAGGCGACGGCACGGTGGAAGTCGGTGTTGGTCCGGAAATAGCTGCGGCCCGCGGCGACGTCGCGCTCGACCGCCCCGTGGCAGCGCCGCAGCCGCTCGATGTCCTCGGCGGTCGCCCGCTCGGCGGCCAGCGCCGCCGCCCGGCTCTCCAGCGCGTCGCGCACCTCCAGGAGGTCGAGCAGCGCGCGGCGGCTGAGCTGCTCCAGGTCGACGTCGCGCCGGAGGGCGGCCAGCGGGCTGTCCGCCTGCAGCGCCACCACGGCGCCGCGGCCGGGGCGGGTCTCGATCAGCCCCAGCGTCACCAGCCCGCGCAGGGCCTCCCGCACGCTCGACCGCCCGACCTCGAACATCGCCACGAGCTCGTGCTCGGAGGGCAGCCGGTCGCCCGGCCGCAGGCGCCCCTCGCGGATCTCGGCGATGATCTGGTCGAAGACGAGGCGCGACACCGGGACGCGCTCGGCCGGCTGGAAACGTGCGCGACGGCCGCCGTCGGATGCCCGCTTCTCCCCACCCCTCCGTGCCACGCGCCGCCGCTCCACGTCCCGCAGATCAGATTGTCAGACAATAGGACTTACAGTATCGTCGCCATGCGCCGTGGGGGTCAAGGCCCGGTGCGGCGCCGCGCGGACCAAGAGGACGTCGAACAGGGGCAATGAGCGCGACCGTCGGCACCAATCTCGGCGAGGGCCCGCGCCGGCTGCCGCGCCGCATCGCGACATTGACGCGGGGGCGGCGCGAGGCGGCGACGGGCCTGCTGTTCGTGCTGCCGAGCCTCCTGCTGCTGGCTACCTTCGCGATCTATCCGCTGCTGTCCTCGCTCTGGCTGTCGCTGCATCGCCGGCACATCTTCGCGCGCGCCGGCGAGTTCGTCGGGATCGACAACTTCATCGTGCTGCTGGCCGATCCGACGTTCTGGTCGGCGCTCGGCAACGGGCTGATCTTCAGCCTCTCGACGGTCGTGCTACAGCTCGTGCTGGGCGTGGCGACGGCGCTCCTGCTGAGCCAGGCCTTCCGCGGCCGCGGCCTCGTGCGCGGCATCGTTCTCTTTCCCTTCGTGGTGCCGACGGTGGTGGCGGTGCTCGTCTGGAAATGGATGCTGAACGACCTCTACGGCGTCGTGAACCTGCTGCTGATCGAGACCGGGCTGGTGCGGGAGTCCGTGCTGTGGCTCGCCTCGCCGTCGCTCGCCATGGCGACGGTGGTCGGCATCAACGTGTGGATGTTCTTCCCCTTCATCACCATCCACGTCTTGGCGCGCATGCAGCTCATCCCCGGGACGCTCTACGAGGCGGCACGGATCGACGGCGCCGGACCGCTGCAGCGCTTCTGGTACGTGACGCTGCCGCAGCTCCGCTCGACGATCCTGATCGTCGTGCTCATCCGCGGCATCTGGATGTTCAACAAGTTCGACGCGGTCTGGCTGATCACCGAGGGCGGGCCGCTCGGCACGACGCAGACCCTGCCGCTGCTCGCCTATCTCAGAGCGTTCGGGCAGTACCAGCTCGGCAGCGGGGCGGCGGTCGCCACCCTGATCTTCCTCATCCTCGCCGTGGGCGGCGCCTTCTACCTGCGCCTGCTGCGCGAGGATCGCGAGACGTGATGGACCGCCGGACGGTGCCGCAGAAGATCATGCTGCTGGCCGCGGTGCTGGCCACCGTCGGCTTCGTCGCCTTCCCGCTGCTGTGGATGCTGTCGTCGAGCCTCATGCCCTACGACGAGCTGTTCGGGCGGCGCCTCCGGCTGCTGCCGACGGCGCCCACGCTCGGCCACTATGCCGACCTGCTGGAGCGCACCCGCTTCCCGGAATACTTCCGCAACAGCGCCATCGTGGCGGCGCTCGCCACCGTCGGTGCCATCGTCTGCGCCACGCTCGCCGGCTACGGCCTCACCCGCTTCCGCTTCCCCGGCAAGCGGGCGATCTCCGGCGCGGTGCTGTTCACCTACATGTTCCCGCCGATCCTCATGGCGATCCCGCTGTTCGTGATGCTGAAGCAGGTCGGGCTGACCAACAACCTGTTCGGGCTGGCGCTGGCGCATATCAGCTTCGCGATGCCGCTCGCCATGTGGCTGAGCGCGATCTTCTTCCGGGCGATCCCGATCGAGCTCGACGAGGCGGCGATGATCGACGGCGCCTCGCGCCTGGGCGCGCTGTGGCGGGTGATCCTTCCGGTCGCGGCACCCGGGCTGGTGGCCATCGCGGTCTTCGTCTTCGTGCTGTCGTGGAACGACTACCTCTTCAGCCTGATCCTCATGGTGGCCGAGGCGAAGAAGACGCTGCCGGTCGGTGTGGCGGGCTTTCAGGACGCGACCAGCGTCGAATGGGGGCTGATCATGGCCGGCGGCGTGCTGATCACCGTGCCGGTGATGCTGGGCTTCATGCTGGTGCAACGCTGGCTCATCGCGGGCCTGGGCGCCGGCGCGGTCAAGGAATAGCCAACGAGCAGGAGGGGCAGATGCAGATCCGACGAATCGTGGCGGCATGCCTGGGATTGATGCTGGCGGCGGCGCCGGCATGGGCGGCCGACAAGGTCATCCGCCTGATGACCACGGAGACCGATCCCAAGACGCAGGCGGCGCTGAAGGCGATCATCGCCGAGTGGGAGGCCGGCAAGCCCGGCGTCAAGGTGGAGCCGGAGTTCGCGAGCTGGAGCGACATCAACAAGAAGCTGCTGGCCTCCATCGCCGCCGGAGACCCACCGCAGATCGTCACCGTGCACGATTTCTACATCTTCGAGCTGGCGGCCAACGGCCTGATCCGCCCGGTCGACGACGTCGTCGCCAAGATCGGCGCCGACGACTTCGTCCCCAACATCATCGCCGCCTACAAGCGCGACGGGAAGACCTGGGGCGTGCCGTTCTCCATCGGTACCAACCTCCTGTGGTACCGCACCGACCTCTACGAGAAGCACCGGCTGAAGGCGCCGACGACGTGGGCGGAGTACGAGCACAACGCCAAGGTGCTGCAGGAGGCCGGCAAGGTCGACGGCCAGCAGAAGACCTACGGCACGGCGATGAGCGGCGGGCTCAACTGGTTCTCGGAGGACAGCATCCACGGCTGGCTGTGGACCAACGGCGCCACCATCACCGACCAGGCGGGCAAGGCGACCATCGCCAGCAAGGAGGCGGCCGACACGCTGGCCTTCCTCAAGCGGCTCTCGGCCTACGCCCCGCCCGGCATCGCCACCTACGCCCACGCCGAGATGATCAACGCGTTCGCCAGCGGGGCGACTGCCCACACCGAGTTCGGCTTCCGCGTGCTGAACAATATCGAGCGGATCAATCCCAAGCTGCTCGATGTGGCGGCTCCGGTGCTCTACCCGAAGGGGCCCGGCCCGGCGGCGCGGCACGCCACGCATCTCTACCTCAAGGGCTGGGCGATCCTGAAGGACGCCAAGCACCAGGCGGAGACGGCCGACTTTCTCGCCTATCTCGAGACCGGCGACCGCAAGATCAGGATGATGCACACCGTGCCGCTGCACTACTGGCCGCCGCGCAAGAGCGTGATGGCCGACCCGCGCTTCCTGCAGGACCCGATCATGAAGTCGCCGGCCGGTCAGCGCTCGCTCGCGATGATCAACGACGCGATCGCGACCGGCGTCTTCGCGCTGCAGGAGAGCGGCACCGTGCAGGTCAAGCTCGGCCCGCTGCTCGAGGACCGCATCCTCTCCAAGGCGTTCCAGCGCGTGCTGCTGGAGAACAGGACGCCGGAGGATTCGCTGCGCATCGCCGCGCAGTCGGTGAAGTGAGAGGGCGGTGACGTGAGGAGCCGGGGAGCGGGATGGGCAAGGTGAGACTGGTCGCCCTGGTGACGGGCGAGCTGGCGGGCAGCCGGGCGTTGTGCATCAACGCCAATCTCGCCCCCGAGCAACTGGAGAAGCGGCA
Source organism: Alphaproteobacteria bacterium (assembly GCA_020852355.1). Classification (GTDB taxonomy): domain Bacteria; phylum Pseudomonadota; class Alphaproteobacteria; order ATCC43930; family Allostellaceae; genus Allostella. The sequence goes on from JADZBA010000274.1 coordinate 11,303, forward strand.
CCTCCTGCCCTTCGGCTACACCAAGGAGGTGCGGTGGTCGGACGGGTCCGTGTCGGACGGCGTGCTGAAGCCCGTGCCCATCTGGTACATCGAGACGCCGGATGCGCGGATCGTGGTGGACACGGGCTTCCATGACGCCGAGGGCATCACCGAGATGCGCATGCGCCAGGGCATGCCGTCCTACATGCGCCGGCCGCCGGAATGGGAGGTCCCGGCCGCACTCGCGACCGTCGGCGTGCGTCCGGAGGACATCGACATCGTCATCCTGACGCACCTGCACTACGACCATTGCGGGTCGAACGCGCTCTTCACCCGAGCGCGCTTCTACGCCCATCAGGCGGAGATCCCGCTGGCCCTGGCGCCGCCACCCTGGGCGCAGCACTACCTGGCCGACCATGCCGACCACCTGATCGACATCCGCGACCGGCTGTACCCGCTGGGCGACGTCGAGACCATCGTGCCGGGGGTGTGGACATGGCGCGCGGGCGGCCACACGCCGGGCTCGATCATCGTGATGGTCGAGTGCGACAAGGGTCCCGTCGCGATCATGGGCGACGTGATGCACGACTACGTCAATCTCGACAACTGGTGGCCCGGACCCGGCAACAACTTCTGGAACCTGGACGAGCTGCTCTCCGCCTACGCGCGGGTGCGGCGCGAGGCGCGGATCATCCTGCCCGGCCACGACTGGAAGCTGTGGAAGCTGTTCCCCGGCGGGCGGGTGCTGCCGTGACCAAGGTCCTGGTCACCGGGGCCGCCGGCGGCATCGGCCGCACGCTGCGTGCCGGCCTGCGCGGCCGCTATCCGCTGCTGCGTCTCTCCGACGTCGCGGTCCAGGCGCCGCCCGGCCCCGGCGAGGATCTCGACGGCGCCGACCTGACGGACATCGCCCAGGTCCGCGCCGCGGTGGCCGAGATGGACGTCGTCGTTCATCTCGGTGGCATCCCCACCGAGGATTCGTGGGACCGCATCCTCGCGACCAATATCCAGGGCACCTACAACCTGTTCGAGGCGGCCCGGCTGGAAGGGGTGCGGCGCGTCGTCTTCGCCAGCTCTAACCACGTCACCGGCTACCATCGCCGCTCCGAGCGCGTCGGTCCCGCCAGCCCGCTCAGGCCGGATTCGCGCTACGCGGTCAGCAAGGTCACGGGCGAGGCGCTGGGCCGCCTCTACGCCGACAAGCACGGGATCGAGGTGGTGTGCCTGCGCATCGGCTCGTTCCAGCCTCGCCCGCTGGACGTGCGCATGCTCTCGACCTGGATCAGCCCGGCCGACATGGTGCGGCTCGCCGCGTGCGCCATCGAGGCCGAGCCGGTGCATTTCGAGATCCTCTATGGCGTCTCGGCGAACCGGCGGGCGATCTGGGACAACCCGGCCGCCGCGCGCTTCGGCTACCGGCCGGAAGACGATGCCGAGCGCTTCGCCGCGGAGCTGCTGGCCGGCCGCGGCGCCTGCCGGGAGCCCGAGGGCGAGCGGCTGTTCCATGGCGGCTCGTTCTGCGCCATGGAGTTCTCGGGCGAGCCGGGGCGCATCGCGTAGGCGCCGCTGCCGTGGACAAGACCCTCGTCGGCTACTGCGCGCCGCTCACCTGCCGGCCGGGCGCGACGGTGCGCTTCATGGTGAGCTGCGAGCGGCCGCTCGCCTACGACGTCGACGTCGTGCGGCTGATCTGCGCCGACGGCTTCGCGGACGGAGCGGGATACGAGGAACGACTGGTGGCCGCGGGCGTCGCCCGCGGCGTGCGGGGCCGGCGGCAGCGTACCGCCATCGGGTCCTACGCGGTCGCCGCGGAGCCGATGCTGACCCGCGATCGTGCCGCGGCGACGCTGGCAGCCGTGATCCGGCCGACGGCGCCCGGTCCCGGGCTGCAGGCGATCGCCGGCACCTGGGATGCCGGACCGGGCGCCGGCGCGCTGCTGGCGCTGGCGGCCGACGGCACGCCGGTGCTGCTGCTGGGCGACGGGCAGGGCGGACGGCTGACGGTCGCCGCCGATCGCGCGGCGACGCCCGATCGCTGGTCGCTGGTCGTCGCCGGCTTCGACGTGGAGCGCGGCATCGCCCGCATCTGGCACCGGCCGGTCGGCGGCGGTCCCGACGCGGCGTTCCGGCCACCGGGACGTGGTACGGCCCGGCTGGACATCGCGCCGGCGCCGGCGCGCGCCGGCCCGTTCATGATCGCCGCCCATCGCGGCGCGGACGGCCACCCGGCGGGTCACTTCAACGGCCGCATCGAGGCCGTCCGGCTGTTGGCGCGGGCGCTCGGCGAAGGCGAGCTCGACCGGCTGGCGGATGTCGCGATTCCCGGCGACCTGGCGCGCGACGTCGTGGCGTGGTGGGACTTCGGGCGGGATATCGCCTCGCGGACGCTGGTCGATCTCTCGCCGCTCGCCGCCCACGCCCGCACGGAGAACCTGCCGAACCGCGCCGTGCCGGGCCACCGCTGGACCGGGGAGTGCCACGACTGGCGCGCCGCTCCCGACCAGTACGCCGCCGTCCATTTCCACGCCGACGACATCTACGACGCCGGCTGGCAGGCGGACTTCGCATGGCAGGTGCCGACCGGATTGCCGAGCGGCGTCTATGCGGCGCGGCTCGACGCCGGCGACGAGGTGGAGCACGTGCCGTTCTTCGTGCCGCCGCCGGCGGGGACGGCGACGGCCGATGTCGCGTTCCTCGCCTCGACCGCCACCTACCTCGCCTACGCCAACATCCGCACGCTGCTGACGCGCGATCCGCCCTTCGGCATCCGCACGCCCAACGAGGCCATGCTGGCCGCGCGGCCGGAGTTCGGCCACTCGACCTACGACCGCCATGCCGACGGGTCGGGCGTGCACTACTCCTCGCCGCACCGCCCGATCCTCAACCTGAAGCCGCGCTCCTACCGCTGGGGGTTCACTGCGGACATGAACGTCGTCGCCTGGCTGGCGCGCTGTGGCCACGCCCACGACGTCGTCACCGACGACCAGCTCCACGCCGAAGGCGCCGACCTGCTGCGCCGCTACCGCGTCGTGGTGACCGGGACGCACCCGGAGTATTTCTCGACCGCGATGCGTGACGCCGTGGAGGGCTATCTCGGTGCCGGCGGGCGCCTCATGTATCTCGGCGGCAACGGCTTCTACTGGCGCATCGCCTGTTCCGACGAATGGCCGGGGGCGATCGAGGTGCGCCGGGCCGAGGGCGGCACGCGGCCCTGGATCGCCGAGCCGGGCGCCTACCGTCACGCCCTGGGCGGCG
>JADZBA010000275.1 GCA_020852355.1 Alphaproteobacteria bacterium
CAGGCGGGCTCGCGCGTCCGCCCGGTACCCGAGCCCCAAGCAGGATCCGAAGAGATGGATGCGAGCAGCACCCTCGCGCCGCCCGCGGCGCGCCGGGACCTATCGGTCATCGGCCTGATCTGCGCCGCGCATTTCGTCAGCCATGTCCACATCTTCATCCTGCCGCCGCTGTTCCCCTTCCTGAAGGAGGCGCTGGGCGTCAGCTTCGTCGAGCTCGGGCTGGTCATCACCGTGTTCAACGTCGCGACGGCGGCGACGCAGACGCCGATGGGCTTCCTCGTCGACCGCATCGGGCCGTTCCGCCTGCTCGTCGCCGGCCTGGTGCTGGGCAGCCTGGCGCTGGCCGTCGCCGGCCTGGTGGGCTCCTACGGCGCGCTCCTGGCGGCCTTCCTGTTCGCCGGCCTCGCCAACGCCGTCTACCATCCCGCCGACTATTCCATCCTGTCGGCGACGGTCCAGGAGCAGCGGATCGGCCGTGCCTTCTCCTTCCACACCTTCTCGGGATATCTCGGCACCGCGGTCTCGCCGGCCCTGATGCTCGGCCTCGCGCTCACCCTGGGCTGGCAGGTGGCCCTCGTCGTGGCCGGCTCGATCGGCTTTGCGGTCGCCGTGCTGCTGCTGGCGCGCGCGGGCGACCTCGCCCACGCCCAGCCCAGGCGCAAGGCGGCGAAGGGCGAGGGCGGCGGACCGTCCGGCCTCCGGCTGCTGCTGTCGCCGACCATCCTCGGGCTGATGTTCTTCTTCATGCTGATCACCATGTCGGCATCGGGCATCACCTCCTTCTCGGTGGTGGCGCTGCAGAGCCTCTACGGCACGCCGCTGTCGGTCGGGAACACGGCGCTGACCGGCTATCTCGTCACCGGCGCCCTCGGCGTGCTGCTCGGCGGCTGGATCGCCGACCGCACGCGCCACCACGCCTTCGTCGCGGCCGCCTGCTTCGCCGCGACCTCGTCGATCGTGCTGCTGATCGGGCTGGTCGACCTCGGCCCGGTGCTGCTGGTGGCGGTGATGACCTGCTCGGGCCTCGCCTACGGCATCATCATGCCCTCGCGCGACATGATGGTGCGCGCCGCGACGCCGCCCGGCTCCTTCGGCAAGGTGTTCGGCTTCGTCTCCACCGGCTTCAGCGTCGGCGGCATGATCGCGCCGCCGCTCTACGGCTGGATCATGGACCACGGCGAGCCGTTCCTGATCTTCGCCGTCTCCGCCGGCTTCATGCTGGTCGGCACGACGACGGCGCTGATCCGCTCGCAGGTGAAGACCGGGGTGGCGCGCGCCTGACCCTCAGGCCGGGGTGATGCCGACGGCGTCGCCGACCGCGATGTCGCCGGCCGCGGCGACCGTGCAGTAGACGCCGAGGTCGGCACCGTTCTCAGTCGCCACCGCATGGAGGATCGCCGGGTCCTTGTCGAGGCCGGGCTGCGCGATGGTGACGAAGGCGCAGCGCCGGCAGCGTTCGACGACCGTCAGGCGCACGGCGCCGACCGTCACCCGGCTGCCCTCGGCCCATCCCGTCTCCGGGAAGGGAACCGAGCGGTCCGGCCAGTCGACGACGAGGTTGGGGCGGAAGCGGCGCGCGTCCGGCCGGCTCTGCGGCAGCATGTCGGCCAGCGTCGCCAGCGAGGCGGTGGTGACGAGATGCAGCGCGCGGATGCGGTAGCGCGCCGCGACCGTGGCCGCGCCGGCCGGCCCTTGGGTGCCGGGATGGCGGCGGAACGCGACCGCGAAGCCGAAATGCCGCTCCAGCGCGGCTGCCGCCGCGTCGGCCTCCTGCCATTCGCCGCCCGGCAGGCGCACCTGCACGCCCGCGGCCGTGGCGCGGGTCTCGACGTGGGGCGTCGGATGCCAGCGCCGGCGCTTGGGCGAGGCGATCTCGCCCGTCGCCGCGTCGACCACGCCCCACAGGCGGTCGCCCGCGATGCCATCGGGCGTGATCGCCGCGCGCTCCAGCGCCTCCCCCGCCATCGAGCTGACGGGATAGCGCCAGATCGCCTGCAGGCGGCCCGCCATCGCCGTCAGATCACCGCCTCGATCAGGCAGGGGCCGGGGGTGGCGATGGCGCGGGCGAGCTGGTCGTTGAGCTCGTCGGCGGTGGTGGCCCGGCTGCCGGGCACGCCCATGCCGCGCGCCATGTCGACCCAGTCGAGCGTGGGCCGGTCGAGGGTCAGCATGTCGAGCGCCTTGCGGCCCGGGTTCTGCGCCCCGACGTTGGCGAGCTCGCCGCGCAGGATGGCGTAGGACCGGTTCGCGAAGATGACGTTGACGACGTTCAGCCCCTCGCGCGCCTGCGTCCACAGGGCCTGCACCGTGTACATGCCGCTGCCGTCGCCCTCGAGGGCCAGGACCTTGCGGTCGGGGCAGGCGATGGCCGCCCCGGTCGCCATCGGCAGGCCGAGGCCGATCGCCCCGCCGGTCACCTGCAGCCAGTCGTGCGGCGGTGCGCCCTTGGTGAAGGGGAAGAGGCCGCGGCCCGACGTCACCGCCTCGTCGCACACCACCGCACCCTCGGGCAGCAGCGCGCCGATGGCGTTGGCGGCGGCATCCACCGTCAGCTTGCCGGTGGCCAGCCCCGGCCGCGCCGCGGGCTCCAGCTTCGGCGGCGTGTCCTTGGCGGCGACCTCGTCGGCCAGCCACTCCAGGGCGTGGACCAGGTCCTGCTCGATGGTGGCGAGGCGGATGATGTGGCAGCCGGGCGGCGTCATGACGCTGGGCTTGCCGGGGTAGGCGAAGAAGCCGACCGGCTGCTTGGCGCCGACCAGGATCACCTGGCGGAAGTCCTTGAGCCGCGCGAGCGCCTGGTCGACCGGGTAGGGGACGCGCTCGACCGAGAAGCGCCCCGCGCCGCGCTCGACCCTGCCGTTGGAGGTCTGGGCCAGCACTTGGCAGCCGGTCTTCGCCGCGATGCGGCCGGCGGCCGTCGTGCCGGCCAGCCGCAGCGCCTGGCCGGTGATGAGGATCAGCGTGCCGGCGCCGTCCTTGCGCAGCGCCTCGGCGGCGTCGCGGATATCGTGCCCGGCGACCTTGCTGCGCGGCGGCGGCGGCTCGACCGCGGCGGGGCCGGTGCCCTCGTTCCACGCCGTGTCGGCGGGCAGGATCAGGGTCGCGATCTGGCCGGGTGACGTGCGCGCGGCGCGGATGGCGGCGGCACCGTCGGCGGCGATGTGCTCGGCCGAGGGCGAGGTCCTGACCCAGTGCGAGACCGGCCGGGCGATGCCCTCGATGTCGGAGGTCAGCGGCGCGTCGTGCTGCAGATGGTAGGTCGCGTGCTCGCCGACGATGTTGACGATCGGCGTGAAGGCGCGCCGCGCGTTGTGCAGGTTGGCCAGCCCGTTGCCGAGGCCGGCGCCGAGATGCAGCAGCGTGGCGGCGGGCCTGTCGGCCATCCGCGCGTAGCCGTCGGCCGCGCCGGTGACGACGCCCTCGAACAGGCCGAGCACGCAGCGCATGCCGTCGACGCGGTCGAGTGCGGCCACGAAATGCATCTCCGACGTGCCGGGGTTGGTGAAGCAGACGTCGACGCCGCCGCCCACCAGGGTCCGCACCAGGCTCTCCGCACCGTTCATTCGCGCAACTCTCCCAATGGCGTGCGGCGGCCCTTGCGGCCCCGCCTTCCGGGCGGGGGGCGACGCGCGCTATCCTCGTAGCGGATGACGCGGGCGAAGGCGCCCGCGAGGAACGGCGGCGAATGTATCGGCCGACGTCCCCCCAGACAAGGAGCGCCCCGCCGATGGGCCCCTTCGCGCGCCGCCTCGCCGTTCTCTGGCTGTCCGCCGCCGCGGCCCTGCCGGCCCCCGCGCCGGCCGCCGGCGCGGACCCCGACCCCGCCGCCGCGCGTGCCGCGATGGTCGAGCTGATCGCGACGAAGATGCGGGCGCTGGGCGACCGCACCGGCATGCCCGCCCTCGACGCGCGCGTGGCCGCCGCCTTCCGCGCCGTGCCGCGCCACGCCTTCCTGCCGCCGCAGGCGCTCGAGATCGCCTATCTCGACACGCCGCTGCCGCTCGGCCACGGCCAGAACCTCACCATGCCGACGATCGCCGCGCTGATGACCCAGGCCCTCGACGTGCGGCCGGGCGACCGCGTGCTGGAGACGGGCACCGACGTCGGCTACCACGCCGCCATCCTGGCGACGCTGGGGGCCGAGGTCCATTCGGTCGAGATCGTCGGTCCGCTGCTCGCCGTCGCCCGCGGCGTCCTGGCGGCGCAGGGCCACGGCGCGGTGCAGCTCCGCGAGGCCGACGGCTGGAACGGCTGGGCCGAGCACGGGCCCTACGACGCCATCCTGCTCAAGGAATCCGCGCCCGAGATCCCGCCGCCGATCTGGCGCCAGCTCAAGCCCGGCGGCCGCCTCGTCATGCCGCTCGGCGGCCCCGGCGCCCAGGACCTCGTGCGCATCGTCAAGCAGCCCGACGGCAGCGCCCGACGGCGGTCGCTGCTGGAGGTGCGCTTCGCACCGTTCCAGGGCGGGGAGCGGACGTGAGCGGCGATCGGCGCTCAGCCCAACCTGCCCGCCGCCGTTGCCGCCGATGCTCGGCCGCGAAGTCGGCGCCCGAAGTCCAGACTCAGCCGCCGTCGACGCGCAGCTTGCGCACGGCCGTCTCCCCTAATGCGCCCTGTCGCCCTGCCGTCGGCGGGCGGCCAGCAGGTTGAGGCTCTCGACCAGTACCGAGAAGCCCATGGCGACGTAGACGTAGCCCTTGGGGATGTGGAAGCCGAAGCCGTCGGCGACCAGCACCATGCCGATCAGCAAGAGGAAGCTGAGCGCCAGCATCTTCACCGTGGGGTGGCGCTGCACGAAAGCCGACAGCGGCCCCGACGCCACCAGCATCATCACCACCGCGGCGATCACCGCGGTCATCATCACCCAGAGCTCGTCGACCATGCCGACGGCGGTGATCACGC
>JADZBA010000276.1 GCA_020852355.1 Alphaproteobacteria bacterium
ACCTCGACACCGACTACCGCGACACGCGGCCCGAGCTGCGCGTGCAGATCGACCGGCTGAAGGCGGCGGCCCTCGGCGTTCCCATCGAGGATGTCGGGCGGACGCTGGAGACGATGCTCGGCTCGCGTGAGGTCACGACCTACGTCGACCGCTCGCGGGAGTACAAGGTCCTGGTCCAGGCGCGCGCCGAGGACCGGGTGCGCCCGGCCGACCTCGCGACCATCTTCGTGCGGTCGACGACGACGCAGCAGCTCGTCCCGCTGTCCAACCTCGTCGCCCTCAGCGAGGTCGCCGGCCCCTCCCAGCTCACCCGCACCGACCGGCTGCCGTCGATCACCGTCTCGGCCTCGCTGCCGCCGGACTACGCGCTGGGCGACGCGCTCGCCGACATCGAGCGGGCGGCGGCCGAGGTGCTGCCGCCGCTCGCCCGGCTCGGCTACAAGGGGACCTCGCTGGAATACAAGGAGGCCTCGGACAGCGTCTTCATCACCTTCTGCCTGGCGCTGCTCATCGTCTTCCTGGTGCTGGCGGCGCAGTTCGAGAGCTACATCCACCCGCTGATCATCATGCTGGCGGTGCCGCTCGCCGTGACCGGCGGCCTCGGCGCGCTGCTCTTGACCGGGCAGAGCCTCAACATCTACAGCCAGATCGGAATGATCCTGCTGATCGGCCTCATGGCGAAGAACGGCATCCTCATCGTCGAATTCGCCAACCAGCTGCGCGACGAGGGCCTGTCGATCCGCGACGCCGCGCTCCGCGCCGCGGTCGTGCGCCTGCGGCCGATCCTGATGACCAGCATCGCCACCGTGTTCGGCGCGATGCCGCTGGCATTCGCCACCGGCGCCGGCGCCGAGGCGCGCTCGGCGCTCGGCTGGGTGGTGATCGGCGGCATGGCGCTGTCGACCGCGCTCACCCTCTTCCTGGTGCCCGCCCTCTACCTCATGCTGGCGCGGTTCACCAAGACGACGGGCGAGATCGCCCGCGAGCTCGGCCGGCTGGATGCGGGAGTCCGCGACGTCGACCACGCCCACCGGCCGGCCCCTGCCGAATAGCCCGCCCGACGATCCCATCACGCCGCCCGCATCCCAACACGAGCCGCGATCCATGCGCACGGTCCTGTTCGCCGCCGAGCTCGGCTACGGCTTCGGCCATGTCAGCCGCCTCATCGCCGTGGCCGACGCGCTGGAGCCGCACGGCTACCGCCCGGTCTTCGCCGTCGGCGACGTCTGCGAGACGTTTCCGATCCTCGGCCATCGGCCCTGGCCGGTCCTGCAGGCGCCGGTGACGCGCGCGCTGCCGCACCTCGCCGTCACCGACGCCCGCTTCAAGGTCGGCTGCTTCGCCGACATCCTGTGGTTCATCGGCTACGGCAAGGTCGAGATGCTGACGCCGCTGGTGCGTGCCTGGGAGCATCTCTTCTCCCATGTCCGGCCCGACCTCATCGTCTGCGACTTCGCGCCGACCGTGACGCTGGCGGCGCGCGGGGCGATCCCGGTCGTCGCCATAGGCGACGGCTTCTCGCAGCCGCCCAGCACCACGCCGACCTTCCCGGCGCTGCGCGACGACGCCCCGCCACAGGTCACCCAGGAGGCACTGCTGGAGGTCGTCGCCGCGGTCCAGCGCGCCCGCGGCCGTCCTGCGCCGCCGACCCTGCCCTCTATCGTCGCCGGCGACCGCGAGTTCGTCTGCGTCCTGCCGGACTTCGACCCCTATGCGCGCCTGGTGCCGCCGCGCACCGCCGGCCCGCTGCGCGCGCTGCCCGAGATGCTGCCGACGGCGGCACCCCACGGGCGCACCGTGTTCGCCTATCTCAGCGGCTCCTACGACAAGTTGAACGCCGTCGGCGAGGGGCTGGCGCAGGCCGAGGCGCGCGGCGTCGCCTATCTGCGCAATGCCTCGCCGCGCACCGTCCAGGCGTTCGAGAAGATCGGCATCCACGTGCTCCGCGAGGTCCTGCCCGCGGCCGAGTTCCGTGCCGCGGTCGGCCGCGCGCGCTGCGTCATCCACCATGCCGGCGTCGGCACCAGCCAGGACATGCTGGCCCTCGGCCGGCCGCAGGTTCTGGTGCCGATGACCTTCGAGCAGCAGCTCTCCTCCGACGCGCTCTACCGGTTCCGGGTCGGCGGCCGCCTGCGCCAGGGGGTGACCGCCGAAGGGATCGCCGCGGCCGTCCGCTCGGTCGCCGAATCCGACGACTATGCGGAGCGCGCGCAGAAGGCCGCGCGGTCGATCGCGGACCGCAACCTCGCGCCGGCGATGCCGCGCATCGTCGAGGCGTGCCGGGCGCTGGCGGGCGACGCCTGAGCGGCCGGCGGCGGCGGCGCGCCGCCGCTTCGCCGCCGGAGTGACACCGATCACTTTGCGCCGGTCCGGCGCTCCGTTAGGTTCTCCGTCCATGGATACCGATTTCATCGTCATCGGCGGCGGCATCGCCGGCGCCTCGGCGGGCTGCGCGCTCGCCGCCCACGGTTCGGTCGTCGTGCTCGAGCGCGAGGACCAGCCCGGCTACCACACGACGGGGCGCTCTGCGGCGCTCTACACCGAGAACTACGGCAACCGCGTCATCCGCGTCCTGACGATCGCCAGCAAGCCGTACTTCACCCGGCACGGCTTCCTGTCGCCGCGCGGCGTGCTGTGGCTGGCCCGCGCCGACCAGGGTGCGGCGATCGACCGGGCGCTGGTCGAGGCCAAGGCGTTTCCCCAGCGCTTCGAGGAGGTCGCCAAGGCCGAGGCGCTGCGCCTGCTGCCGGTGCTGGAGCCCGACTATGTCGGCCGCGCGATCCTCGAGCCCGACGCCACCGACATGGACGTGCACGGCATCCACCAGTCGTTCCTGAAGGGGCTGCGCGACGCCGGCGGCCGGCTGGTGACGGCGACGGGCGACGCGGTCGCCCGCCGCGGCGGCGGCGGCTGGGAGGTCGAGACGCGCCAGGGCGCCTTCCGGGCGCCGGTCGTCGTCAACGCGGCCGGCGCCTGGGCCGACGTCGTGGCGGCGGCGGCGGGCGTCCGCGCGGTCGGCCTCGTGCCCAAGCGGCGCACGGCGCTGACCTTCGACGCCCCGGCCGACATGGCGGTCCATGGCTGGCCTATGGCCCTCGACGTCGACGAGACCTTCTACTTCAAGCCCGAGGCCGGCCGCGTCCTCGCCTCGCCCGCCGACGAGACGCCGATGGCGCCGTGCGACGCCCAGCCCGACGAGATGGACATCGCCCTCTGTGTCGACCGCATCGAGCGGGCGACACGCCTGCGCGTGCGGCGCATCACCCACAAGTGGGCCGGCCTGCGCAGCTTCGTCGCCGACAAGACCCCGGTCGTCGGCGAGGCGCCCGACGCGCCGGGCTTCTTCTGGTGCGCCGGCCAGGGCGGCTACGGCATCATGACCTCGCCCGCGATGGGGCGCTGCGTCGCGGCGCTGGCCACCGGCGGCGATCTGCCCGAAGACCTCCGCGCCATGGGTCTCGGGCGCGGCGACCTGGCGCCGCAACGGCTCCAGCGCACGGCCTGACCGGACGATGCGCGACGCGGACCCGATGCCCGCGCCGGACCCCGCGGCGCTGCGGGAGAAGGCCGGGCGCGCATCGGAGCTGCTCAAGTCGATGAGCAGCCCGCACCGTCTCATGGTGCTGTGCTGGCTCACCCAGGGCGAGCGCTCCGTCGGCGAGCTCGGCGGGCTCATCGGCCTCGGCCAGTCGGCCCTGTCGCAGCATCTGGCGCGTCTCAGGCGCGACGGCCTGGTCAAGACCCGGCGCGATCGCCAGACCATCTATTACTCCCTCGACGGGGAGGCCTCGCAGCGGGTAATGAAGACGCTGTACGAGATCTATTGCCGCGACGCGTGAGGCGATGGATCCGGCATCCGGCCCGCGGGAAGGGCCGGCGGGGTTCGGGGACGGCGCCGGCCCGGCGGGACGACCGGGACCCGGCACGGGCAGGAGACGTGCATGGTGACCCTGACGGGCACCCCCTTCAGGGATGAGCTCTTCGGCGGGCCAGGCGACGACACGCTCGCCGGGCTCGGCGGCGACGATCTGCTCGACGGCGGCGGCGGCGCCGACCGGCTCGACGGCGGCCAGGGCTTCTTCGACCAGCTCCTCGGCGGCGGCGGGAACGACGCCCTGATCGACGAGGACGGCGCGTCCGCGGTCGACGGCGGCGACGGCGACGACACGCTGACGGTCGCTTTCGCCGCCGGCTGGGCGAACGGCGACGGCGTCCCGCGCGCGGCCGTGAACGGCGGCGACGGTTCCGACCGCCTGGAGATCGCCGCGAGCGACGATCGCCTGGTCATCGAGGTCCAGGCCGACCGGCCGGGCAGCAGCGGCTTCGAGGGCGGCGACGACCTGGTCGTCCTGTCGGGCGTCTACGGCCAGTCCCTCGTCAACCTCGGCGGTGGCGAGAACCGCTTCTCGGGCGGCGCGTTCCGCGACAACGCCGGCGGCGGCGACGGCCGCGATACCATCGAGGGCAACGGCGGCGCCGACAATCTCGGCGGCGGCGGTGGCGACGACTTCGTGTCGGGCGGCGGCGACGGTGACGCCATCGACGGCAGCGGCGGGTTCCTCGATTCGCTGATCGGCGGCGAGGGCTCGGACACGATATTCGACGGCGACGGCGCCGGCCTGGTCGACGGCGGCGCGGGTGCCGACAGCATCACGCTGCGCTTCGCGACGGGATGGGACGACGACGATTTCCCGGGATCGGAGCCGCTCTTCAATGCCGTCTACGGCAGCGCCGGCAACGATACCATCACGCTCGAAGGCAGCTACGGCACCGCGATCGCCTGGCTGGGACGGGACGAGGACGATTTCACGGGGGCTGCCGGCAACGACTTCGTGCGCGCCGGCCAGGGAGTGGACTTCGTCGTCGGCCGCGAGGGCGGCGACACGCTGGACGGCGAGGGCGACGACGACTTCCTCGTCGGCGGCGTCGATGCCGACCTGGTGATCGGCCAGGCCGGTGCCGATACGATCTGGGGCGACCAGTTCCTCGGTTTCGACCCTCAGGTCTCGGCCGTGGCCGAGCAGCCGGGCGACGGCGCCGACACGCTGCTGGGCGGGGCGGGCAACGACATGATCGTGGCGGGCGGCGGCGACGACCTGGTCCATGGCGGCGCCGGCGACGACTCGCTGTGGGCGGTCGCCGGCGCCACGCGGCTGTTCGGCGACGCCGGCAACGACTTCCTCTACACCGGCCTGGGCACCACGACGCTGGCGGGCGGCGCCGGCTTCGACACCTACTATGTCGGGCGCGGCGACGGGCCGACCACCATCATCGACGACGATCCCGACGGCGAGGGCAACGGCCTCGTCCTCTACTGGGGCAGCGGGCCCGGTCCCTATTCCCGCCTGTCGCCCGAGAACGTGGTGATCTTCGGCGAGGCCGACGGGACGTGGAGCGCATTCTTCGTCGACGGCAGCGGCGGTGCCACCTTCGACCCCGACGCGATCCCGATCATCAACATCTACGACGTCGGCCCCGACCTGCAGCCGAACAGCGGCGACGACCGCGTCTTCGTCTTCCACTGGGACGGAACGATGTACGTGTGATGCCGGTGCCGACGCACCTGTGCCGTATCGCACCTTCTCCGCCCTGAAGGGCGGAGAAGGCATGCATGCCTGCGCCACGGCCCTTGCATCCCTGGACAGGCTCGGCATGAGTTGGCACCGCAGGAAGCGACCCGCCGGGGATGAAACGCGCGGCATTGGCGCACTCGCGCCCTCTCCGCCCTTCAGGGCGGAGAGGGAGGGGACCCGCCGCGCAGCGGTGGGGAGGGTGAGGTGGGCGCCCGACAACGCCCGCCGGCGAAGCCCCACCTCTCCCCGACCCTCTCCGCCCCCGCGGGGCAGAGAGGGAGCGATACGGCACCGCCGGTTTCTGTCCAGGCTGTCCTTCTTGGTACGAGCATTTTGGGCCGGGACCCGCGGGTCCCGGCCTGGGACGTCACTTCATCTCGATCTCCACGAAGGCGAGCTCGGCCTCGCCGCCGTTGATCACGTCATGCTCGACGCCGGCCTTGCGGAAATAGGGCTGGCCCATCGCCAGGGACGCCTGCTTCTCACCGTCCGGCGTGCGCAGCAGCAGCGTCCCGTCGGTCACCGGCACCACGACATAGTCGAACTCGTGGCGATGCCAGCCGGTGGCGGCCCCCGGCGCGAAGCGCCATTCGGTGACCCGCACCCGGTCATTGTCGACGAACACGGTGGGGCGCGCGCTGGTCGAGGCATCGGCTTCGCACATGGGAGGGCTCCTTGCAGGCTGACGACACTGTGACTCCGGACCGGCCGGCGGTCGACCTCGTCATCTTCGACTGCGACGGCGTGCTGATCGACAGCGAGATCATCGCCTGCTCGGTCGCGGTGGCGACGCTGGCCGCCCACGGCCTGGAGATCGGGCTGGAAGAATTTCTGGGCTTCGTCGGGCGCAGCGCCCGCGACATCCGCGCGCTCCTCGAGAGGCGCTTCGGCGCGCTGCCGGCGAGCTGGGAGGCGGTCCAGCGCGAGACCCTGTTCGCGCGCTTCCGCAGCGAGCTGAAGGCGATGCCCGGCGCCGCGGCGACGGTCGGATCCCTGGGCCGGCCGGTCTGCGTCGCCTCGTCGAGCGGCCATGAGCGCCTCCGCCTGACCCTCGGAGCAGCCGGCCTCCACGATCTCTTCGCGCCGGCGATCTTCAGCGCCACGGAGGTGGCGCGCGGCAAGCCCGCGCCCGACCTCTTCCTGCACGCCGCCGCGCGCATGGGTGCCGCGCCGGGGCGCTGCCTCGTCGTCGAGGACAGCCCGGCCGGCGTCACGGCGGCGGTCGCCGCGGGCATGCGGGCGATCGGCTTCGTCGGCGGCAGCCACTGCCGCCCCGGCCACGCGGAGCGCCTCCGGGCCGCCGGCGCGGAGCGGGTGATCGACCGCCTGCCGGAGGTGGCGGCGCTGATTCGAGCCGGGCACGCGGCGGCGTGAGCCGCCGTCAGCCGACACCGCGCCGCGGCGCGGCGCGCTCGTCGTGGGCGTAGTCCCAGTAGAGCTCGCGGGCGCGGCGGTAGAACGGGCCGGGCTGCAGCGCGCGGTCCTCGATGCGGGTCACCGGCACGACCTTGGCGTAGTTGCCGCTCGAGAACACCTCGTCGGCGCTCAGCACCTCGGGATAGGTGATGGTGCGCTCCAGCACCGTGACGCCGGCGCTGCGCAGCAGCTCGATCACCCGGTTGCGGGTGATGCCGGCGAGGAAGGTGCCGTTCACCACCGGCGTGTGCACCGCACCCTCGCGGGCGATGAAGAGGTTGGAGCTGGCGAACTCCGCGACGTTGCCGTTGAGGTCGAGCATGATCGCCGCGTCGAAGCCGCGGGTGCGGGCGTCGAGCTGGGCGCGGGCGCTGTTGGGATAGAGGCAGCCGGCCTTGGCGTCGGTCGGCGCCACCTCGGGCGAAGGCCGGCGGAAGCGCGACAGGCAGGCGCTGAAGCCGGTCGGCTTCGGCAGCGGCGAATCGTACACCGAGAGGCAGAACCGCGTGCTCTCCGGATCGGGCTCGACGCCGCCGCTCTCGGCCCAGAACATCGGCCGGATGTAGAGCTCGGCCCCCGCCGGGAAGCGGGCGATGCCCTCGCGCGCCACCGCCTCGATCTCGGCCGGGCCGACGCCCGGGCGGAGGTTGAGCGCCCCGGCGGAGCGCACCACGCGCTGGCAGTGCTGGTCGAGATCGGGCGCCCTGCCCTCGAAGGCGCGGGCCCCGTCGAAGACGGTGCAGCACAGCCAGGCGGCCTGCGTCAGCGGCCCCATCAGTTTCGGGTTGCCCTCGTGCCACTCGCCTTCGAAATACGTCCAGGATGCCATTCGTTCCTCCCAGGGGACGCCCGCTCTACGACGGCGAAGGCCGCCTGTCTAGCGCGCGCGCCGCGGGAGGAAAACCGCACGGCGCGCAGGGCTGCCCTGCACCGGACGCCGGCCTCGCGCGGCGGTCAGGGAGCACCCTCGGCGATGAGCAGGATGTCGGTGCGCGCGGCCCTGCCGCGGAGCGCGGCGAGCGGCGTGTAGTCCGGCGATTCGTACCAGCCGCGCGCCGCTGCGAAGGACGGGAACTCCAGGACGACGATGCGGCCCGGGCGCCATGCGCCCTCCTTCTGCTCGACCCGCCCGCCGCGCACGACGAAGCGCCCGCCATGCTTCTCGACGGTGGCGAGGACCTGGCTGCGATAGGTCTCGTACAACGCGGGATCCTGCACCTCGACGCTGGCGATCACATAACCTTTCACGGCGTTCCTCCGCGTATCATCGGCGCCAGCTTGCCAGATCCCCGGCGCAATCGACAGGCCGCGGACCCGCCGTCAGGCCGGCGTGTCCTCGCCGTCGGCCGCATCGGCGCGATGGCGCAGCTTGCGCAGGTTGCGCAGCAGCCGGTCGCTCTTGCGGCCGGCGAGCGCGAAGAAGGCGCGATCGGCGTCGGCCGCCAGCGGCTGGGCGCGCGCCAGCAGCGCATGACCGGCGCGGGTCAGCGACGGGCACTTGGCCCGGGTGTCGGTCGGATGCGGCACGCGATCGACGAGGCCGGCCGCTTCCAGCGTGCGCAGCACCTGCGACGTCATCATCGCGTCGGTGCGGCAGTGGGCGGCGAGCTCGGCCTGGGTGACCGGGCCGCGCCGGCGTCGCTCGAGGACGGCGAGGCCGGCGAGCAGCACGAGCTGCACATGGGTGAGGCCGATCGCCGCCAGGGCGCGGCGCATGCGCCGCTGCCAGAGATTGGCGAGCTGCCACAGGACGAAGCCGGGACTGCCGGTGTCCTCGGCGTGCGCCTCGGATGCGTCGTCGTTCTTCGCCACCGCGTCGCGGCCCCCCGTCGGGGAAGAGAAAGGGTGCGGCGCACGCTAGAGGATGCGCGCGCCCCCCTCAACCGTGCGCGACGACAAAAAGAAGGGGCCGCGGCGATGCCGCGGCCCCCAAGAAGCAGGTTGCTCGTAGGCGCGCTGCGGACGATCAGAAGTCCATGTCGCCCATGCCGCCCATGCCGCCGCCGCCGCCCGGCATCGGGGGGGCCTTCTTCTCCGGCCGCTCGGCGACCATCGCCTCGGTGGTGATCAGCAGGCCGGCGACCGAGGCCGCGTCCTGCAGCGCCGTGCGCACGACCTTGGTCGGGTCGATGATGCCGGCCTTCACCATGTCGCGATACTCGCCCGTCTGGGCGTCGAAGCCGAAGTTGACGTCCTTCTGCTCCAGCAGCTTGCCGACCACCACCGAGCCGTCGAAGCCGGCGTTCTCGGCGATCTGGCGGGCCGGCGTCTGGATGGCGCGACGAACGATGTCGATGCCCATGCGCTGGTCGTCGTTGACCGGCTTCAGGGCGGACAGCACCTTGGCCGCGTAGAGCAGTGCCGCGCCACCGCCGGCGACGATGCCCTCCTCGACAGCGGCGCGAGTCGCGTGCATCGCATCGTCGACGCGATCCTTGCGCTCCTTCACCTCGACCTCGGTGGCGCCGCCGACCCGGATCACCGCGACGCCGCCGGCCAGCTTGGCCAGCCGCTCCTGCAGCTTCTCGCGGTCGTAGTCGGACGTCGTCTCCTCGATCTGCTGGCGGATCTGCGTGCAGCGCGCCTCGATGTCCTTCTTCTTGCCGGCGCCGTCGACGATCGTCGTGTTCTCCTTGGAGATGAGAACCTTCTTCGACTTGCCGAGCATGTCGACCGTGACGGTCTCCAGCTTGATCCCGAGATCCTCGGAGATCAGCGTGCCGCCGGTCAGGATCGCCATGTCCTCCAGCATCGCCTTGCGGCGATCGCCGAAGCC
>JADZBA010000277.1 GCA_020852355.1 Alphaproteobacteria bacterium
CGGTGGAACGAGCCGCAGGAGCGCTATCTCGGCGAGCTGTTCTTTCCGAGCGGCAGCCAGGCGGACCGCTACTACGGCCACCGGCTGACGGTGGAAGGCCACCAGCGCCTGCTGATGCCGCTCTACCCGTTCGCGTTCACCCTGCTCGCGGTCGGCTTCCTCGTCGGCGGCGAGTTCAACCGGCGGGGCCAGACGCGCCGGGTGCTGGCGGCCACCGCCGCCGCCTTCGCCGTCCAGGTCGGCATCATCGCATCCAACAACCTCGCCAACAAATCGGTGGGGATGCTGCCGCTGATGCATCTCAACCTCGCGGCGCCGATGCTGCTCGGGCTGTTCCTGCTGCTGCGCCGGCGCGGCACGCGGCGCGCGCCTTCGGGCGCGCTGGCCGCCACATGACGGTCTCGCCGACGCTGTCGCGCTACATCGCCAGGCAGTTCGCCGTGTGGCTCGGCGGCGTGTTCCTGGCGATGGTCGGCGTGGCCTTCGTGATCGACCTCGTCGAGCTGCTGCGCCGGTCCGGCAACCGGGCGGAGGCGACGGCCGCCATCCTGCTGCAGATGTCGGTGTTCAAGCTCCCGTACCTCGCCCAGGAGATCCTGCCCTTCGCCATGCTGTTCGGCAGCATGTTCGCGTTCTGGCGGCTGACGCGCAGCAACGAGCTTCTCGTCGCGCGGGCGGCCGGCGTGTCCGCCTGGCAGTTCCTCAGCCCCGCCATCATCGTGGCGATTCTGGTCGGGACCGTCTTCGTGACGGTGTTCAACCCGATCGCCGCCGTGCTGCGCAACCGCTACGACGGGCTGGAGGCGCGGATCCTCAAGGGCCGGACCAGCGAGTTCGCCCTGTCGCGGACCGGGCTATGGCTGCGCCAGAGCGACGGCGAAGGCCCGGCCATCATCCATGCCATGCGCATCGCGCCCGACGACGGCCAGCTTCTCGACGTCACGGTGCTGCAGTTTCGCGACCTCGACCGGCTGATCCGGCGAATCGACGCGGTGAGCGCCCGGCTGGAGGACCACAACTGGCGGCTCCAGGAAGCGGTGACGTGGTCGCCGGGCCAGCCGACGCGGCCGGTCGGGGAGTTCGTCCTGCCGACCAACCTCACGACCCGCAGCCTGCAGGACAGCTTCGCCGCGCCGGAAACCATCTCCTTCTGGGAGCTGCCGGGCTTCATCTCCCTGCTCGACGCCGCCGGCTTCTCGGCACACCGCCATCGCCTCTACTGGTATGCGCTGCTGGCCCAGCCGCTGCTCCTGGGGGCGCTGGTGCTGATCGCGGCGACCTTCGCGCTGCGCCCGGCGCGCCGCGGCGGGACGGCGTGGATGATCATGGGTGGCGTCCTGACCGGGTTCCTGCTCCACTTCCTGTCCGACGTGGTCTATGCGCTCGGGCTGTCCGCGAACATCCCGCTCGCGCTGGCCGCCTGGACGCCGACGGGGGTATGCCTTTTGATCGGTGCCTCCATTCTGCTACACGCCGAGGATGGCTGACACCGTGCGTCCCACTTCGCCCACCGGCCACCGCGGCCCGGTCATCGCCGCAGCGCTGGCCGGCCTGTTCGCGCTCGTCCCGACCGCCGACGACGCCGCGGCGCAGGAGCGCCGACGCGTCGGCAGCCCCATGTCCGGGGTGGGCTCGCCGCAGGACACCAGGCAGCCGGTCCTCTTCTCGGCCGAGGAGCTGAGCCACGACCGCGACCTCGGCATCATCGTGGCGCGCGGCAAGGTCGAGATGACGCAGGACCAGCGCACCCTGCTGGCCGACGTCGTCTCCTACAACGAGCGCACCAACGTCGCGACGGCGTCGGGCAATGTCAGCATCCTGGAGCCGACCGGGGACGTGCTGTTCGCCGACTACGTCGAGCTGACGGACGGGCTGCGCGAGGGCTTCGTGCGCAACGTGCGCATGCTCATGACGGACGGCGGCCGGATGGCCGGCAACGACGCCGTGCGCATGGGCGGCAACCGGACCGAGATGGAGAAGGGCGTCTACTCGCCCTGCGACCTCTGCCCGGTCGATCCGACGCGGCCGCCGGTGTGGCAGGTGCGGGCCGCCCGCGTGATCCACGACCAGGAGCGCAAGATCGTCCAGTACCAGGACGCCACGATGGAGATCATGGGCTACCCGGTCGCCTGGTCGCCCTACTTCTCCCATCCCGACCCGACGGTGAAGCGCCAGAGCGGCTTCCTGCCGCCGACCATCGGCGTCAAGTCGGACCTCGGCGCCCTGGCGAAGATCCCCTACTACTTCGTGCTGTCCGACAGCATGGACTTCACGTTCGAGCCGATGCTGACTTCGGAGCAGGGTCCGGTGATCGGCGGCGAGTTCCGCCAGCGGCTGCGCAACGGCTACTACGAGATCTCGGGCAGCGCCACGATCGCCGACCGCACGACCGGGACCAACGCCGCCCCCATCGTCGAGAGCAACAAGCTGCGCGGCCATATCAAGGGCAAGGGCCGCTTCGACCTCGACGAGACGTGGCGCGCCGGCTTCGACGTCGCCCGGGCCAGCGACGAGACCTACATGCGCCGCTACGGCTACGGCTCGGAGGAGACGCTGACCAGCCGGCTGTTCGCCGAGGCCTTCCGCGGCCGCAGCTACGCCGAGGTTTCCGCCTACGCGTTCCAGGGGCTGCGGCCGGAGGACAAGGACATAAAGCAGCCGGTGATCGCGCCGGTGGCCACCGTCCACTACCTGGGCGAGCCCGACGGCAACGGCGGCTACTGGGCCGTCGACGCCAATGCGATGAACCTCTATCGCCAGGACGGCACCGACAGCCGCCGCCTGTCGGTCCAGGGTTCCTGGCAGGTGCCGTGGCAGTCGCCGCTCGGCGACAACTACCGCTTCACCGCGAGCCTGCGCGGCGACACCTACTGGGCGAGCGACCTGCCCGACGATTCGGTGGCCGCCAGCGCGCAGGGGACACGCAACGCGACGACCGCGCGCATGATGCCGCAGATCGCGGTCGACTGGCGCTATCCGTGGGTCAGGACCGACGCGAACGTCCAGTACCTGATCGAGCCGGTCGCCAAGTTCGTCGCGGCGCCGGTGCTGGGCAGCCAGCGGGACGTGCCGAACGAGGACAGCCTGGGTTTCGAGCTGAACGACGCCAACATCATGCGCTCCAACCGCTTTCCCGGGCTCGACCGGTTCGACGGCGGGCAGCGGGTCGCCTATGGCCTCAATCTCGGCGCCTACCTGGCCGGCGGGATGAGCGTGCGCAGCTTCATCGCCCAGAGCTACAGCTTCCAGCGCAACCGGGCGATGCCGATCGGGTCGGGTGCCGAGGACAACCGCTCCGACATCGTCGGCCGCTTCGTCGTCTCGCCCTCGGAATATCTCGACCTGCTCTACCGTTTCCGCCTCGACAAGGACGATCTTTCGCCGCGCCGCCATGAGATCGGTGCCGCGGGCGGGCCGTCCTGGCTGAAGCTGTACGGCAGCTACATCTTCCTCGACGCGCCCGCCAACGAGCCGGTCACCGGCAAGCGCGAGGAGCTGTCGTTCGGCGCCAGCGTCCAGCTCTCGCGCTACTGGTCGACGTTCGGGCGCACGACCATCGATCTGACCCAGGGCGTGGAAGTCTTGGATTCCGCCCTGGGCCTCAAGTATGAGGATGAGTGCTTTGCGGTCGTTGCGACCTATCGCCGGACCCGCACGCGCGATCTCGACGTGACGCCCTCGGACGCGGTGCTGGTCAGGCTGTTCTTCAAGAATCTGGGCGAATTCGGCTTGCCTCGGGTGGATCTCCAGTGACGCACGTACGCCCGGCCCATCACGTCCTGCCCCGCGCCATCGCCGGCGCGCTCGCCGCGCTCGCCCTCCTCGCCGCCCTTCCGGCGCCCGCCCAGCAGGCGGCGACGCGCATCGCGGCGGTCGTGAACGACGATATCGTCACCGAGCACGACATCGCGGCGCGGCTGCGCCTCACCGTCATCGCGGCCGGGCTCGACCCGGCGTCGGAGGCCGCCCAGCGCCTGCGGCCGCAGGTGATCCGTTCGCTGATCGACGAGCGCCTGCAGATACAGGAAGCCAACCGCGCCACGATCAAGGCGACCGACCAGGAGATCGCCGAGAACGTCCGGCGCCTGGAGCGGCAGAACAACATGCAGCCGGGCGGATTCTACGCGTGGCTGGACGAGAACCGCATCGAACGGTCGACGGCGGTCGAGCAGATCCGCGCCAGCGCCGCCTGGGCGAAGCTCATCCGCCGGCGGTACGGGCGGACGATCTCGGTCAGCGAGGAGGAGATCGACGAGGCGGTCGCGCAGCGGCTCGCCTCCGCCAACGCCGTGGAGCGGCATGTCGCCGAGATCT
The DNA here is from genome assembly GCA_020852355.1 of Alphaproteobacteria bacterium. Classification (GTDB taxonomy): domain Bacteria; phylum Pseudomonadota; class Alphaproteobacteria; order ATCC43930; family Allostellaceae; genus Allostella. The sequence goes on from JADZBA010000277.1 coordinate 4,315, forward strand.
TCCTGCCCTTCGATCGCGCCGGCGACGAGGACGAGGTCCGCCGGCTGGCCGAGCGCCTGATCGAGCAGATGCGCGCCGGCGTCCGCTTCACCCAGATCGCACGCCAGTTCTCGCAGTCCGCCTCGGCCTCCGCCGGCGGCGATCTCGGATGGGTGCAGCCCGGCCAGCTCGACCCGGCGCTGGAGAGCGCCATCGAGGGCCTCGGCCCCGGACAGCTCTCGCCGCCTCTCAAGCTGCCCAGCGGCTACTACATCCTGCTCCTCGTCGAGCGGCGCAATCCCGCCGGCGACGCGGAGGGCGCCGGCGACCAGACCGTCGGCCTGCGCCAGATCGTCGTGCCGCTGCGACCCGGCGCGCCGGCCGACGAGCAGGCCGAGCGCCGCAAGATGGCGGAGGAGTTGAGCCGGACGGTGAAGGACTGCGGCGACATGCTGGCGACGCGCGAGGGCAGCGGCTCGCTGTCCGGCGACCTCGGCAAGGTGCGTCTCGGCGACCTGCCGCCGCGCCTGCGGCAGCTCGTCGCCACCCAGCCCATCGGCAAGGCTACTGCGCCGCTGACGACCGAGGCCGGCTTCGTCGTGCTGATGGTATGCGAACGCGAGGCACCGCAGAAGGCCGCGCAGAAGGTCAACCGCGACGAGATCGCCGAGGCCATCACCACGCAGCGTCTCGACAACGTCGCACGCCGCGTGATCCGCGACCTGCGCCGTTCCGCCTTCATCGAAGTCCGCGGCTGACCGCGCGAGGGCCAGTCGCATGCCGGGGACCCTGCTGCCGATCGCGTTGACCATGGGCGAGCCTGCCGGCATCGGCGGGGAGATCGCACTGATGGCTTGGTTGCGGCGCGGTCCGACGGATCCGTGCTTCTACGCGGTCGACTCGCCGCGCCGCCTCGCCGCCCTCGCCCGCCGCGTCGGCCTGCCCGCCCCGGTGGTCGAGATCGCCGCCCCCGAGGAGGCCGCCGCCGCCTTCGCCACGGCCCTGCCGGTCCTGCCGCTGGCGAGCGACCCCGAGCCCGTGCTCGGCCGCCCCGATCCCGTCCACGCCGCCGCGGTCATCGAGTCGATCGACCGCGCGGTCGCTGCGGTCCAGGCGGGTCGCGCCGCCGCCGTGGTGACGAACCCCATCCAGAAGGAGGCGCTCTACGCCGCCGGCTTCCCGCATGCGGGACATACCGAGTACCTGGCGGCGCTGGCCGGGGGCGGCGTGCACCCGATCATGATGCTGGCCTGCCCCGAGCTGCGCGTGGTGCCCGTCACGGTGCACCGCTCCCTGCGCGCCGCGATCGAGATGGTCTCCGCAGAGCTGATCGTGACCGCCGGCAGGATCACGGCGGCCGCCCTGAAGCGCGACTTCGGCATCCCCGCGCCGGTGCTGGCGGTGGCCGGGCTCAACCCCCATGCCGGCGAGAACGGCAGCCTCGGCAGCGAGGAGATCGAGATCATCGTGCCGGCGATCGAACGGCTGCGGGCCGAGGGCATCGACGTGCGCGGGCCACAGCCGGCGGACACCATGTTCCATGCCCGGGCGCGGGCCCGCTACGACGCCGCGCTGTGCATGTATCACGACCAGGCGCTGATCCCGCTGAAGACGATCGACTTCGACGGCGGCGTCAACATCACGCTCGGCCTGCCCTTCGTGCGCACCTCGCCCGATCACGGCACGGCGATCGACATCGCCGGCACCGGCAAGGCGCTGCCCGACAGCCTGATCGCGGCGCTGCGCCTCGCCGCGGCGATCGCCGTCCGGCGCGGGCACGCCGCCGGGCCGGCGCCGGCCACCATCGCCGCGGAGTGAGCGGTCCCGTCCCCCTGCCACCGCTGCGCGAGGTCATCGCCCGCCACGGCATCGGCGCACGCCGGGGCCTCGGCCAGCATTTCCTCCTCGACCTCAACCTCACACGCCGCATCGCCCGCGCCGCCGGCGACCTGACGGCGGTCACGGTGATCGAGATCGGCCCCGGTCCGGGCGGCCTCACCCGCGCGCTCCTCGAATGCGGGGCGCGGCACGTGGTGGCGATCGAGCGCGACGAGCGCTGCGCGGCGGCCCTCGCCGAGATCGCCGCGGCCTATCCCGGCCGGCTGCAGATCGTCATGGGCGACGCGCTCGGGATCGATCCCGTCGCGCTCACGGCGGCGCCGCGCCGCATCGTCGCGAACCTGCCCTACAACGTCTCGACGGCCCTGCTGCTGCGCTGGCTCGACCGCATCGGCGAGTATGACGGGCTGACGCTGATGTTCCAGAAGGAGGTGGCCGAGCGCCTGCTCGCCCGGCCGGGCGATGCCGCCTACGGCCGCCTCTCGGTGATCGTGCAGTGGCTGTGCACGGTGCAGCGCCTGTTCGACGTGCCCGCGAGCGCCTTCGTCCCGCCGCCCAAGGTGGTCTCGTCGGTGGTCGGCATCGTGCCGCGCCCGCAGCCGTTGGCGCCCGCCCGGCGCGCCGTGCTGGAGCGGGTGACGCAGGCGGCCTTCGGCCAGCGCCGCAAGATGCTGCGCGCCAGCCTGCGCCCGCTCGGCGGCGAGGCGCTGCTGGCGCGGGTCGGCATCCAGCCGACCCGACGCGCGGAGGAGCTGTCGGTGGAGGAGTTCTGCGCGCTGGCGCGCGCCGTCGCGGCACCTGACGCGACCGGGCACCCTTGCTAGGCTGCGCGTACCCGATCGCCCGATCGGCGGAACCTTCCCACCGGAGCCCGACCCATGCAGATCGAGAAGCGCCTCGCCGAGCTCGGCATCACCCTGCCGCCCGTGCCCAACGCCGCGGGGAACTACGTCCACGCCGTGCGCACCGGCAACTTGCTCTATCTCGCGGGCAAGGGCCCCGGGCCGGGCGCCGTCGGCAAGGTGGGCAAGGACGTGACCGTGGAGCAAGCCTACAAGCATGCGCGCGAGGTCGGGCTGGTCCTCCTGGCGGTGATGAAGGAGGCCCTGGGCGACCTCGACAAGGTGCAGCGCGTCGTCAAGCTGCTGGGCATGGTGAACGCGGTGCCGGAGTTCGGCGACCAGCCGAAGGTCATCAACGGCTGCTCCGACCTCCTGGTCGAGGTGTTCGGCGACAAGGGTCGCCACGCGCGCTCGGCCGTCGGCATGGGCTCGCTGCCCGGCCAGATCACCGTCGAGATCGAGGCGATCGTCGAGGTCGCCTGAGGAACGGACGGCGGGGCGGGCGGCGCCGGTCGCCCGCCCTCACGTCTTGAAGCGCGGATCGAGCCAGTCGCGCAGCGCGTCGCCGAACAGGCTGAAGGCGAACACCGCGAGGCTGATGGCGAGGCCCGGGAAGAGGATCATCCACGGCGCCTCGCGGAAGAAGTCCGACGCGTTGCCCGACAGCATCAGGCCCCAGGCCGCCGTCGGCTCGGTGACGCCGAGGCCGAGGAACGACAGGGAGGCCTCCAGCAGGATCGCCTGCGCGATGTAGGCCGTGAGCATGATGAGATAGGGCGCCACGAGGTTGGGCGCCATGTGCCGGCAGATGATGCGCAGGTTGCCGTAGCCCGCCGCCCGCGCCGCGTCGACGTAGGGCATCGCCCGGACAGAGAGCGCGGCCGCGCGCACCACGCGCGCGACCTTCGGCACGATCGGGATGGCGATCGCCACGATGAGGTTGGCGTCGATGCCGAGCACGAGGCCCTTCCCGAGCACCGCGACGACGACCAGCGCCAGCACGATGATCGGGAAGGCCAGCAGCACGTCGACCACGCGCTGGATGGCATTGTCGATGCGGCCGCCGAAATAGGCCGAGGCAGCGCCCAGCACCGCGCCGCTGGTCGAGCCGATGAAGGACGACAGGAAGCCGATCACCAGCGCGGTCCGCGCGCCGTGGATGATGCGCGACAGGATGTCCCGCCCGAAGGCGTCCGTGCCGAACCAGTGGTCGCCCGACGGCGGCGCCAGGATCGAGGCGAAGTCGATGTTCAGCGGATCGTAGGGCGAGACCTGCTCGGAGAAGATGCCGGCCAGCATCATCGTCGCGATGACGACGAAGCTGATCGCGCCCAGCGGCTGGCGGCGACAGAAGTCGAGCAGCGGGTTGGCGCGCCGGGGGGCGTCGGCGTCGGCGGCGGCTTCGGCCGTCATCGCCCGCCCCTCACCGGTAGCGGATGCGCGGGTCGAGCGCCGCGTAGAGCAGGTCGACCGCGAGGTTCACCAGGACATAGAACAGCGCGATCAGCATCACCATGCCCTGGATCAGCGTGAAGTCGTTGCGCGACACGCTCTGCACGAACAGCTTGCCGATGCCGTTCAGGTTGAAGACCTGCTCGGTCACCACCAGTCCGCCGATCAGGAAGGCGAACTCCAGCCCGATCACGGTGATCGTCGGCAGCAGCGCATTGCGCAGCGCGTGGCGCGACACGACCAGCTTCTCGAAGACCCCCTTGGCGCGCGCGGTGCGGATGTAGTCCTCGCTCATCACCTCGAGCAGCGACGAGCGGATCATGCGCGCGACCACGGCCGCGTAGCGATAGCCGACGGCGAGCGCCGGCCACACGAGCTGCGCCAGGTTCGCCATCGGGTCGACGTAGAGCGGCGTGAAGGTGATGGGCGGCAGCCAGCCGAAGAGCTGCAGCAGGGTCAGCATGATCAGCATGCCGAACCAGAAGGACGGGATGGCCAGGCCGCCGATCGACAGCAGGCGCACGACGTAGTCGATCCAGGTATCGCGGAACAGCGCCGCCAGGGTGCCGAGCGGCAAGGCGATGAGGACCGCGACGATGGTCGCCATGATCGCGACCTGCAGCGAGAGCTCCAGCCGGAGGCCGATCTCCTCGATGACCGGCCGGTCGGTCCACATCGACGTGCCGAGGTCGAGCGTGGCGACGCCCACCATCCAGTCGCCGAACTGGGCGAGCAGCGGCTTGTCGAGCCCGAGCCGGCGGCGCTCCTGCTCGATCGTCTCCTGCGAGACGTTGCCGCCGTCGCCGCGCAGCTTCACCTCGACGACGTCGCCCGGCACGACGCGCAGCATGAAGAACACCAGGATCGCCACGCCGATCAGCGTCGGGATCACCAGCAGGATGCGGCTGACGGTGTAGCGCAGCATGGCGGACCCGGCGGCTGGGCCGGCCCCGACCGGGCCGGCCCCTCCTCGGCTACTGGTTGAGCCAGACCTCGGCCAGGTCCTGGCCGAGATTGTGGCTGGGCGACATCTTCCAGCCCATCAGCGTCTTGTGGGTCGGGACGATGCGGTGCCACCACAGCAGCGGCACCTGGTAGGACTGCTCGAAGAGCCGCTTCTCGAACGCCTTGATCAGCTCGATGCGCTTGCCGCGGTCGAGCTCGCGGACCTGGCGATCGAACAGCGCGTCGAGCTCGGCATCGTTGGCCCGTGAGCGGTTCTCCGGCGCGCGCGTGAACGACACGAACTTGGCGAGCCCGAGACTCGGTTCGTCCATGAACAGGTTGGAGAAGTCGATGGCGACGTCGAAGTTGCCGCTGCTCATGCCGGCGAGATAGGGCGCGGTGTCGTACTGCTTGTGGTCGACGGTCACCCCGATCTGCCGCCACTGGTCGACCAGGAACACGCCGGCCGGGGTGTAGGGCATGGCGAGGTTGCGGTTGTGCAGCGTGAAGCTGAGGTTCGGCACGCCGGCCTCTGCGAGCAGCCGCTTGGCCTCGGCCCGGGACGCCCGGATGTCCTTGGAGAAGCCCGGCAGCTTCACCAGCTCCGCCTCCGGCGTCGCATAGGGCGACCCCGGCCGGATGACGCCGCCGACCGCCCGCATCGTCGAGATGCGCGACAGGCCCTGGCTGCCGCCCCAGCGGTCGATGGCCATGCTGAGGGCGCGGCGCACGCGCGGATCGTCGAACGGCTTCTTCTCGGTGTTGAAGGCGATCAGCAGGTTCAGCGTCCAGCTCGATTCCTCGATGCGCAGCTTGTCGCCCATCGCCTGCACCAGGCGGTCGCGCTCGGCCGGGGCGATGCCGCGGAACTCGCCGGCGACCTGCCCGCCCTGGAGCGCGTTGAGCATGGCGGCGGCCTGCAGCATGAACACGCCCTTGAAGCCGTCGAGATAGGGCAGGCCCTGGCGGAAGTACTTGTCGTTGCGGGTGCCCGTCACGTGGCTGCCCTTGACGTGTTCGCCGAAGACGAACGGCCCCGTGCCCATCACCTTGGTCTTCGGCGCGTTGGGGTCCGCCGCCAGCACCTTGGCCGAATAGATGCAGTTCCATGGCGAGGCGAAGTGCTCGAGCATCGCCGCGTTGACGCCCTTCATCTTGAAGACGACCGTCTGCGCGTCCGGCGTCTCGATCGTGTCGATGTCGGAGAACGTCGCCTTGCGCGTCGACACGACGCCGGTCGGCGGCGCGCGCAGCCGCTCGTAGGTCGCCTTCACGTCGGCCGAGGTGAGCGGCTGGCCGTCGTGGAACAGCACGCCCTGATGCAGCTTGAAGCTATAGGTCAGCAGGTCGGGCGCGACCGTCCAGGACTGCGCGAGATCGCCGGCGACCTCGGGGTACTTGTCGAGGTCGAACCTGAGGAGGGTCGAGTAGAACGGCGCCGAAAAATGCAGCGTCGCGTAGGTATCGCTGCCGTGGCAGTCGTAGTGCGGCGTCTCGGCGCTGATGGCGAAGGTCAGGGTCCCGCCGCGCTTGGGCGACTGCGCCTCCGCCGGACCGGCGGCGGCCAGAGCGGCGACCGCCGCCACCGCGGTGATGATTCGTCTCATGTCGTTCCTCCCCTTCTCGTCAGACCTTGATGCAGGCGGCCAGATGGCCCGGCCGCACCTCGCGCAGCGCGGGGACCGCGGCCCTGCAGTCGGCGTCGGCCATCGGGCAGCGCGTGTGGAAGACGCACCCCGCCGGCGGCGCCAGCGCGCTCGGCAGCTCGCCCTGGATGAGGCGCGGTGCACGCGCCTTCTCCACCGTCGGGTCCGGCACCGGTGCCGCGTCGAGCAGCAGCCTGGTGTAGGGATGCAGCGGCTCGCGGTAGATCGCGTCTCGGTCGGCGATCTCCATGACCCGGCCGAGATACATGACGACGACGCGGCTCGCGATGTGGCGGACGACCGCGAGGTCGTGGGCGATGAAGAGATACGCGAGATCGTAGCTCCGCTGCAGCTCCTCCAGCAGGTTGATGATCTGCCCCTGGATCGAGACGTCGAGCGCGGAGACCGCCTCGTCGCAGACGATGAATCTCGGCTCCATCGCCAGCGCACGGGCGATGCCGACCCGCTGGCGCTGGCCGCCGGAGAGCTGGTGGGGATAGCGGCCCGCCAGCTCCGGCCTGAGCCCGACCTGGCCGAGCAGCCGCGCCACCCGCTCGCGCACCGCGGCCGCGTTCGGCTCGATGCGGTAGACCGAGAGCGGCTCGCCGACGATCTGGCCGACGGTCATGCGGGGATTGAGCGAGCTGTAGGGGTCCTGGAAGATGACCTGGACGCGGCGCCGCATCGCCGTCAGCTCGGCCGCCGAGGCGGTCACGAGGTCCTCGCCGTCCAGGCGGACCTCGCCGGCGGTCGGGTCCTCCAGCCGCAGGATCAGCCGGCCCACCGTCGTCTTGCCGCAGCCGGATTCGCCGACGAGGCCGACCGTCTCGCCGGCATGGACGTCGAAGCTCACGTCTTCCACCGCCCGCACCAGTCCGCGGACGCCGCGCAGGCCCGAGCGTACGGCGAAATGCTTGGTCAGCCCGCGCACGGCCAGGAGGGGCGCACCGCGGTCGGGGGTCACCGCCGGCGCCGCAGCACCCGCTGCGGGCCACGCGATCTTGCCGGCAGCGATCTCGTCGGCCCGCCAACAGGCCGACAGGCCGCCGGTGTCGGTCGCCACCAGCGGAGGCTCGCTGACACAGGCCGCGATCGCGTGGGGACAGCGCGGGGCGAAACGGCAGCCCGGCGGCGCGTGGGCGAGATTGGGCGGCAGCCCCTCGATCGTCTCCAGCTTCTCGCCGCGCGGCCGGTCGAGCCGCGGCACCGAGCGCAGCAGCCCCATGGTGTAGGGATGGCGCGGACGGTGGAAGATCGCCTCGGCCGGCCCCTCCTCGACCCGGCGCGCGGCATACATCACGACGACGCGGTCGGCGTAGCGCGCGACGATGCCGAGATTGTGCGTGATGATGATGAGCGCGATGTCGAGCCGACGCGACAGGTCGCGCATGAGCTCCAGGATCTGCGCCTGGATGGTCACGTCGAGCGCCGTCGTCGGCTCGTCGGCGATGATCAGCTTCGGGTTGCAGGCGAGACCGATCGCGATCATCACGCGCTGGCGCATGCCGCCGGAGAACTGGTGCGGATACTGGGTCAGCCGGCGCTCCGCGTCGGGGATGCCGACGAGCCGCATCAGCTCGACGGCGCGCGCCCGCGCCGCTCCATCGTCCATCCCGAGATGGATCTGCAGGGGTTCCGTGATCTGCAGCCCGATCGTCAGGATCGGGTTCAGCGAGGTCATCGGCTCCTGGAAGATCATCGAGACGTCGCGGCCGCGGATCTCGCGCATGCCCTCGTCGTCGAGGTCGAGCAGGCTCTTGCCGTCGAAGACGATACGGCCGGACGGGATCCGGGCCGTGTGCCGCGGCAGCAGCCGCATGATCGAGAGCGCCGTCACCGACTTGCCGGAGCCCGATTCGCCGACGACCGCCACGATCTCGCCGCGACGCACGCGCAACGACAGCCCCTCGACCGCGCGCACCACGCCGCCCGACGTCTCGAACTGGACATGCAGGTCGGTGACCGACAGCAGCTCCCTGCCGTCCGATCCCCGCGTCTCCTCCCCCGCAGGCCGGTCGTATACGATCGTGCCTTCAGACATTGGTTCCGCGATCTTTACCGAATAACGTCCGAGCCACAACCTCATGTAGCCGTCGCCTTCTCGATTAACCGCGCGACGTTCGGGGTGGCTCTTGGCGAACCGCGCGGCGGCCGCCAGGATGGCGGCGATCCACGATGCGAGGAACACAGGGGATGACGGATCTCGTACTCAAGGGCGGCCGGGTGCTCGACCCGGGCCAGGGCATCGACCGGATGGCCGACGTCGCCTTCGCCGGCGGCAGGATCGCCGCCATCGGGCCGGACCTGCCGGCGCCGGCGGGTGCGGCCGTCCGGGACGTGACCGGCTGCCTCGTCACCCCCGGCCTCATCGACCTGCACACCCATGTCTATTGGGGCGGCACCTCGCTCGGCGTCGATCCCGAGGCGGTGGCGCGCCAGATGGCGACGCCGACCTTGATCGACGCCGGCAGCGCCGGCCCAGGGACGCTGCACGGCTTCCGGAGATTCCTCATCGACCGGTCGCCGGTGCGCATCCTGCCCTATCTCAATCTGTCCTATCCCGGCATCTTCGCGTTCAGCCACTCGGTCATGGTCGGCGAGTGCGCCGACATCCGCCTGCTGGATTCCCGCGAATGCGCCCGCGTCGCCGCCGCCAACCGCGACATCGTGGTGGGCATCAAGGTGCGCGTGGGGCGGTCGGCCGGCGGCGCCTCGGGCATCGCGCCGCTCGACATGGCGCTCGACGTCGCCGAGGAGGTCGGGATGCCGGTGATGTGCCATCTCGACAACCCGCCCCCGAGCCGGCTCGAGGTGATCCAGCGGCTGCGCCGCGGCGACGTGCTGACGCATTGCTTCCGCCCGTTCCCGAACGCACCGCTGGCGCCCGACGGAAGGGTGCGCGAGGAGATCGCGGCGGCGCGCGAGCGCGGCGTCATCTTCGACATCGGCCATGGCGGCGGCAGCTTCGGGTTCAAGACAACGCGCGGCATGCTGGCCGCGGGGTTCCTGCCCGACGTGATCTCCAGCGACATCCACGAGATTTCGATCCATGGCCCCGCCTACGACCTGCTGGTGACGCTCTCCAAGTTCGTCTGCCTCGGCGTGCCGCTGGCAGAGGTCATCCGGCGCGCGACCGCCACGGCCGCCGCCGCCGTGCAGCGGCCGGAGCTGGGGCGGCTGGTGGTCGGCGGCGTCGGCGATGCCTCGGTCATCGCGGTCGCCGACGGCAACTGGAGCTACCGCGACGTCCTGGGAGAGCGCCTCGAAGGCAAGCAGCGGCTGCTCGCCCGCGGCATGGTCGCCGGCGGCCGCTGGCACGATCCCGCGCCGCAGCCGACGATCAGCTAGGGAGAGCCGGATGCGCCGTGCCGCCGCGATCGCGAGCGTCGTCCTGGCCGCGACGGCGACGCCCGCCGCGGCCGACACCACCGCGCCGTGGGTCGTCCTCGGCCCCGACGGCGCGGTGGTACGCGTCGCGACCACCGACGCCGCATGCCCGCGGATCCGCTACGACGATTTCGACCGGCCGATGCAGGTGCGCGTCGGCCCGTGGGAGGCCTACCCCCACACCGTCTGCGAGGCGCCGCTGCCGGCGATCGTGCAGCGGGCCTCCTTCGCCGGGCGAGCGATCCCGCTGCCGCGCCCCGAGCCGCGCCGCATCGTCGTCCTCGGCGATTCCGGCTGCCGGCTGAAGGGCGGCAGCGTCCAGGCGTGCAATGACCCGGCGCAGTGGCCGTTCGCCCGCATCGCCGCCGCGGCCGCGGCGATGGCGCCCGACCTCGTCATCCATGTCGGCGACTATCACTACCGCGAGACCCCCTGCCCGCAGCCGGGCGCCGGGTGCGAGGGCAGCCCGTATGGTTACAACTGGGGGGCGTGGCGGGCGGACTTCTTCGATCCGGCGGCGCCGCTGCTGGCCGCCGCACCATGGGTCATGGTCCGCGGCAACCACGAGGACTGCGAGCGCGCCGGCCACGGCTGGTTCCGCTATCTCGACCCGCGGCCGCGGCCGCCGGACTGCGAAGGCTTCACGGAGCCGTACCGCATCGCATTCGGGGATTTCAGCCTCGTCGTCCACGATTCCGCGATCGCCCGCGACCAGAACCCCCGCGACGCGGAGATCGAGCGCCATCGCGGGCAGCTCGCCGCCGCGCGCGCCCTGGCGACCCCGGAAAGCTGGCTGCTCACCCACCGTCCGCTCTACGGCGTCTACAAGTTCGAGCCGACGACCCGCCGGCCGATCCTGACCAACGAGACGCTACAGGCGGCCGCGGCGGCGCTCGGCCCCGATCCGTTCCGCGCCGTCTTCTCCGGCCACATCCACCGCTTCGACGCGTTCTCCTTCGCCGGCGGGCAGCCCGCCCAGGTGGTCGTCGGCGGCGGGGGCACCGCGCTCGATCCCTCGCTGGACGACCCGCCGCCGGACCTCGCGATCCTCGGCGCGCGGGTCAGCCGGTTGACCTCGACGACCGGCTACGCCTTTCTCTTCCTCGAGCGCGGCGGCGCCGGATGGGCCGGCGCGCTCTATGATGCCGACGGCCGCGCCCGCCTGCGCTGCCGCCTCGACGGCAAGACGATGGAGTGCGACCCGTGAGCCCCGATTCCGCCCTGCGGCCGCCGCTGGAAGACCTCGCCGCCTTCGTGATCGACGACCAGGTGAAGGGCATCCCTGCCGGGACGCCGCCGTTCCCGCTCGGCGCGATCGCCGCCCGGGGCTGGAACGTGCTGGCGGAGGACATGCCGCTGCCGCTCGCGGTCCTGAAGCGCAGCGCGCTCGACCACAATCTCGACTGGATGGCGCGCTTCGTCGCCGCGGCCGGCGCCGTGCTGGCGCCGCACGGCAAGACCACCATGGTGCCCGCCCTGTTCCGTGAGCAGGTCGAGCACGGCGCGTGGGCGATCACGGTCGCCACGGTGCATCAGGCCGGGATCGCCCGCCGCTACGGCATCCGCCGCGTGCTGCTGGCCAACCAGCTCGTCGGGCGGCAGGCGATCCGGGGCGTCCTCGACATGCTGCGGGACGATCCCGGCTTCGAGCTCCTGGCGCTGGCGGACTCCGTCGCCGGCGTCGAGCAGCTCGCGGCTGCGCTGCGCGCGGCGCCGATCGGTCGACCGCTGCCCCTGCTGCTGGAGATCGGCTATGCCGGCGGCCGCACCGGCGCGCGCGACGCCGCGACCGCGCTCGCCGTGGCGCGTGCCATCAAGGCGGCCGAGCCGTTCCTCGTGCTGCGCGGGGTCGAGGGCTTCGAAGGCCTGGCCGCGGGCAAGTCGATCGCCGAGGCGGCCGACCAGGTGCGCACCTTCCTCGACAGCCTCGTCGCGATGGCCGCCGCCGTCGAGCAGGGAGGCCTCTTCGCTGCCGGCCCGGTGATCCTGAGCGCCGGAGGATCGGCCTTCTACGACCTCGTGGTCGATCGCTTCCGCCGCGCGGGGCTGCATCGCGAGGTGCTGCTGGTGTCGCGCAGCGGCTGCTACATCACCCACGATTCTGCGATGTATCGCAATTTCTTCGCCGAGCTGCGCGGACGCACGCCCGGCGTCGACGCGCTCGGCCCCGGGCCGCGGCCGGCGCTCGAGGTCTGGGCCTACGTCCAGTCCCGACCGGAGCCGCGCAAGGCGATCCTCACCATGGGCCAGCGCGACGTCGGCGTGTCGGGCGGGCTGCCGGTGCCGATCCTCTGCTACCGCCCCGGCACGGCCGGCGCGCCGCAGGCGATCGGCGACGGCCATGTCGTGACCGGCCTCAACGACCAGCACTGCCACCTGACGGTGCCCGAGGCGAGCCCGCTCGCGGTCGGCGACATGGTCGCGTTCGGCGTCTCTCACCCCTGCGTCACCTTCGACAAGTGGCAGGTCCTCCCCGTCGTCGACGACCGCTATACGATCGTCGCCGCCCATCGCACCTTCTTCTGAGGCGGCCCATGGACATGCCCCTCGCGCGGGAGATCGCGCGCGCCGTCGCCGATGGGCGACTGACGGCGGAGGCGGCGACGGCCGCCTGCCTTGCACGCATCGCGGCGCGCGAGCCGGTCGTGCATGCCTGGAAATTCCTCGACCCGGAGCGCGCGCTGGCGAGCGCGCGTGCGGCCGGCCGCGGACCGCTGGGCGGGGTCCCGATCGGCATCAAGGACATCTTCGACACCGCCGACGCGCCGACCGAGCGAGGGTCGCCGATCCATCGCGGCCGCCAGCCGGCCGCGGATGCCGCCTGCGTCGCCGCGTTGCGCGCGGCGGGCGCCGTCGTCGTGGGCAAGACGGTGACGACCGAGTTCGCCTGCTTCGAGGCCGGGCCCACGGCCAACCCGCGCAATCCCGCCTACACGCCCGGCGGCTCGTCCAGCGGGTCGGCGGCGGCCGTCGCTGACGGCCATGTGCCCCTGGCGTTGGGCTCGCAGACCGTCGGCTCGGTGATCCGGCCCGCGGCCTTCTGCGGCGTCGTCGGCATGAAGCTGACGCGCGGGCGGGTCGACCTCGCCGGCACGATGCCGCTGTCGCCGTCGGTCGACACCCTGGGCGCGTTCTCCCGCGACGTCGCGGACATGACGCTGCTGGTCGCGACCCTGACCGACGCGCCGGCCCCCGCCCCCACGCTCGCCGCGAGCCCACGCTTCGGCTTCTGCCGGACGCCACTGTGGGAGCTCGTCGAGGCGCCCTACCGCGCGCATCTGGAAGCCACGGTGGCCGCCCTGCGCGCGGCCGGCGCCGAGATCGTGGAGCTCGACCTGCCGGCCGAGTTCGCGCCGATGCGCGAGATCCACCGCGCGATCTTCACGACCGAGGCGCTGGCGTCGCTGGAGGTGGAATGGAAGCACCACCGCGACCTGCTCAGCCCCAAGATCCGGGAGCTGCTCGCCGAGGCGGAAGCGCGGCCGGCCGCCGACGTCGTCGCCGCCCAGGCCGCCGCCGGGCGGCTGCGGCGCCGTTTCGACGAGGTGACCCGGGGCTTCGATGCCGTCCTGGCGCCGAGCGCGCCCGGCGAGGCGCCGCGCGGCCTCGGCTACACCGGCGACCCGTCGCTCAACGGCATGTGGACGCTGCTGCGCGGCCCGCTGGTGCATGTGCCGCACGGCACCGGCCCGCAGGGCATGCCGCTCGGCATCCAGCTCGTCGGAAGGCGGGGCGAGGACCTGCCGCTGCTCGCCATGGCAGGGTGGGTCGAGCAGGCCCTCGCCGCGGCCCCGCGTCGGTAGCCGCCCTCCCCGCCCGCCTCGGTCGCGGGGCGGCTCTCGACCGATACTGCGGAAGCGGCCGCGCGCATGATAACGTGGCCATAATCGCTCGGTGCTCCGGACCGGCGCCGCGCCGGCGCCCGGATCGCCGATGCCCGGGAACCAACCTTGGACGCATCCCACGGTCTGGCGGCCCACGTGCCGCCGGCGGCCATCGACGACCCCACGCGTCTGGCGGCGCTGCGCCGCACGGGGCTGCTCGACCAGCCGCCGGACCCCGCCTTCGACCGGCTGACGCGCCTCCTGTCGCGCCTGCTCGCCGCACCGATCGCCGTGGTCTCGCTGGTCGACGCCGACCGCCACGTGCTGCTGAGCCAGCGCGGCATCGCCGAGCCCTGGGCGAGCCGGCGGCAGGTACCGCTCGACCACGGCCTGTGCCCGCGCGTCGTGGTCGCGGGCGAGGCGCTGGTAGTCGGCGACGCGCGCGCCGACACGCGCCTGCGCGACCATCCGGCCATCGCCGCGCACGGCGTCGTCGCCTATGCCGGGCTGCCGCTGGTCGACCCCGACGGCGTGGCGATCGGGACGGTATGCGTCGCCGACCGCGTGCCGCGCACCTGGACCCCGGACGATCTCTCGACGCTCGCCGACCTGACGGCGATGGCGATGAGCGAGATCGCGCTGCGCCGCGAGCTGACCGAGCGCAAGGCGGTCGAGGAGCGCCTGACGCTGGCCGTGGCCGAGATCGACCATCGCGTGAAGAACAGCCTCACGGTCACCCGCTCCCTGCTGGAGATGCAGGCCCGCGCCACCGACGATGAGGCGGCGAAGGCGCAGCTCGAGGAGGCGGCGGCGCGGGTCTCGACGATCGCCCACGTGCACGACCGGCTCTACCGGACCGAGGCTACCGGCGCCGTCGAGCTCGCGGACTACCTCCGGGCGCTGTGCGACGATCTCTGCCGGGCCCTGGGCGTGCCGCAAGGCGACCGCCACGTCGCCATCTTCGCCGCGCCCTGCGTGGTGCCGGCCGACCGCGCCGTCTCCCTCGGCCTCATCGTCACCCAGCTCGCCACCCGTGCGGTCAAGATCGGCGACGGTAGCCTGCGCCTCGCCTTCGTCGAGGAAGCCCCCGGCCGCTACCTTCTGACCGTCGCCGATGCCGGCCGCGAGGACCCGGAGGACGCCGCCCCGCGCCGCGGCATCGGCATGCGGCTGGTGACGGTGCTCGTCCGTCAGCTCGACGGCGAGATCGCGACCGGAGCGGACGGCGGCATCCGCATCGAGCTGCCGGCCGCCGCGCTGGCCTGAAGGATCGGATGCACGCGATGCGCGCGTTGGGCTGGCTCATGATGATCCTCGGCGGCGGCGCCATGGCGGCCGGGCTCGGCCTCGACGCGCTGGACGCCGGCGCCTGGCGAATCGGCGGCCGCACGGTGGCCCTGTCGGGGTCGCTCATGGGTGCGCTCGGCGCGGCGATGGCGCTCGGAGGGACCATCCTCCTCGCCGCGGGCGGCCTGTCCGCCGCCCTTCGGCGCGCCGCGGCAGAGCAGGTCGAGGCCATCACCGAGCTGCGCCGCAGCCTGGGCCGCGAGGTGCCGCCCTTGCAGGCCGCGCCGCTCCGGGACCCGGGCGACCTCCGGATCCCGCCGGACGAGGACCCGATGCCGGCGCTGCGCATCATGCCCGAAGGCGACCCGATCGCGGTCGGCAGCCGGATCGCCCACCGCCGCCACGGCATGGGCACCGTCACCGGCCTCGACGACCGCGGTGCCCGCATCACCTTCGACCGCGGCGGCGCGCGTGTCGTGCCGCTGGCTGAGCTGGAACGCGCGGCGCCCCCGAACTGAGCCGGGCAGACCGCCGCGCGGCGTCAGCCGTCGGCCATGTGGTAGTGGTCGACCAGGGCCATCAGCCGGTCCGCATCGAGAATGCAGAAGCTGTCGGCGTCGCGGCGGACGATGTCGTGGCGCACCAGGTCGCCCAGCACCCGCGCCACCGTCTCCCGCGTCGTGCTGGCGCGGCTGGCGACGTCGGAGTGGCGTGGGATCGGCCGGATGCGCCGCTCGGCGGCCGCGCCCGTGCCGTCGACGCTCGCCAGGCGCAGCAGCTCCCCGCACACCCGGCTCTGCGCCCCGACGGTGCTGAGGTCCATGATGCGCGAGTTCGCCTGGCGGATGATCCCGGCCAGGCGCCGCATGATGGCCAGCGCCACCTCGGGATGCTCGCGCAGCAGCGCCAGGAATGCCGACGGCGCCAGGCTCGCGAGGATGGTGTCCTCGAGGGCGACGACCGTCGCCGAGCGCGACGCCCCGTCGATCGCCGCCAGCTCGCCGAAGAAGCCGCCCGGACCGACGTCGTCGAGGCTGACTTCGCGGCCCGATGCCGAGAAGTTGACGATACGCACCTTGCCGCCGGTGACGAAGAGGACGTCGCGGCTGTCGCTCGCGCTGTCGATGATCTGCTCATGCGCGGCATGGCGGCGCCAGGTGCAGCGTCGCGCGATCTGTGCGCGATCGTCCGGCGACAGGCTGGCGAGCAGCTCGACGCTGTCGAGGGATTGGGGAAAGGGCGGAGCGGGCGTCATGGCGGACGGCGGCGATCATACCGGCAGCCGCAGCGGCGGGCCATCGCCGGGTCCCGCCCGGCCGGCCATCGTCTCGTGGAGGCGGACGAGACGTCCGTCATCGACCCCCCGGCAGGCGGCGAGTGCCCGCGCGACCGCGTCCCCGTCGCCCGCCGCGAGCGCCGCGCGCAGCACTTCGTGGACGTCGCGGAGCGCCCGGAACGACGGGGACTGCGCCAGGGCGGCATCGCCCAGGAGGGCATGGATGCGCACCGGCCGGCTCGCGCCGCGGATCGATGCCTCGCCGATCTCCAGCGTCGCCAGGTGCGGCGCAGCGCTGCGCGTCTCCTCGCCGATGATGACCGGGACGCCGTAGTGGCGCGACAGCCCCTCGAACCGGGAGGCGAAGTTCACGGTCTCGCCGAGCGCCGAGTAGTCGAAGCGGCGGGCCGAGCCGAAGTTGCCGACGCAGCATTCCCCGGTGCCGATCCCGATCCCGACGGCGACGGGCAGCATGCGCTCGGGCAGGGTCGCCGCCAGCGCCGCGTTGACCGCCTGCATGCGGGCGACCATCGCCAGCGCCGCGGCGCAGGCGCGCGCGGCATGGCGCGGCTCGTCGAGGGGGGCGTTCCAGAACGCCATCAGCCCGTCGCCGAGGAACTTGTCGACGGTCCCTTCCTCGGCGAGCACCGCTTCGGAAAGGGGCGTCATGACGGCGTTCACGAAGGTGGTCAGCGCCTGCGGGTCGAGCGCCTCGGCACGGCGGGAGAACTCGCGGATGTCGCAGAACAACACCGAGAGCGTCCGCGTCTCGCCGCCCAGCTCCAGCCGGTCCGGCCGCGCGGCGAGGCGTTCCACGAGGGCCGGCGAGAGGTAATGCTGGAAGGCGGTGCGCACGCGGCGCCGCTCCGCCTCCGTGCGCTGGTAGAGGATCGCCGACTGGACCAGGAGCACCGCAGCCACCGTCAGCGTCGGGAAGGTCGGGTCGAGCAGCATGCGATCGCCGTCGAAGGCCGTCCATGCGACGACCCCGGCACCGGCGATGCCGGCTGCCGCCGCCACCGCGCCCGCCGCCAGGCCGCGCCATGCCCCGAGCGCGATCAGCAGCAGGGCGATCAGCGACGCGTAGGCGATCTCGGCGGCCGGCGCCCAGGCCGGCCGCGCCAGCGTGACGCCGAGCAGCATGTTGGCGATCGCCTCGGCCTGGATGTCGACGCCGGCGACGGCGGTCGCCATCGGCGTCGTCCGCAGGTCCTTGAGGCCGACCGCGCTGGACCCCACGAGCACGATGGCCCCGCGCATGCCCTCGGCGCTCCAGCCTTCTTCCAGGACCCGCCAGGCCGCCAGTCGCGGCGCATCCGGCGACGCGGCGTAGTGCAGCCATGCCTCGCCGCGACGGTCGGTCGGGACGATGAGGTTGCCGATGCGGACGAGCAGCCGCCCGTCGCCGTCGTTGCGCACGAGGTGCCCCGCCGCTCCCTGGGCGACGCGCAGCGCTTCGGCGGCGAGCGAGGGCACCGCGCGGTCACCGACGGCGAGCAGCAGCGGCAGGCGGCGGATCACGCCGTCGCGGTCCGGCACGGCGTTGATCGCGCCCTCGCCCCGCGCCGCTGCGGCGAGCACCGGCAGGCCGCGCGTCGCGCCGGCGAAGCGGTGCAGCTCCGGCGTCGGGTCGGCACCGACGAACGCCAGGCCCGAGCGGGTCTCGACCGGCAGCCCCGCCGCCTCCCCGACCAGCGCCATGCCGAGGACCGAGCGGGTCGCGGCCAGTGCCGCAGCGAAGTCGCCGTCGGGATCGGGCAGCCGCCCCACCAGCTCGGCCAACGCCGCTTCGTTCGGGGTACCGCGGATGAGCGTCCGCGCGCCTTCGGGCGACCAGCGGTCGGGTTCGGCGAAGAGGATGTCGAAGACGACCGCCGCAGCGCCCGCCTGGTCGAGGCGCCGCGTCAGGGCGGCGAGCAGCGTGCGCGGCCACGGCCACTGCCCGAGGCGGGCGAGCGAGGCCTCGTCGATGTCGACGATCCGCACCGGCACCGGCTCCGCCGGCCGCGGCGACCAGCGCTGCACCTGGTCGAACCACGCGAGGCGGATCGCCTCGAGCGGGGCCGGGTCGGCCAGCCGCACGATCGCCGCCAGGACCAGGAGGGATGCCGCGGCCGCCGCCTGGACCGCGGCCGCGGAGCCCGAGCGGCGCGCGCGCGCTGGTCGATCAGTCCCGACGGAAGCCAAAGGAAAGTCCCGGCAATTGACCTTGAGCGCGACGATGCCGCGGTGTAGGCCTTGCCGGCAAGAACGCTGTCGATAGCGCGGGGAGCGGTGCGAACCAGGGCGGCCCACCTCCTCATCTCCCTGGCCGCCGTGGCGCTCGTCGCGGGAACTCCCTCGGCCGCAACGGCCCAGGCGAGCGGGGCCGTCGACGTCGGGGCGCTGTTCCGGGAGGTGCTGGCGAATCCGACCGACGTCCAGGCCAACCTGCGCTACGCGCGGGCGGTCGAGGCGCGCGGCGAGGGCCGCAAGGCGTTGATGGCGTACGAGCGGATTCTCTCGGTAGAACCCGGCCACGTCGCTGCACGCACGGGTTTGGCGCGCCTCACCGGCGGCGCTCCCGCGGCGCGGACCGAGTTCCTCGTCGGCCTTGGCTTCCAGTACGAGAGCAATCCGAGGCTGCTCGATACCGAATTCTCGCGCAGCGCCGACGTCGCCGCGCTGGCGACGCTGCGAATCGAGGACGAACGGCTGGTCGACGACCGCCGCTGGCGCAGCCGCCTCAACATCCAGGGT
This sequence comes from Alphaproteobacteria bacterium, assembly GCA_020852355.1. GTDB lineage: Bacteria > Pseudomonadota > Alphaproteobacteria > ATCC43930 > Allostellaceae > Allostella. The sequence goes on from JADZBA010000277.1 coordinate 23,531, forward strand.
CGCCTCTACAGCGCGTTCGCCGACGGCACCGTCGGCTATGCCGGCGCCGACACGGGACCGGTCCTGTCGCTGGGCGACCTCGGCGAGATGCGGGTGCTGGCCGGCGGCGAGCACGCGCGGCTCAAGAGCAGCCCCCTCTTCTCCGCGATCTATGGCGGCGCGGAAGTCGCCTTCCGCGACCTCGGGCCGCTACGCGGCCTCGATGCGCTGGTGTCGTACGCCGACTTCTCCGAGCGCTTCCCCGGCCGCGACGGCTTCCTGTTCCGCGTGCGGCCGCAGCTCTCCTGGACCGGGCTCGCCACCACCGGCGACCGCCTGACCGTCGAGCCGGAGCTGAGCTACAACGCCGCCGTCGGCGAAGACCACCGCTATCGCTACTGGTCGGTGGGCGCCGTCGCCTTCTATGCCGCCCCCCTGCTGGACGACGTGCCCCTGTTCGCCCAGATCTATGGCGGGCCGGAGGCCGGCATCGAGTACCGCAGCTACGCGGGGCGGGCGCCGGGAGAGGACGACGACCGTCGCGACTGGCGCTTCGTGCCCGGCGTGCGCCTCGTCGGAACCCAGTTCCTCGACCAGGACGTGTCGGCCGTTCTGCGCTATACTCTCGACCGCAACCGTTCCAACGAGACGGCCAAGGAATACACCAACCACACCGTCAGCCTGATGTTCTACAGGAGGTTCTGATGCGCCGGCTCGCTCTCATGCTGCTTCTCGGCGCCGCGGCCGCGCCGACGGCGGCGTCGGCCGCCGACCGCGACATCGGCGTCAGCGCCATCGTCGTGAACCAGGTGCACGTCGCGACGGGCACGGACGTGCGCGTGCTGCGGGTCGGCGACCGCGTCTTCCAGAACGAGCGCATCGAGACCGGTCCGGACGCGCGCGCGCAGCTCATCTTCCTGGACGAGACCACGATCACGGTCGGCCCCAACTCCGCCGTCGTCCTCGACACCTTCGTCTACGACCCCGACCGGCAGCGCCACAGCGTCGTCATCGACGCGACCCGGGGCGTGCTGCGCTTCGTGTCGGGCAGCGGCGACAGCCGCGCCTTCGAGATACGCACGCCGGTGGCGACGGTCGGCGTGCGCGGCACCATCCTCGACATCCTGGTCGGGCGCGACGGCGCGACGACCGTCATGGTGGTCGAGGGTGCAGGCGAACTGCGCGCGCTCGGTTCTGGCCGGGCCGAGCAGATCGACCGCATCGGCTACGCCTCGACGGTGGCCACCCGCCAGTCCATCCCGACGCCGGCCGCACCGCCGTCGGCCGCCGTGCGCAACCAGCTTCGCGCGCTGAGCCCGACGGCCGGCCGCCAGCTCGCCAATGTCGGCGACGTCTCGGTGCCGTCGATCGTCGACCACAAGAGCGGCACGATCATCGACGGCACGCTGCCCGCGGAGGTCATCCGCGACCAGCTCCGCTCGCCCTCGGCGGCGAGCGGACTCGTTCCCGGCCGTCCGGCGGACGACATCCTGGCGCCGCCGCGGCAACCGGGCGTCTCGCTGCCGTCGACGCCGCCGAAGGTGGTCACCGGCTCTCGGCCCCTGGCGCCGCTGCGCTGACGGACAGCCGGTCGCGCACCGCGCGCCGGCCGGCGGCGTTCCGCTTGGAGCCGGGTGGGCCGGCACCCTGTCTTCGCGCCCCCCGATCCTGGCTCTCGCCTCAATCGTCCCGTGGTGCCCCTCATGAAGTTCCGCTCCGTCGCCGCGCTCGCGTTCGCTTCCCTGGTCGGCGCCTGCGCGCTGCCGGCGACCAATGGTGGGTCGCCGCCGGCCGTGACGCCGACCGTCGTCACGATCGCCTCGGGCGCTCCGGGCGGCGTCTACCAGCGGATCGGGACGGCGCTGTGCGACGCCCTCGGCGCACAGAACCCGCCCGTCGGCTGTGCGACGGTCGCGACCGACGGCTCGGTCGACAACCTCCGGGCGCTGGCCGCCGGCGCCGTCGGATTCGGCCTGACCCAGGCCGACACGGCGCTGGCCGCCCAGCTCGGCGTCGGGCCGTTCTACGGCGCCGGCCCCAACCGCGCGCTGCGCTCGGTCCTGGCGCTCGGCATCGAGCCGCTCGCCATCGTCGTGCGTGCCGATTCCGGCATCGCCCGCTTCGCCGACCTCAAGGGCCGGCGCATCGACCCGGGCGCGTCGGGATCGGGCACCGAGATCACGATGCGCGGCCTGATCGCCAGCCATGGCTGGACCGTCGGCCGCGACGTGACCCTCATCGCCATCGCCGCCGGCGGCCACGCCGAGGCGCTATGCGCCGGGCGCGTCGACGCGATCGCGCTGATCGGCGCCCAGCCGAACCCCGCCGTCGAGACCGCCGCCGCCGGCTGCCCGGCGGCACTGGTGTCCGTCGCGGGACCGGTGATCGACGCGGTGGTGGTCGGCTACCCGACGATCGACAAGGAGACGATCGCCGGCGGCACCTATCCCTGGCTGACGACGCCGGTCGCCACGGTCGGGCTGCAGACGATCCTCGCCACCACCGAGGGCCAGCCCGACGATGCGGTGCGGGCGGTGGCTGCCGCGGCGGCGGCCGACCCGGCGCGGCTGCGCCGCGCCCACCTCTCCTTGCGCCGGGTCACCGCCAAGTCGATGCTGGTCGAGAACGACGTGCTGCCGCTGCATCCCGCCGCCGCCGCATACGGCGAGGCCGCGGCCATCGTCGCGCGAGAGGAGCTGCTGCTGGCGAAATGACCCCCGCCGAACTTCGCGAGAGCCTCGCGGGCGCCGCGCCGCCCGACGGCATCGACGGCCCGCTGGCGGCCCTGTGGTGGGCCGGCAAGGGCGACTGGAACAAGGCGCACGAGGTGGCGCAGGCCGACGACGGCAAGGCCGCCGCATGGGTGCACGCCCATCTCCACCGCATCGAGGGCGACCTCGACAATGCCGGCTACTGGTATCGCCGGGCCGGCCGGCCGCGCAGCGAGGCGCCGCTGCCCGAGGAGTGGGACGAGATCGCGGCCGCCCTGCTGTGACGTCCGCGGCCGACGCCATGGCGATCCGCTTCGATCGCACGCTACCGATCCTGCGCATCTTCTCGGTGGAGAAGGCGAAGGAATTCTATGTCGGGTTCCTCGGCTTCGCGCTGGACTGGGAGCACCGGTTCGAGCCCGGCATGCCGGTCTACATGCAGGTATCCCGGGCCGGCCTGACCCTGCATCTCTCCGAGCATCACGGCGACGCCTGTCCGGGCGCGACCGTCTTCGTCGAGATGCGCGGCATCGCGGACTACCAGCGCGAGCTGGTCGCCCGCGACTACCCCTATCTGCGCCCGGGCGTCGAGCCGGCGCCGTGGAATGCCCGCGTCATGGAGCTGGCCGATCCGTTCGGCAATCGCCTGCGCCTGAGCGAGCCGAACGCTCCGGCGCCCTGACCCGGCCGGACCCTACGACCGGCCGAGGGTGGCCGCGAGGTCGGCCTCGAAGCGCCTCAGGATCGCGGCGAGCGCGCCGTTGAGGCCGGCGGCCAGGGCGCCGGCCGAACCGTCGGCGACCAGCACCGCCTCGCGGTAGGTGCGGTCGAGGACGACCGGCACGTCGGCGGCGCGCGCGTCGAGCAGCAGGAACTGCGTCTCCAGCACCGCCCGGTTGGCGCCACCCTCGGCCTCGCCGTGGGCGGAGACGAGGTTGCCCTCCAGGATCCAGCGCGGATCGGCCTGGCTGGTCCCGGCCACGACCGAGCGGAAGAGGCCGCTGCGGCCGAGCCATTCCCGCGTCTCGCTGGCGACCATCCCGGCGGGGGCCGCGAAGAAGACGTTGTAGAAGTCGGTGCGGTAGGCACCGGGGTTCGTCGCGAACACCAGCTCGCGCCCCTCGTAGCCGGGGGAGGCGCGGAAGCGGCGCACCGCCAGGACGTCCGCGCCGCCGCTGCGCGCGGGCGCCGGGCGCTCGACGTCCAGCGTGTAGAAGCGCTGCTCGACCGGCGGCTTGTCGAGCGGCGAGGCGCACGCGGCGAGCCCCGCGGCCGCGGCCAGCAGGGCGATCGAGCGAAGGAGGCGGACGATCACGGCTCGCTCCGTTTGGGTGGCTGGCCGAAGAGGAGCTGGGCGGGATAGCGCTTGGCCGTCTCCGTCAGCTCCTTGAGGTTCTGCGAGATGATGGTGACGTTCTGCAGCAGCAGCTCCAGGTCCTGCTGCCCAGTCGCCAGCATGGCGTCCGCGCGGCGCGTCGCGCGGCCGGCCGTGGCGACGGTCTCCGGCAGGCCCGCCACCGCGGCACGCACCTCGGCCACGGTGTCGCGCACCCCCTGCGACAGCGTACGCAGCGTGGTGCCGCCGAAGTGCTGTGCGATGTCCTGGCTGAGGCCGTTGAGGCGCATCGTCGTCTCGCGCAGATCGACCAGCATGTGGCCGACATTCTCGTCGGCCGCCGCGGCGACGCCGCGCGCGCTCCTGGCCGCGGCCGCGACGTCGGCGAGGGCGGTGCCGATGACGTCGCCGCCGACCAGCCCCTGGAGCTTCTGGTTGGTGTCGCGCAGCTCCTTCAGCAGCAGCCCCGCCTCGTTCACCACCTTCTCGAGGTTGGCTTCCTCGAGCCGGGTGAAGACCTGCTCGGCGGCGCTGCTGAGGCGCGAGATGACGCTGGGCGCCGACGGCAGGTAGAAGTAGTCGGGCGTCCACGAGAGCTGGAGCGGCGGGTTGCGCTCCGGCGAGACGTAGTCGACCTCCAGGTAGGAGGTGCCGGTGATGCCCTGGGAGGCGAGGCGCACGCGCAGTCCGTTGCCCACCAGACGCCGCACGATCGCCTCCAGCTCCTGCCCCGAGGTGGCGGCGCCGCCGATGGCATCGATGTCGATCTGCATGCGGATCAGCACGAACTGCCCGACCTGGAAGTAGCGCGGGTCCTCCGGTGTCATCCGGTAGGCGGTGCCGACGAAGGTGATGTCGGCGACCGAGCCGATCTTCACGCCGCGGTAGCGCACGGCCGAGCCGATGTCGAGACCCTGCACCGACTCCTGCAGGTAGGTCTCCATCGTCGCGGTCCGCCTGAAGAGGGCGCCGCCGCCGAGCACGACGATGCCGACGACGATCAGCATGAGCGCCCCGAAGACGAACAGCCCGACCCGGAAATAGTTGCGCCGTCGCACCGCCATCGTCCCCTCCCCTACGCGGCCGGCCCGGCGGCGGCAGTGGTCGTGCGATGAAAGAAGGCGCGCACGAACGGATGCCGGCTCTCGTCCCGCAGCTTCGCCGGCGGGCCCTCGGCGATGATCCCCTTGGTTTCCTTGTCCAGCATGACGACCCGGTCGGCGATGGCGTAGATGCTGGCCAGCTCGTGCGTCACCACGACGAAGGTGATGCCGAGGCTCTTGCGGAGCTGGAGGATCAGCTCGTCGAGCTCGGCCGAGGTGATCGGGTCGAGGCCGGCCGACGGCTCGTCGAGGAACAGGATGGCCGGATCGAGGGCCATGGCACGGGCGATCGCGGCGCGCTTGCGCATGCCCCCGGAGATCTCCGACGGCATGTGCAGAGCGAAGCGGTCGAGGCCGACCAGCTTCAGCTTGGCGAGCGCCACCGCCTCGACCGCGGCGTCGGGCAGCCGCGTGAACTCCTCCAGCGGCAGGCGGACATTCTCGATCAGCGTCATCGAGCCGAACAGCGCGCCCTGCTGGTACATGACGCCGATCGACCGCAGGATCGCCA
>JADZBA010000278.1 GCA_020852355.1 Alphaproteobacteria bacterium
AAAGTGAAAGCCGAATGGGCGCTGATCTGCACCGCCCACAACCTCACCAAGCTCGCCCGCCCGGCTTGAACCCGCTATCCTTCACGCAACACCCGCGCCCCCAGAGCTATCTGGACGGGCTCCTAGCGGTCGGCCGTCGTGGCCGGGCTCGCCAGCCCGAACCGCGCCAGCGCCGCGCCGGCCAGCGCCCCCGCCGTCAGCGTCAGCAGGGCGATGCGCAGGCTGCCGGTGGCGACCAGGGCCAGGGCCACCAGCGGCGGACCGATGAAGACGCCGAGGTAGTTGAAGATCATCATCGCCGTCGTCGCGTTGCCGACTTCCGCGCGCGGCACCACGCGCGTGACCTCGGCCAACGTCACCCCGCCCCAGCCGGCGCCGGTGGCGCCCAGGGCCAGCGCCGCCAGCAGGCGCGCGTACATCGGCCATTCCGGCGCGATCGCCGCGAAGACCGCGACGGCGGCAGCCATGGCGAGGCCGAGGAGCGCGAGGACGATCCGCGGGCTGCCGGTGCGGTCGGCCAGCGCACCCCACAGCAGCCGCCCGCCGACCGCGCCCACCTGCGCCGTGGCGGCCGCCCAGCCGGCCTCGGTCAGGGTGGCGCCGGCGAGCACGCTGACGCTGTAGGGGATGTAGATGTTGATGGTCGACAGCATCGAGGCGAAGAGGCAGGAGACGGTGACGAGGCGGCGCAGCCGGCGATTGCCGAGCGCCGCCACCACCGCGCGCGGCGTGCGGCGGAGGTCGACTTTCGGCCGGTCCAGGAGCCGGTCGAGCCGGCCCGCGAAGCGCCATCCCGCGAGCGCCGTCGCCGCGACGAGGCCGGCGATCGCCGAGACCGCGTCGGTCCAGCCGAGCCACAGCACCAGCGGCGGCACGAGCACGCCCGCGAAGAGGACGCCGAGCGGCGCCCCGGTCTGGCGCAGCGAGAAGAGGAAGTTGGCGCGGCCGGGCGACACGAACGGCAGGATCATGGAGGAGCTGGCGGGCGTCACGGGCCCATAGCAGGCGCCGATCGCAGCTCCGGCCACCAGGATCGCCGGCAGGGTCCCCGGCAGCAGGAGCAGCAGGAAGGCAGCGCTCGTCAGCACGCAGAGCAGGCTCGCCCGGGCGATGCCGACGGCGGCGAAGAAGCCCTGGCAGAAGAAGGTCGCGGCGACCGCGCCCGCATAGGTCGCGAAGGCGTACAGGCCCGCCGTGTCGCCGCCGAGGTCGGCCTCGTGCGACAGGGCGGGCAGCAGCACGGGCAGCGTCGCGGCGGCGAGCGACACCGCGATCTGGTGCGACAGGGTCAGCGCGATGACGCCGCCTGCGGCCGGTCGTTCCGTCATGGTGCAGCCCGTCCGGGGCGGAGGGTGGGTGGCCCGGAGGCCGGGGCGAGATCGATGCCCGTCGCGCCACGATGGGTGATGTTGAAAAGACCTTCAACGAGTTTCATTGTCGGCACGGGCTCTCCCAGCCGAAGGTGTCGCAATGGCCGTGCCGGACATGCCTGCGCTGCTGCAGCCGATCGCGGTCCGCGGCGTCGGCTTCCGCAACCGCATCGTCATCTCGCCGATGCAGCAGTATGCGGGCACGCCGGACGGCCGCCCGACCGAATGGCATCACCAGCACCTGGAGCGCTACGCGCTCGCCGGCGCCGGGCTGGTCATCGTCGAGGCGCTGGCCGTGTGCCCCGCGGCGCGCCTGACCTGGAGCGATATCGGGGCCTGGGAGGACGGCCAGACGGCGCCGCTGGCGCGCCTTGCCGAGGCGATCACGGCCCACGGCTCGGTCGCCGGCGCGCAGCTCAACCATGCCGGCCGCAAGGGCAGCGTGCAGCGGCCCTGGCACGGCTTCGAGCCGATGGGGGCGGACGACGTGCGCCTGCGCGGCGAGCATCCCTGGGAGACGATGTCGGCCTCGGCGATCCCCGCCAATCCGGGCTGGCCGACGCCGCGGGCCGCGACCCGCGACGACATCGCCCGCAGCCTCGAGCAGTTCGCCGCCGCCGCGCGGCGGGTGCGCGAGGCCGGCTTCCGGGTGCTGAACATCCACGGCGCCCACGGCTATCTCATCCACGCCTTCCTGTCGCCGCTCGCCAACACGCGCGAGGACGCCTACGGCGGCAGCCTGGAGAACCGGATGCGCTACGCGCTGGAGGTCGCCGACGCGGTGCGCTCGGAATGGCCCGGCGACCGGCCGCTGTTCTATCGCCTGTCCTGCGTCGACGACGCCGAAGGCGGCTGGTCGCTCGACGACACGGTGGCGCTCGCCCGCGCCTTCGCCCGGCGCGGCGTCGACGTCGTCGACTGCTCCTCCGGCGGGCTGCAGCGGCGCACGACGACGGCAGTGGTGCCGCGGGTCGACGGCTACCAGGTGCCCTATGCCGAGCGCGTCCGCCGCGACGCCGGCCTCGCCACCATGGCAGTCGGCCTCATCCGCGATCCCCGTCATGCCGACGCGATCGTGGCCGAGGGCCGTGCCGACTTCGTCGCCATCGGCCGCGAGGCGCTGTTCAACCCGCACTGGCCGATGCAGGCCGCCGTCGCGCTGCGCGGCCCCGAGGCGTTCGACGCGTGGCCGCCGGCCTACGGCTGGTGGCTCAAGATGCGCAGCCGCACCCTGGCGGTCTCGAAGGCGGCCGCGGAGTGACCGGCTGGGCTGCTCAGTAGAAGGGCGGGGTCACCACCCAGAGCACCCGGGCCGGCTCGCCGCCGGGGTTGGCGAAGCGATGCGGCCGCTCGCTGCGGAAGCGGAAGCTGTCGCCGGCGCGCAGGTGGAAGCGGCGGTCCTCGACCCACAGCTCCATCTCGCCCGACAGCACGTAGCCCAGCTCCTCGCCGGGATGGTCGTAGGGCCTGCTGCCGGACGAGCCGCCGGGCTCGATCGTCACCAGCAGCCCTTCGAGCGC
>JADZBA010000279.1 GCA_020852355.1 Alphaproteobacteria bacterium
CCGTCAGCCGTCGAGCTCGGGCAGGGGCGGGCGGCGGGCCGACCAGGGATGCGCCGCCTCGTAGAGCGCGGCCGCGCGCAGGACCCGCGCGTCGGCATGCCACGGCCCGACGATCTGCAGCGCGACCGGCAGCCCGTCCGCGGCCAGGCCGCAGGGCACCGTGCAGGCCGGGTTGCCGGCGAGGTTGAACGGGTGCGTGTAGGGGTACCACGAACGCCGCACCGTATCGGCCGTCTGGTTGTCGATGGTGATCGGCTGGAACAGGTCGTGGTCGGCCGGCAGCGCGGTGCGCGACAGCGTCGGCATCACCACGAGGTCCCAGCGCGAGAACCACGCCTGCACCGCGCGGTAGATGCGGGTGCGCGCGAAGATCGCCCGCTCCAGGTCGGCCGCCGTCTGGGTCTCCGCCCGCGCCATCTGGCGCACCAGGGTCTCGCTGATCACGCCCGGATGGGCCTTGTGCAGGTCCCAGAAGCGGGCGTGCCAGAAGGCCTGGGTCATCAGCATCCAGTCGGGCTCGGTCGGCGGCAGGTCGAAGGCGGCCTCCTCGACGACCGCACCGAAATCGGCCAGCGATCGCGCCGCCGCGGCGCAGAGGTCCAGCACGTCGCGCGCCACCAGGGAATTGCCGAGATAGGGGACCCACGCCACCCGCAGGCCGGCGAGGTCGCCCGGCGCGCGCACCGCGGCGGGATAGTCGACGACGGCACGGTCGAGGCTGTGCGGGTCGCACGGGTCGGGTCCGGCCATGACGTGCAGCATCAGCGCCGTGTCGAGCACGGTGCGCGTCGTCGGCGTGGTGTAGGCCCAGTTGCCGAAGGCGTCCGGCCCGGCGTCGTCGGGCACCACCCCCAGCGTCTGCTTGTGCCCGACGACGCCGTTGCAGGCGGCGGGGATGCGGGTGGAGCCGCCGCGGTCGCTGGCGATCGCCAGCGGGCCGAGCCCGGCGGCGACGGCGACCGCCGCGCCGCCGCTCGACCCGCCCGCGGTGCGGCTGCGGTCCCAGGCGTTGAGCGTACGGCCGAAGAGCGGCGCCTCGGTGAGCGGCTTGTGGCCGAACTCCGGCGTCGTGGTCTTGCCCACCAGGACGGCACCCGCCGCCTTCAGGCGCGCCACGGTGATCGCGTCGGCCGTGGGTACGTTGGCGGCGTGGACGTGCGACCCGTAGGTGGTCCGCACCCCGGCCGTGGCGATGAGGTCCTTGACCGTGAAGGGCACGCCGTGGAGCGGCCCGAGGGTGTCGCCGCGCATCACCGCGGCCTCCGCCGCGCGCGCGGCCGCCAGCGCCTCCTCCCGGCAGACCGTGATGAAGGCGTTGAGGACCGGCTGCGCGCGCGCGATGCGGTCCAGCGTCGCGGTCGCGACCTCGACCGGCGACAGGCGCCGCGCGGCGATCGCCGCGGCGGTGTCGGCCGCGGACAGGTAGGCGAGATCGGACGGCGTCATCGGGGAACCTCGGAGGCGGGAGAGCCCGCGATCCTAGCCCGCAACCCGCCGCCGATTCGATCCCCGCGTCGCACCGCCGGCGATTTCACCGGTGGATAACAGCGGGGACGAACCTCAGGCGGAGCGCGCCAGCCGCTTCTCGGCCACCAGGACCACGTCGACCCCGACGATCTGGCGCATGCAGGCCGCCACGTAGTCGGCGAGGTCGCGCTCCATGCCTTCCATCTGGATGTCCATGGTCATCTCCTCGCCGTCGGGCCCGAGGACGCGCGCGACGAACGCCGAGGGCACGAGGTTGCGCTTGGCGAACAGCTCGAGCACGCGCGGCATCATGCCGGGCGTTACCCGCGCGTTGACGGAGAAGCAGGCGGTGGTGTGGTGGGAATCAGAATGGTGCATGGCACGCAACCCTGGCGGATGGGACGGAACGAACGACGGCAGCCCGGCTCTCGAGGAGAGCCGGGTCCGTAATTCGCGCGCCGATCCGCGGCTGCGTGGCATGGACCATGCAGCATATTAGGCGCCGGGCGAGCGCGCGGTCAACCTCGCCTCCGGCGAACGGAACGCCGCCCGCGACGATGCTGAAACAAGGCGCTTGGCATTTCACCGGGGCGTGAACGATGCTCGCCCGTCGACGAATTGGGACAGTCGGGATTCCGCGCATGCAGGCGACGGGCCGGGCGCCTGCGGCCCGGGTGAATGAAACCGCGATCACCGTGCGCGGGCTGGACTTCGACTACGAGGCGGCCGGCGGGCGCAGCGTGCGCGCGCTGGAGGTGGCGGAGCTCGCGATCGCGCGCGGCGAGTTCGTCTCCATCCTCGGGCCGAGCGGCTGCGGCAAGTCGACCCTGCTCTATCTCATCGGCGGCTTCGTGCCCTTCCGCCGCGGCGAGATCCGCGTCGGCGGCGCGCCGGTGACGGGCCCGGGGCCCGACCGCGGCATCGTGTTCCAGCAGTTCGCGCTCTTCCCGTGGAAGACCGTGCTGCAGAACGTCCTCTACGGCATGGAGAAGCAGCGCGTGCCCAAGGCCGCGCGGCTGGCGCGGGCGGCCGAGCTGATCCGCACCGTGCGCCTCGACGGCTTCGAGAACCACTTCCCTTCCCAGCTCTCGGGCGGCATGCGCCAGCGCGCGGCGATCGCCCGCACGCTCGCCGTCGACCCGGACATCCTGCTGATGGACGAGCCCTTCGGCGCGCTCGACGCGCAGACGCGCAGCGTCATGCAGGAGCAGCTCAAGGCCATCTGGCAGGCGACCGGCAAGACGGTGATCTTCGTCACCCACGACGTGCGCGAGGCGGTCTACCTGTCGGAACGGGTGGTGCTGCTGACCAAGCGCCCGGGGCGGGTGAAGGAGATCGTCGACACCCGCTTCCCCAAGGCGGGCGAGTTCACCACCGACACGCGCTTCAACGAGGCGGTCGCCTACATCTGGCACCAGGTGAAGAGCGAGTTCGTGGACGGCGATGCCCATGCTCGCTAGGCGGCTCACCGCCTACGCCCCGCTGCTCATCCTGGCGCTCGCCTGGGAGGGCATGTCGCGCTCGGGCCTCATCTCGAACTACGCGCTGCCGCCGCTCAGCCGGGTGCTGGCGGCGTGGTGGGGCCTGCTGCACGACCCCGACTCTTACGGCCATGCCGCGGTGTCGCTGTGGCGGGGCGCCACCGGCCTCGCCGCCGCGGCCGTCCTCGGCGTGACGCTCGGCACGCTGATGGCCTGGTTCCGGCCGGTCAACGCGCTGGTCGGGCCGATCGTGCAGATGTTCTATCCGATGCCGAAGTCGGCGCTGATCCCGCTCACCATCCTGTGGTTCGGCATCGGCCATCTCTCGAAGATCTTCCTCATCTTCCTGGGCTGCCTGCTGCCGATCGTCATCAGTACCTACAACGGCGTGCGCGGCGTCGACCGGGGCCTGCTGTGGTCGGCCGCCAGCCTCGGGGCCGGACGCTGGACGATCATGCGCGACGTCGC
>JADZBA010000280.1 GCA_020852355.1 Alphaproteobacteria bacterium
ACCGTCGTTGCCCTGCACGATGTTGGTGCCGCCGAAGCAGAACACGCTGTCGGAGAGAGGACCGCCGAGAATCAGGTTCTTGCCGTCGAGGGCGTCGATGTTGTCCGCCCCGTCATCGCCGTACACGACGTCGTCGCCCATTGAGCCGCTCAGCAGGTCGTCGTCCTTCCCGCCGTGGATGAGGTCGCTGCCGTCGCCGCCGAAGATCGTGTCGGCACCCCTGTTGCCTTCCAGCGTATCGCCATCGTTGTCGCCGTAGATGAGATCGCCGTCTTCGGCGCCGCCGATCAGGTCGCCGTCGCGCCCGCCCTCCAGCAGGTCCGCGCCCTCGCTTCCGACCACCGTGTCGGAGCCCTGGTTGCCGAGTATCGTGTCGTCACCCTCGTTGCCGTCGATGAAGTCGTCGCCCGCGTCGCCACGGATCGAATCGGCCTCGTCGCTGCCCCGCAGCGTGTCCGCATTCAGCGTCCCGACGATCGTTGCCATGCAACCCTCCTCGTCGCATTGCCGCCCCGGCACCATCGGCCCGGGTGGAATCGCTCTCGATCGATGTTCAGGATGAGGATGCCGTGGGTGCAGGAGCGCAGATGGCCGACGCGCGTCGCGTGCGCGCGCACGTAATCGGCCTCACCGACGGCGCTGCTGACCGACACCACGCGAACCTCCCGCGAGGTGGCACCGGGCGGAAGTCTACACGCCTTCGGCGCGTGCGTGCAGCCCGTTGTTCGCGCCGCGCGAGGAGACGGCTATGCCCGCCAACGCGCGATCTTGTCCGACAGTCGGTACCAGCCCCCGACGATCGGCAGGAACCAGGGATTGCCGCGGTAGAGCGGCCGGGTCGGGAACGGCAGCCCGTCGAAGGCCGAGGGGCGGTTCTGGCGGCCGAGGATCTTGAGCGCGACCTGGTTGCCGAGATAGCTCGCCATGGCGACCCCGCTGCCCTGGCAGCCCAGGGCGTAGTGCACCCCGTCATGCACGCCCATGTGCGGCACCATGTCGAAGGTGAAGGCGACGTTGCCGCTCCAGCTATGGGTGATCCTGGTCTCCGCCAGCTCCGGCCAGACGCCGGTCATGAAGCGGTGGAGGACGGGGCCCGCCGCTTCCGGCGTGGTCTGGCGGAAGCTGGCGCGGCCGCCGAACAGCACCCGCGTGCCGTCGGGCGACAGGCGGAAGTAGTAGAGGACCTTCTTGGTGTCCGAGAACATCCGGCCCTTGGGCGACAGGCGGCGCGTGACGTCCGGCGGCAGCGGCTCGGTCGCGATGATGTAGCTGCCGACGGGGATCAGCCGCCGGCGCAGCCACGGCGTGACGCCACCGGTATAGCCGTTGGTCGCCGCCATCACCTCGCGCGCCCTGATGCTGCCGCGAGTCGACTTGACGACGAACCCGCCGGCATCGCGGGCGATGCCCTCGACCCGGGCGTGCGAGCACAGGGTCGCACCCGCCGCCTCGGCCACGGCGGCGAGGCCGCGGACGTACTTGGCGGGATGGAGCGCGCCCGTGCCTTCCACCACCATCCCGCCGTAATAGTAGTCCGAGCCGATCTCCTCGCGCTGGCGCTCGCGCGGCACCATCTCGACCGCGGACCCGGTCACCTCGCGCAGCATCGGCGCCTTGGCCGCCTGCGCCTCGTAGTCCCGCGGCGTGTGCGCCCCGACGAAGCGGCCGCTGCGGACATAGTCGCACTGGATGTTCTCGCGGCGGATGACGTCCTCGAGATGGGCGAAGGAGCTCCACCCGTCCTCGACGATGCGCCGCGCCACGTCCGGCCCGTGCAGCTTCGCCACCTTGGGATCGGAGACCTTGAGGCCGCCCGAGACCATGCCGCCGTTGCGCGAGCTGGCGCCCCAGCCGATCTCGGCCGCGTCCATGACGACGACGCGTGTCCCCGCCCGCGCCAGCGTCAGCGCCGTGTTGAGCCCCGCATAGCCGCCGCCGATGATCGCGACGTCGGTCTCGTCCGGCAGGGCAGCGTCGAAGCGCGCAGGCGCGGCCGCCTCCCACCAGTAGGGCGTGGTCTTGAACCCGTCGGCGAACAACGGATGCCTGGCCATGATTGGGTTCCCCTGGAATGCGGCGGCAGTCTAGGCGATCGGCCCCGGCCGCCGCTATGGTCCCGGCACGATGAGACCGCGCCATGCCATCTACTGGTCGCCGCCCGCCGGGAGCGGGCTCGCCCGCTTCGCCGCCGCCTGGCTCGGCCGCGATCCCGGCGGCGGGATCGTGGGCGCACGGCCGGCCGTTCCCGGGTTCGCTGCCGCCGCCGTCGATGAGATGGTCGCGGAGCCGGCGCGCTACGGCTTCCACGGCACGCTGAAGCCGCCCTTCCACCTCGCCGCGGGCACCGACCGCGCCCGGCTCGATGCCGCCTTCGATGCGTTCGCCGCGGCGCGGCCGCCCTTCACGGCGCCGAAGCTGGCCCTGCGCGCGATCGGCGGCTTCCTCGCGCTGGTGCCCGACGCGCCGGCGCCGGCGCTGGACGCGCTCGCCGCGGACTGCGTCGCATTCTTCGACCGCTTCCGGGCACCGTCCGAGCCGGGCGAGCTGGAGCGCCGCCGGCGGGCCGATCTTTCGCCCCGCCAGCAGGAGCTGCTGGCACGCTGGGGCTACCCGTACGTGATGGACGAGTTCCGCTTCCACCTCACACTGACCGGCCGGCTGGCGCCGGAGGTGCGGCCGCGCCTGCTGGCCGCGCTGGCGCCGCTGGCGGCGCCGTTCTGCACGCAGCCACTCGCCGTCGACCAGATCGCCCTCTTCGTCCAGCCCGGGCCGGACGCGCCCTTCACCATCGTCCGCCGCGCGGCGCTGCGCGGCGCTGACAGCGACAATCGGAGGCACCAGGCATGAAGATCCTGCCGGAGCACGCGCGCCTGGCGCTCGCCGACGCCACCATCCCGGAGCTGCCGAACCACTATCGCGGCAAGGTCAGGGACAACTACGATCTGCCCGACGGGCGACGCATCCTGGTCGCCTCGGATCGGCTCAGCGCCTTCGACCGCATCCTCTGCGCCGTCCCCTTCAAGGGCCAGGTGCTGACGCAGACGGCACGCTTCTGGTTCGAGGCGACGGGCGACATCTGCCCCAACCACGTGCTGGCCTATCCTGATCCCAACGTCGTCGTCGGGCGCCGCCTCGACATCCTGCCGGTGGAGGTCGTCGTGCGCGACTATCTCGCCGGCACCACCGGCACCTCGATCCTGACCATGTACAAGACGGG
>JADZBA010000281.1 GCA_020852355.1 Alphaproteobacteria bacterium
GCAGAACCCGCTCGCCCAGATGATCCTGGAAGGGCGCGTCAAGGACGGCGACACGGTCAGCGTGACCGTCGTGGCCGGCAAGCTCGCGATCCAGCCGACCGCGCTGGCCGACGCGGCGGACTGACGGCGGAGCGGGGGAGCCGGCGTGGCTCCCCCGTTCAATCGAGCGAGCGCAGGAGAGGGAAGCGGTCGCCGACCCGGCGGAGCAGCGTCCGGTCGGCCGACACCATCGGCAAGTCGAGATGCTCGGCGACCGCGAGATAGAGGCAGTCGGCGAGCGGGTGCCGGAGGCCGACCGAGAGCGCCACGGCCTGGGGCAGATGCCGCCGGAAATCCTGCAACGACGGGAGGCCGCGCGCGAGGCTCATGTCCCAGAGCCGCAGCACCGCCGCGACATCGTCCGCGTCGAGATCGCCCAGGCGGAAGCGCCGGGCGATCGCCGACGGTACCTCCAGGCGAATGATGTCGGGCGCCACCAGCTCATCGTCGCGCGCCAGAAGGTCTTGCGCCCGCTCCGATCCGGGCTCGTCGATCAGCCATTTGATCGCGACGCTCGCATCGACGACGATCATCGGCGTCGATCGCGCTCGGCCCTGATATGCGGCGTGCTGTCCGAGAGCACGCCGTGCTTGCGGCGAAGCTGCGCCCGCACCGCGGCGAACGCCTTCGCCATCTCGGCCCGAGGCTGCTCCGCCATCATCGTCAGCATCTGCCGCAGCTCCTCTTCCAGGCTGCGTCCGGCGGCTTCCGCGCGCGCCTTATGGGTGGCGACCACCCAGTCGTCGAGCTTGCGGATCTTCACTTCGGCCATGGACACGTCTCCTGCCATTCGACGGTAGACCCCATGGGGGCATGGGGGCAATCGACGATCAGGATATGGCGACGTCGATCCTGCAAGGCGACCCTTCGGCGTCGCGCCGGAACCCGATATGGCGCAGCCAGTTCGCATCGTCCCGTCCGGGATGGTCGCGCCGCTGGTGGGCGCCGCGGCTCTCCGTCCGCTCCAGCGCGGCGGTCGCGATGAGGCGTGCCGCGAGCGCCATGTGACCGGTCTCGATCGCCGCGACGGCATCGGCCGGGGTGGGGGCGTCGAGGCCGCCGGCGAGCGCGTCGTCGACCCGGGCGATCGCGGCCAGCGCGGCCGTCAGGCCGGCGGCGTCGCGATAGAGGCCGACGCCGCCGCCCATGGCGGCGCGCAGCGCGGCGCGGGCGTCCTCGGACGTCGTCCGGCCGCGGCGGCCGAGGGCGGCGCGCAGGGGCGCCAGCGCGGCCGTTTCCAGACGTGCCCAGTCGCGCGCCCCGTCCTCGCGCATTCCGGCCGCGGCGCCGGCGCCGGCGAGGGCGCCGAAGACGATCGTCTCGCCGCCGCCGTTGCCCGCGAGCCGGCTGGCGCCGTGGACGCCGCCCGCCGCCTCGCCCGCGGCGTAGAGCCCGGGAATGCCGGTAAAGCCTCGGGCGTCGATGCGGATGCCGCCCATCTCGCTGTGTGCGGCGGGCCGCACGCGCGGCATCTCCTTCGCGGGATCGAGGCCGGCCCGGCGCAGGCGGCGGCAGTGGACGACGTAGCTCTCCAGCTTCTCCGGCGGCAGGCGCGTCGTGTCCATGGCGACCGTGCCGTCGGGCAGGCCGCGCCCTTCGTCGATCTCCTGCCGGATGCACAAGGACATGCGCGCCTTCTCGATGCGCTTCTCGCCGTGCTCGGGGTTGTGGCGGAACATGAAGCGCTCGCCCGCGGCGTTCAGCAGCGCGGCGCCGTCGCCCAGCATGGCCGTGGGCATCTCCATGCCGCGGCAGCCCTCGGGGTGGACGGTGACGGTCGGCTCGAACTGCGCGAACTCCATGTCGATCAGCGTGGCGCCGGCATCGAAGGCGAGGCCGTAGGAGGCGCAGGCGACGTCCGCGGGGTAGGTGCTGTCGTCGTAGAGCCGGCCGATGCCGCCCGCCGCCAGCACGACCGCGCCGGCGCGCACCGCCAGCAGCGCGCCGTCGCTGCGCCGGTAGAGGAGGGCACCCGCGACGCCGTCCGCATCGCGCAGCAGCGCGATCGCCCGCCAGCCCGCCAGCGTCTCCACGCCGATCTCGCCGCAGCGTGCGGACAGCCGGTCGAGGATCGCGCGTCCGGTGCCCTCGGGGACGTAGACCGAGCGGGGATAGCGGTTGCCGGAGAGGTGGCGCTGCAGGTAGCGGCCGTCGGCGCCGGCGAACGGCACGCCGAGGGCGGCGAGACCCTCGAAGACCGCGACCGACCGCTCCGCCAGCGCCGTCACCAGCCCGCGGTCGTTGAGGCCGTAGCCGCCGGCGACCATGTCGGCGACGAAGGCCTCGGGCGAGTCCGCCGCGTCGACATGGCCGAGCGGGACGTTGGCGCCGATCACGAAGGGCGAGGCGCCGCGCCCCAGGTGGGCGAGCACCACGCGCCTCCCGGCCGCGCGCGCCGCGACGGCGGCCTGATGGCCGGCGAGGCCGCCGCCGATGACGAGGATGTCGGTCGCGAGCGTCCCCGGATCGGGCAGCCGTGCCGTCACTGCGCGACGGTCGGGGCGTCGCCGGCCACCGTCGTGCGCTGCATCAGGCGCTTGTAGCGGACGGCGTCATAGGCGGTGGCGCGATGCAGCATGCGGCGGTTGTCCCAGACGAGGATGTCGCCGGCCCGCCAATGGTGGGCGTGGCAGAGCTCCGGCCGGATCGCCGCCGCCGCCAGCTCGCGGATGAAGGCGCGGCCCTCCTCGACGGGCCAGCCGATCACGTGCGAGCAGTGAGCGCCGATGAAGAGCGAGCGCCGGCCGGTCGCCGGGTTGACCCGCACCATGGTCTGGCGTACCGGCGGCACCTCGGCCTTCTGCGCCTCGGTCATCACCGTCGGGTCGACCTGGGAGCGCGAGTAGACGATCGAGTGCTCGGCGACGAGCCCCTCCAGCCGCCGCTTCGTCGCCTCCGGCAGGGCGTCGTAGCCCGCCGCCATGTCCGCGAACTCGGTATCGCCGCCCTCGGGCGGCACGATGCGCGCCGACAGCAGCGAGCACAGCGACGGCACCGGCTTGTAGGAGCTGTCGGTGTGCCAGAGATAGTTGGCCTTCTGGTAGATCATCCGCC
>JADZBA010000282.1 GCA_020852355.1 Alphaproteobacteria bacterium
AGGAAGCCGGCGACGCGGGCGCGGATATCGACGGCATCGACCGCCTCGAAGCGGCCGATGAAGTCCGTCCACTCGACGACGTCGCGAACGATCGGCCTGGCGACGGAGACGGCGGGCGGCGGGGCGGCGCCCTGCGCCCGCGCGGACACCGGCAGCAGCGACGCCGCCAGTGCGGCGGCGATCAGGATCCTGGTCATGACGGTGGCCCCAATTCTGTAGGAGGCGCTACACATGTGCGGCTGGACGCCGACCGTCAAGATGCCTATGTAACGAACGATAAAGAATTCGGGAGGAGATTTCCATGGCGATGGGGCGCCCTCGCGCCTTCGATGTGAATGGCGCCCTCGATCGCGCGCTGGAGGTGTTCTGGCGCAAGGGATACGAGGGCGCGTCGATCGCCGACCTGACCCGGGCGATGGGCATCAACCCGCCCAGCCTGTACGCCGCGTTCGGCAACAAGGAGGCGCTCTTCCGCAAGGCCCTGCAGCGCTACGTCGACGAGAAGCGTGCCTTCCTCGACGAGGCGATGGCGGCGCCGACCGCGGCGGAGGTGGTGGCGCGGCTGCTGCGCGGCAGCGCCGACATGCTGGCCGATCCCGATCATCCCAGGGGCTGCCTGACGGTGCAGGGGGCGCTGACCTGCAGCGAAGGGGCCGATCCCATCCGCGAGGAGCTGGCCTGCCGGCGCGCCGACGGCGAGGCGGCGCTGCGCCGCCGCCTGGAGCGGGCGCAGGCGGACGGCGACCTCGCGCCCGGTGCCGATTGCGCGGCGCTCGCGCGCTACGTGGCGACCATCGTCCAGGGCATGTCGGTCCAGGCGGCGGGCGGCGCCACGCGGGCGGAGCTGCAGGCGGTCGTCGATACCGCGCTGCTGGCCTGGTCGGCGATGGGCGGTGCCGTCAGGTCGCGGCGTCGCCCGTCCCGCCCTGCCGCTCCTTCCAGATGAACCAGAGATTGCGGGCGTAGACCAGCAGGCCGAGGCCCTGGCCGGCGATGAAGACGGGGTCCTCGCGATGGATGGCGTAGACCAGCAGGGTCACGCCGCCGCCGATGCTGAAATACCAGAAGGCGACCGGGATGACGCTCCGGCGCAGCCGCTCGCTCATGATCCACTGCACGAAGAAGCGGGCGGAGAAGAACGCCTGGCCGGCGAAGCCGACGATGAGCCAGACCGTCGGGATGTCGAAGTTCATGACGGGCCCTCAATCGCTGTCCGGAAGGATCTCGGGGCGGTTGCCGCGGCGCTTCAGCCAGATCACGCCGGCGAGGTCGCCGATCGACACGGCGAGACGGTCGAGATTGCCGTAGTTGGAGCGGCCGCGGGTGCGCGGCCGGTGGTTGACCGGCACCGACACCACGCGCTGGCCGCGGCGGATGAAGAGCGCGGGCAGGAAGCGGTGCATGTGGTCGAAGGACGGCAGGTCGAGGAAGTCGTCGCGCCGGAACAGCTTCAGCCCGCAGCCGGTGTCCGGGGTCGCGTCGCCGAGCAGCCGGGCGCGCACCGCATTCGCGAACCGGGACGCCCAGCGCTTGGTCCAGCCGTCCTGCCGCTTGTGGCGGCGGCCGGCGACGAGGCCGAGCCCCGGCGGGGCGCCCGGCCCGGTCGCCATGGCCCACAGGCCGGGAATGTCGGCGGGGTCGTTCTGGCCGTCGCCGTCGAGGGTGGCGATCCACGGCGCGCGCGCCGCCTTGACGCCGCTGCGCACCGCGGCACTCTGCCCGCAGCTCGCGCGGTGGCGCACCAGGCGCAGGCCGGGCGTCGCCGGCTGCAGCGCGCGCACGCGGGCGGCGGTGTCGTCGGTGCTGCCGTCGTCGACATAGACGATCTCGTACGCGAGTCGGCCGTCGAGGGCCGCGCGGATCTCGGCGACCAGCGGCGCGATGTTGTCCGCCTCGTTGCGGACGGGGATGACGACGGCGAGATCGGGCAAGGGAAAGGGTTCCGGCGGCGGGCGGCGGCTCCCCTCGGAGACGGTCCGGAGCCCGCGGGCGCGCCCGTGTAGCACGGGCGCGCCCGCGGCACCAAATCGTATGGCCGGGCGGCGGTCGCCCGGCGTCAGAAGCCCACCAGCAGCGCCGCGCCGACGGCGGCGATGGCGCCGCCGCCGAGCCGCACCGTCTTCGCCGCCAGCGTCCCCGGCAGGGCGCCCAGCGCGATGCCGACGAGGTGCAGCAGCAGGGTGGCCGCGACGAAGCCGGCGCCGAACAGCAGCGGGTGCGCGGCGTCGGGCAGCTCTGTGCCGTGGGCATGGCCGTGGACCAGGGCGAAGAGGCCGACGGCGACGGCGCGGACGGCGGGTGAGGCGCGCAGCGCCAGCGCCACCAGCAGCCCGAGGGCGGCGAGCGAGGCGGCGATGCCGACCTCGACGCCGGGCAGCGCCAAGCCGGCCGCGCCGGCGGCGGCGGCCGCCGCCATGACGGCCGGGAAGACGATCGGCAGCAGCCAGACCGCGGGGCGCCCGCTCTGTCCGGCCCACAGGCCGACGGCGACCATCGCCAGCAGATGGTCGAGCCCGGTCAGCGGGTGGAGCAGGCCGGCGGCGAGGCCGCCGAGATCGCCGCCGACATGGGCGGCGGCGGGCAGCGGCGCCAGCAGGGCGAGGGCGGCGACGGCCGCGGCGATGCGGGACATGGTTCCTCCGTTCGTAAATCGTGGGCCGGCCGCGGCGGACGCAAGGAGCGTACCGCACCCCGCCAGGATCAGAAGTCGGTGCAGCGGCCGTTGAACTGCCAGTCGCCGTAGCGGGTCGGCTCCGGTCCCTTGGGGCCGCCGATCTCGCGCGGGGACTCGGCCCCGCGGTCCGCGCGGGCTGGTGCCGGGGGTGCCGGCTGCGTCTTCGGTGTGTCGTCGGTCATGCCATCAGGATAGGCCCTGGCAGCGCCGAATTGAAGGTTCCGCTCGTCTCGATCGCATGCGCATTTCGCAACATCCGTGTTGTATTGCCGCCGCACAGCACCCATGTTGTCGCGGTGAATGGACCCGGCCTCGTCGCCCCGGGCTCGTCGCCAAGATCAAGAAGGACCTCGGCTTCTGAAGTGCCGGCCCGTGCGTTTGCCGCTGAACCGAGGAGGATCGGAAGATGACGCCTCTCGACTATCGAGCGATCCTCGCGCGAGATGGCGATATGCTGCTCGTGACGTGCCCCGACCTGCCGGAGGTCACGACGTTCGGCGAGGACGAGGCCGACGCGTTGCTGCGTGCGGTCGATGCGATCGAGGAGGCCCTCGCCGCCCGCATCGCCCACCGCGAGGAGATTCCGGTCCCGACCGCCGTTCGGGGCCATCCCGTGACGCTGCCGCTGCTGACGAGGATGAAGGTGGAACTCTACAAGGCGGCCCGCGAGGACGGCGTGCGCAAGGCCGAACTGGCGCGCCGGCTGCACGCGCACGCGCCGCAGGTCGACCGGTTGCTCGACATCCGACACACCTCCCAGGTGTCGCAGATCGAGGCGGCCTTTCACGCGCTCGGCAGGACGGTCGCGTTCGAGGTCCACAAGGAGACGTGAGGGTGGCGGACGCTGCCGAAGCCCTCGATCTTGAAGGCGGCTTTCCCGCGGGCCACTTCTTCCCTCGGAGGATGACACCGAACAAATGAGCAACTACTTCCGCACGGGCGTACTGGTCGCCGGCCTGACCGGCCTCTTCGTCGGCATCGGCTTCCTGATCGGCGGCGCCCAGGGCATGGTCATCGCGTTCCTCATCGCGGCGGGGATGAACCTGTTCGCGTACTGGAACTCGGACAAGGTCGTGCTCAGCATGTACGGCGCGACCGAGGTCGACCGCAGCTCCGCGCCGGGACTCTACGGCATCGTCGAGCAGCTCGCCGACCGGGCCGAGATCCCGATGCCCAGGGTCTACATCATCGAGAACGACCAGCCCAACGCCTTCGCCACCGGGCGCAACCCCCAGAATGCCGCCGTCGCGGCGACCACCGGGCTGCTCGACCGGCTGTCCCACGAGGAGGTGGCCGGCGTGATGGCGCATGAGCTGGCGCACATCAGGAATCGCGACACGCTGACCATGACCCTGACGGCCACCATCGCCGGCGCCATCGGGATGTTGGCCAACATGGCCTTCTTCATGGGCGGCTCCAGCAGCAACGGCGAGAACCGCGGCGGAGGGCTCGGCATGATCGGCGGCA
Source organism: Alphaproteobacteria bacterium (assembly GCA_020852355.1). Classification (GTDB taxonomy): domain Bacteria; phylum Pseudomonadota; class Alphaproteobacteria; order ATCC43930; family Allostellaceae; genus Allostella. Next base: position 4,142 of record JADZBA010000282.1, read on the forward strand.
TCCTGCTGATGGTGCTGGCGCCGATCGCCGCCATGCTGGTCCAGATGGCGATCTCGCGGACCCGCGAGTACGAGGCCGACCGCATCGGCGCGGAGATCGCGGGCCAGCCGATGTGGCTCGCCTCGGCGCTGGAGCGCATCCACCAGGCGGCCGACCAGATCCCCAACGAGCCCGCCGAGCAGAATCCGGCGACCGCGCACATGTTCATCTACAACCCGCTGCACGGGCGCGGTGCCGACAGCCTGTTCTCGACCCATCCCGCGGTCGAGAACCGGATCGCGCGCCTGCAGGAGCTGGCGGAGCGGCTCGGCGTCGGCATGCCCGGTCGCCGCCGCCGTCCCTGGGGCTGAGGGTTCCTCCCGTCGCGATGGCGCCGCGTGAAGCGCCGGCGGGGCTGCCGGCGCGACGCGCGGCCGCCGCCGTCCTGGTGGCCGTGCTGGAGCGGCGGCGGCCGCTCGACGAGGCGCTGGCCGAAGGCGGCGGCGAGGGGCTGGAAGGGCGCGACCGCGCCTTCGTCCGCCTGCTCGTCGCGACCGCGCTGCGGCGGCTGGGCGAGATCGACGCGATCCTCGGCGAATGCCTCTCGGAGCCGCTGGAGGGTGCACACCCTCGGGCGCGCGCCGCCTTGCGCCTCGGCGTGGCCCAGCTCGTCCATCTCCGGACGCCCGCCCATGCGGCCGTCTCCGCCACCGTCGAGACCCTGTCGGGCGGCGGCACCGACCGGCTGAAGGGGCTGGTCAACGCCGTCCTGCGGCGCGTCGCGCGCGACGGGCGCACGGCGCTCGCCGGCGCCGCGGCGGCGCGGCGCAACACGCCGGGCTGGCTGTGGGACTCCTGGACGCGCGCTTACGGCGCCGACCAGGCCGCCGCCATCGGCCTCGCCCATCTCGCCGAGCCGCCGCTCGACCTCGCGGTCAAGGACGATCCGGGGGGCTGGGCCGAGCGGCTCGGCGCCACCCCGCTGCCGACCGGCGCGCTGCGTCTCGACCAGGGCGGCGTGGTGGCGGCGCTCCCCGGCTACGATGCGGGGGCATGGTGGGTCCAGGACGTCGCCGCCGGCCTGCCGGTGCGGCTGTTCGGCGACGTCGCGGGGGCGCGCGTCCTCGACCTCTGCGCCGCGCCCGGCGGCAAGACCGCGCAGCTCGCGGCCGCCGGCGCGGCGGTGACCGCGGTCGAGCTGTCGCCGCGACGCAGCGCGCAGCTCGAGGAGAACCTGCGCCGGCTCGGGCTGCGGGCGGCGATCGTCACTGCCGACGCGCTCGTGTGGCGGCCCGATGCGCCGGCCGACTCGATCCTGGTCGACGCACCCTGCTCGGCGACCGGCACCGTGCGCCGTCATCCCGATATCCCCCATCTGCGCGGCCCCGCGGACGTGGCGCGGCTGGCCGTCCTGCAGGACCGCCTGCTCGATGCCGCGGTCGCGATGGCGCGACCGGGGGGCCGCATCGTCTTCGCCACCTGCTCGCTGCAGCCCGAGGAGGGGCCCGAGCGGATCGCCGCCCTGATCGCTCACGGCGCCCCGGTGGCGCTGGAGCCGATCGGGCCGGCGGACGTCCCGGGATGCCCCGAGGCGGCGACGCCGGACGGCATGCTGCGCACGCTGCCGTCCTTCTGGTACGATCGCGGTGGAATGGATGGTTTCTTCGCCGCCCGCTTGCGGCGACTCCCCGGCAATTGATAGGTACGCTCGCCATGCGGCAGCCGGTGCGCATCGCGCCGTCGATCCTGTCGGCGGATTTCGCGCGCCTGGGCGAGGAGGTGCGGGCGATGGACGCCGCCGGCGCCGACCTGATCCACATCGACGTCATGGACGGGCACTACGTGCCCAACCTGTCGCTGGGACCTGCCGTGGTGCGCGCCCTGCGCCCCGCCACGCGGCTGCCGTTCGACGTCCACCTGATGTGCGCGCCCGTCGACGGCCTCGTCCCGGTCTTCGTCGAGGCCGGTGCCGACATCGTCACGGTCCATCCCGAGGCGGGACCGCACATCCACCGCACCGTGCAGCTCATCCGGTCGCTCGGCCGCCAGGCCGGCGTCGCGCTCAACCCCGGCACGCCGGTCGCCGTCCTCGACCAGCTGATCGGCGACGTCGACCTGATCCTCGTCATGTCGGTCAATCCCGGCTTCGGCGGCCAGGCGTTCATCCCGAGCCAGGTCGACAAGATCCGCGCGGTGCGCCGGCGCATCGACGAGAGCGGGCGGGCCATCGCCCTCGAGGTCGACGGCGGCATCACCGCCGAGACCGGGGCGCTCTGCGTCGCGGCCGGCGCCGACATCCTGGTCGCCGGCACCGCGTCGTTCGCCGGCGGTCCCGACGCCTACTCCTGCAATATCGCGCGCCTTCGGGGCGCCGCCTGACGGGGCCGCGGTGGGCTGGCGCGGCCGCTCGGCGCGATGGGGACTGACGGCCGGACGCACGATCGCGGCCACCCTCTTCGACACCCCCTCCTATCGCTGGACGCTGATCGGCTCGCAGCCGCGCGCGGTCTCGGGCCTGCCGGTCGACCCCTGGCCGGGCGATCCGATCCATGGCGGCCACGTCATGGCGGGCGAGCTGCGGGTCGCCGGCGACCGGGTGCGCGCCGAGGGCATGTGGCGGCTCGCGGTCCTGCCCAACGCCACGCTCGCCGCCCTGCACGGTTTCCGCTGGCTGCGCGACCTGCGGGCCATCGGCACGCCGGCGGCTGCCCAGCGCGCACGCTCGCTGGTCGACGAATGGCTGGCGATGCCGCCGCTCTGGCATCCGGTCGCCTGGCGCAGCGACGTGCTGGGGGAGCGGCTGTACGCGTGGCTGTGCCATGCCGACTGGTTCTCGGGCGGCGACCCCGCCTTCGAGCGCCGGCTGCTCGACGGCATCGCCGTCGGCGCCCGCCATCTCGGCCGCGTCGCCGGCTGGGAGCTCGACGGCGAGGGCTGCCTCGCGGCGGCCAAGGGCCTGCTCGCGGTCGGCACCTGCATCGCCCAGGCCGACCGCACCGTGCGCCGTGCGCTGCGCATCCTCGAGCGCGAGCTGCCGCGGCAGATCGCGCCGGACGGTGGCCACCTGTCGCGCAACCCGCGCGCCCAGGCGACGGTGCTGGCCCATCTCGTGGAGATCCGCGGCGTGCTGGCCGGCGCCCGCCGGCCGGTGCCCGACGCGCTGACCGTGGCGATCGACCGCGCTGCCCCCATCCTGCGCTTCTTCCGCCACGGCGACGGCGGCCTCGCGCTCTTCAACGGCGCCCGCGAGGGCGATCCGCAATGGCTGGACGCGGTGCTGACCCAGGCCGACGCCAAGGGCAGGGCGCCCAACAGCGCCCCGCACACCGGCTTCCAGCGCATGGTGGCCGAGCGCACCCTGGTCATCGTCGACACCGGCCTGCCGCCGCCGCCCGGCTTCGACCAGGGCAGCCATGCGGGCCTGCTCTCCTTCGAGCTCTCGGTCGGGCGCGAGCGCATCATCGTCAACTGCGGTGCCCATCCGCGCGGCGAAGGCGACTGGGAGCTGGCGCAGCGCGCCACCGCCGCCCATTCGACGCTGGCGGTCGAGGACCGCAACAGCGCCGAGGTGATCGCCGGCCACGGCATCGGCCGCCGGCCGAGGACGGTGAGCTGCGAACGCCGCGAGGCCGAGGGCGCGACGGTGCTGGAGGCGAGCCACGACGGCTATGTCCCGTCCTGCGGCGTCGAGCACCGGCGCATGCTCTACCTCGGGGCGGCCGGCGACGACCTGCGCGGCGAGGACCGCCTGACCGGCGAGGCGGGACGGGGCTTCGCCGTGCGCTTCCACATCCATCCCGCCGTCCAGGTGTCGCTCGCCCAGAGCGGCGAGACGGCGCTGCTGCGCACCCAGGGCGGCCTGGGCTGGCGGCTGCGCGCCGCGGGCGCCGTGGTGACGCTGGCGGAGGGGATCTATCTCGGCGGCCGCGGCGAGCCGCGCCGCACCCAGCAGATCGTGCTGTCCGGCACCACCGGCGACGACGGCGCCGTCGTGAAATGGGCCCTCCAGCGCGAGGACCGCAAGGCGTGAGCGCCGCGGCGCGACGCCCCCTCTCCGTGCTCCGTGCGTTGCGGAGGGCGGCGCAGCGAGGATCGGGGTGAGGTGGGGCAGCTCGCCCTCCTTTCCTGGCCCGCCGTCCTGCTGCTCGCCACTGCCGCCGGCCTCGTCGCCTGGGCCGCGACCGGCCGCGTGCTGGCGTGGCTGACGCGCCGCGCCATCCTCGACCGGCCGAACCATCGCTCCTCGCACACCGTGCCGGTGCCGCGCGGCGGCGGCCTCGGGATGCTCGCCGGGCTGCTCCCGGCCTGGGCCGTGGCGACGGCGCTCGACGGCGGGCCCGCCTGGCGCTGGGCCGCACTCGGCGGCGCCGTCCTGCTCGCCCTGGTCTCCTGGCGCGACGACCGCGGGCACGTGCCGGCCGGGCTGCGCCTCCTCGCGCAGGCCGCCGCGGTGCTGCCGGCGGCCGCACTGCTGCCCGGCCCGGTCCTGCAGGGCATGGTGCCGGCGTGGGTCGACCTCGCCTTCGCCGTGCTCGCCTGGATCTGGTTCGCCAACCTCTACAACTTCATGGACGGCATCGACGGCATCACCGGGGTCGAGTCGGCGGCGATCGGCGGCGGCATCGCCCTCGTCGCCGTCCTCGCCGGGACGGCGGGCGAGGCGGCGCCCGGCGCGGCGCTGGCGGCGACGTCCCTGGCCTTCCTCGCCTGGAACTGGCAACCGGCGCGCGTCTTCCTCGGCGATGTCGGCAGCGTGCCGGTCGGCTATCTCGCCGGCGGGCTGCTGCTGGCGCTGGCGGCGCGCGGCGTCTGGGCGCCCGCCCTCATCCTGCCGCTCTACTATCTCGCCGACGCGACGCTGACGCTGCTGCGCCGGCTGGCGCGCGGCGCCGCGGTGTGGCGGCCGCATCGCGAGCATCTCTACCAGCGCGCCGTGCAGGGCGGCCTGTCCCACGCCGCCGTGGCGGGACGGGTGGCGGCGGCCGACGCGGCGCTCCTGGGGTGCGCCGGCTGGTCGCTCGCGGCGCCGCTGCCGGCGCTGGCCGTCGCCGCCGTCGTCGTGCTGCTGCTGCTGGTCGAGCTGGGCCGGCGGCGGTGAGGGTGCTGGTGACCGGTGCTGCCGGCTTCGTCGGGCGGGCGCTGACGGCGCGCCTCGCCGCCTCGGGCGTCGCGGTCGTGGCGGCGGTGCGCCGGGCCGAGGGGGCGCCGGAAGGTGCGGTCGTCGTCGGCGACCTCGCCGCGCCGGTCGACTGGTCGCGGGCGCTCGACGGTGTCGACGCCGTCGTCCATCTCGCCGCACGCGTCCATGTCATGCGCGAGCGCGCGGCCGATCCGGACGCCGCCTTCGCCGCCGTCAACGTCGCGGCGACGCGCGGGCTCGCCGAGGCGGCGCGGCGCGCGGGCGTCCGCCGTCTCGTCTTCGTCAGCAGCGTCAAGGTGCTGGGCGAGCGGACGCTGCCCGGCCGGCCCTTCCGCGACGGCGATCCGCCGGCGCCGGAGGACGCCTACGCCCGCTCCAAGCGCGACGCGGAGGATGTCCTGGTGTCGATCGCGGGCCTCGAGACCGCGATCGTGCGTCCGCCGCTGGTCTATGGCCCCGGTGCGGCCGGCAACCTGCGCGCGCTCGCCCGCCTCGTCCGCTCCGGCCTGCCGCTGCCCTTCGCCGGGCTCGACAACCGCCGCAGCCTCGTCGGCGTCGGCAACCTCGCGACGGCCATCGAGACCTGCCTGCGCCACCCGGCGGCGGCGGGCGGCCGCTTCCTCGTCGCCGACTGGCACCCTTCGACGGCGGAGCTGGTGCGCGCGCTGGCCGCGGCGGCCGGCCGGCCGCCGCGGCTGTGGCCGCTGCCGTCCGCCCTGTTCCGCGTCCTGGCGATGCTCGGCGGCGGTGCCGCCCTGGCTCGCCTCACCCAGTCGCTGGAGGTCGACGCCTCGGGCCTCGCGGCCCTCGGCTGGCGCCCGGCGACGCCCCCGGCGGCGGAGCTGGCGGCGCTGATGCGGGCGCCGTGAGCCGGCCGTGGTAGAGTGGTGGGACTCATGAGCCGGCTGAACCTGCGCGCCCTCGTCGCCTACGGTCACGACATCGCGATGGCCGCCTTGTCGTTCCCCGTCGCCCTCCTCCTGCGCCTGGGCGGCGAGACCTTCTCGGGCTACCCGATCGACTACGTGCTCGGCCATGCCGCGGCGCTGGCCCTGGTCTGCGCGGTGGTGTTCTGGGCGACGGGGCTCTATCGCGGCATCTGGCGCTACGCGTCGCTCGACGACATGATGGCGATCGTCCGCGCCGTCAGCATCGCCATCCTGCTCTTCACCGTGGTGGTGTTCATCGCCACCCGGCTCGAGCTGCTGCCGCGCTCCAGCATCGTCATCAACTGGTTCGTGCTGAGCGCCTTCCTGATCGGCCCCCGTGCCCTCTACCGCATCCTCAAGGACGGGCGGCTCGACACGGTCCTGAAGCGCGACACGGTGCGGCGCGTGCCGGTCGTGCTGGTTGGCGCCGGCGACCCGGCCGAGACCTTCATCCGCGACATGGACAGCCGGCGCGACGCGCCCTTCGCCGTGGTCGGCATCCTCGCCGACGGGGCCGGGCGGGTCGGGCGCGAGATCCGCAAGGTCGACGTGCTCGGCACGATCGACGAGTTCCGCGCGGTGCTGGCCCGCCTGACCCGCCAGGGCCGCCGGCCGCAGCGGCTGATCGTCACCAAGGAGGACATCGCGCCGGCGCGCCTCGCCCGTCTCGTCGAGGAGGCGAGCGCCGAGGGGCTGACGCTCGCCCGACTGCCGCGCCTGACCGACCTGCGGCCGGGCATCGACGACCCGGTCGCCGTGCGCCCGGTCGCCATCGAGGACCTGCTCGGTCGGCCGCAGGCCGTGCTCGACCGCGACCGGATGCGGGCGCTGATCGCCGGCCGCCGGGTGCTGGTCACCGGGGCGGGCGGCACCATCGGCGGCGAGCTGACGCGCCAGATTGCCGCCTTCGGCCCGGCGCGGCTGGCGCTGCTCGACGCGAGCGAGCTCAACCTCTACGCGATCGACATGGAGATGGCCGAGCGCCATCCCGAACTGCCGCGCGCGGCACTGCTGGCCGACGTGCGCGACCGCGACCGCATCGCCTCGGCGATCGCCGCCGAGGCGCCCGAGCTGGTGTTCCACGCCGCCGCCCTGAAGCACGTGCCGATGGTCGAGCTGAACCCGCTCGAAGGCGTGCTGACCAACGCCGTCGGCACCCGCCATGTCGCCGACGCCTGCCGGGCGGCCGGCGTGCGCGCGATGGTGCTGATCTCGACCGACAAGGCGGTCAACCCGCTCAACGTCATGGGCGCCACCAAGCGCCTGGCGGAGAGCTGGTGCCAGGCCCTCGACCTCGTCGAGCGCCGCCGCGCGGGCGGCACCCGCTTCGTGACCGTGCGCTTCGGCAACGTGCTCGGCTCGACCGGCTCGGTGGTGCCGCTGTTCCAGCGCCAGCTCGCCGCCGGCGGGCCGCTGACCGTCACCCATCCGGAGATGACGCGCTACTTCATGACCGTGCGCGAGGCGGTCGAGCTGGTCCTCCAGGCCTCCGTGCTGGGCGTGGAGGGCGAGGCGATCGCCGGCGAGATCTTCGTCCTCGACATGGGCGAGCCGGTGCGCATCGTCGACCTCGCGCGGCAGATGATCCGCCTGGCCGGGCGCCGCCCGGACAGCGACGTGAAGATCGCGTTCGTCGGCCTGCGCCCCGGCGAGAAGCTGGCGGAGGAGCTGTTCCACGACGCCGAGGCGCTGATGCCGACCGCCCACCCGGCGATCCGCCGCGCCGCCCCGCGCACCGTCGACGCCGCCTTCCTGGCGCGCGGCCTCGACGAGATCGTCGAGACGGCGCGCGCCGGCCACGGCGACACCACGCTGCTGCTGCTGCGCCGGCTCGTGCCCGACTATCGCCCGGCCGACAACGCGGACACGGCGATCCCGGCGCAGTAGCGTTGGCAGGATCTGCCAATCGGGATAAGATGCCGCCTGGAACGCGGAGGGGACATGCCGACCCGCAACGTCGTGATCACCGAGGCCCAGGACCGGATGATCGCCGACCTCGTCGAGCAGGGGCGCTACCAGAACGCCAGCGAGGTGCTGCGCGCCGGGCTGCG
>JADZBA010000283.1 GCA_020852355.1 Alphaproteobacteria bacterium
CATGCTTCTGCAGGCCGGCTCGCCGGCGATGCTCCATGCGGGCTGTGTCCTGTTCGGCCTCGGCGTCGGCAACCTCATCACCTTCCCCGCGCTCATCGTGCAGCAGGAGTTCCCCAAGGCCCACTTCGCGCGCACGGTCGCCCTCGTGGTCGCGGTGAACCAGGTCACCTTCGCCTTCGGGCCGGGCCTGCTCGGCCTCATCCGTGAGACGACGGGCGGCTACTTCTGGGCGCTGATCGTCTGCATCGCCATGCAGCTCGCCGGCGCCGCCGTCGTCCTGGTGCGGCCGCGTCCAGCCGGCTGACGAGCGGCCGGCCGGCGGCCTTGCGCACGGCCGGAGCGGCGCCTACCGTCGTCGCCAAGAACGACAATTCCTGTCGGGGGGAGCCGGTGGTGGTCGAAAGTCCAGGCGCGCCGCGCGTGACGGCGGCCGTGCGCGCGATCGACGGGCTGATCCGCGTCGGCATGCATGGGGCCGAGCTGTGCCTCGTGGCGATGATGGTGCTGATCACGCTCGAGGTCGTCTGCCGGTCCTTCCTCGGCTTCTCGCTGACCATCGTCGACGAGACCTGCGGATATCTCGTGGCGGCGCTGCTCTTCCTGGGTGCCGCCTACAGCCTGCGCCAGGAGGCGCTGCTGCGCGTCGAGTTCATCATCGTGGCGCTGCCGCGCCGCCTGCGGCACGTCGTCGACCTCGCCTACGACATCGCGTCGCTCGGCTTCGCGATCATCCTGCTGCACCAGATGGCGCGGCTGGCGGTCAGCTCGCACCAGCGCGGCATGGTGGCTCCGACGCTGATGGAGACGCCGATCTGGCTGCCCCAGGTGGTGCTGCCCGTCGGTGCTGCCCTGATCGTCCTCGGCCTGCTCGCGGAGATCGTGCGCGACATCGCGCGGATCAGCGGACGGCTTCCGGCCGCCGGGGAGAGCGTGGCGCCATGAGCGGCTGGGTCGCCGATTTCGCGCTGGCGGTGGGCGTGCTGCTCGCCTTCCTGCTGGGCGGCATGTGGATTCCCTTCGCGATCGGCATCGCGGCGCTGGTGTCGCTGTACTTCGCGGAAGGCTGGATCGGCTTCCGGGCGCTCGGCCTCGTCACCTGGGGCAGCGTCAACAGCTTCACGCTGACGGCCATCCCGCTCTTCATCCTGATGGCCGACATCCTGCTGCAGAGCGGCGTCAGCCAGCGCTTCTACATCGGGCTGACCAAGCTGGTGCGCGGCCTGCCGGGCGGGCTGCTGCAGACCAACGTCGCGGGCTGCGCCATGTTCGCGGCGATCAGCGGCTCCTCGGTCGCCACCGCGGCGGCGATCGGCACGGTGGCGCTGCCGCAGCTCGATCGGCGCGGCTACGACCGCCGGATGGCCGCCGGCTCGCTGTGCGCCGGCGGCACCCTCGGCATCCTCATCCCGCCGTCGATCCCGATGATCATCTACGGCACCTTCACAGAGACCTCGATCGCCCGGCTGTTCATGGCGGGGATGGTGCCCGGCATCCTGCTGGCGCTGGTCTTCATGGTCTATATCGCCATCGTCGCCCGGTTGCGACCCGGTGTGGCGCCGCGCGAGGAGGGCACGGTGTCGCTCCCCGAGAAGCTGCGCGCGCTGCTCGACCTCGTGCCCTTCATCGTCCTGATGATGGCGGTGCTGGGCGGCATCTATTTCGGCTTCGCCACGCCGACCGAGGCGGGGGCGATCGGTGCTTCGCTCGCGGTATTCGTCGGCCTCGTCTGGGGCGACCTCGACTGGGCGCGCTTCCACGCGGCGCTCGTCAACACCGTCAAGATCAGCTGCTCGCTCCTGTTCATCATCCTGACCGCCTTCATCTTCGCCTACGCGGTCGAGAATGTCGGCGTGTCGGAGAACATCGCCCGCATCCTGGTGTCGAGTGGCCTCGACCACTACCAGTTCCTCGTGGCGATCATCCTCATGTACATCGTGCTGGGCTGCGTGGTGGACAGCATCGGCATGATCGTGCTGACCGTGCCGCTGCTCTATCCCGCCGTGGTCGGCTTCGGCTTCGACGGCATCTGGTTCGGCGTGATGCTGGTGGTGATGGTCGAGCTCGGCCAGATCACGCCGCCCTTCGGGATCAACCTCTTCGTCGTCCAGGGCATCTCCGGCTGGTCGTTGCGCGACGTCAATCTCGGCTGTGCGCCCTATTGGTTCCTGATCATCGGCTTCGCCGGTGTCCTGACCCTGTTTCCGGAAATCGCGCTCTGGCTGCCGGGACAGATGTTCGACCGGTAGGCGGGCGGCGTCGGCGCCGCCCGCCCGCCGCGCTACCGCCCGATCGCCTGACGTGCCTTGGCCAGCGCCTCGACCGCCTGCGGGCCGACGCCCTTCGCCCAGTCGTTCCACACCGGCTCGGCGCGCGCCGTCATCGCCTTGACCACGTCGTCCGTCGGCATGTGGAACTTGATGCCCTTGCCCTTCAGCATCTCGGTGCTGGTGACCTCGGACTCCGCCAGCTCCTTGCTCAGCGCCTCGGCATGCTGCTGCGCCGCGGCGACGATCTTCGGCTGCACGTCGGCCGGCAGCTTCTCGAACGCCTCCTTGTTGACGATGATCAGGAAGTTGTCCCAGCAGATCGTCACCCGGTAGTTCGACTTGAACATGTCGCCCCACAGCAGGCCGCCGCCGGCGCTGGCCGTGATCACGCCGTCGACGACGCCGCGCTGCAGGGCCGACGCCACCTCGGGCGAGCCGAGGGTCACCGGGATCGCGCCGAGCTGCTGGAAGAACTGCGCCTGCGGGTTGTTGGCGACCCGCAGCTTGCGGCCCTGGAGCTGCTCGATCCCCGTCAGATCCGAGGTCCACCAGATCGTCTGCTGCGGGAAGTTGTAGGTCGCCAGCAGCTTGACGCCGCGCTTGTCGAGCTCGCGGTCGAGATAGGGTCGCAGCAGGTCGACGATCTTGCGGAAGTCCTCGTAGCTGCCCGCCAGCATCGGCAGGAAGGGCAGGGCGCCGATCTGGATGTTGCCGGTGTAGAAGCCGTCCTGGGCGTAGGTGATGATGCCCTCGCCGACCGCCTGCGTGATCGACGTCGCATTGACGGGAAGCTGGCCGCCGGCGCTGCTGCGCACCTGGATGCGCCCGCCCGAGACCTTGGCGAACTCCGCTCCCATGGCCTCCAGGTTCTTGAACGCGGCGTGCGTCACCGAGGGGATGAAGGTATAGCCCTTCCACAGGGTCTGCGCGTCGGCGGGGGCGGTGAGCGCGAGGCCGGCGGCGACGGCCCCGGCGCCCGCCAGGGCGCGAACGGTCGAGATCGGCATGTTTCCTCCGCTGGGTCTCGTTGCGGCCGGAAGCGTGCCTCCGGCGGTGACGGCGGAATGTGCTCCGCCATGGTGCGAGCGTCGTTCCGGGGGTGCCGGCTGTCAATGGCCGGTGCCGTCGGCTTGCCGTCGCGGCGGGCCGCCCTTAACGTCGCCCGACACGGCAGGGGGAGGACGATGCGTGGCGCCGGGGGAGTCGGGCACTCACCATCCGGCGGCCGGGCCGAAGGGCCGGTGTTCGTCCTGGGCTGTGCGTGGCGCTGCGGCAGCACGCTGCTCCAGAGGTATCTCAACTCGACGGGCCGGGTCTTCATCTGGGGGGAGCACGCGGGTCTGCTGGCGGGAATGCCGCGAGCCTTTGCCGACATGTGGACGATGCGCGACATGGGGCGGCGGCAGTTGCAGGAGCTGCGGCATTCGCCGAGCGCGGCGTGGATCGCCAACGTCAGCCCGGACATCGAGGCATTCCTGCTTCCGGCGCTTCGGGGCTTTCTGGTGGCTGCCTATGCCCCGGCCACGCGCGAGCGCGGGATCGCCCGCTGGGGGTTCAAGGAGGTCCGCTACGATGCCGCCATGGCGAAGCTGCTGCTGTCGCTGTTTCCCGCCGGCCGCGTGGTCTTCCTCGTACGTCACCCCGCCGGGGTGCTGGCGTCGGGCGCGACCATGGAATGGCGGTCGACCGGCGGGGCGGCCGAAAGCACGATCGATCAATGGCAGAGGGCGTGCGCGTCCTTCCTGAACCTGACCGACCCCCGGGTCCTGCAGCTGCGCTACGAGGACCTGACGGGCGACCCGGCGGCCGCGACGCGGTCGCTGTCGGAGCATCTGGGAATCGCCGCGGAGCGATTCTCGGCGGACGTGCTCGCCGTTCGGGTTCGCGGCTCCCGGCAGGAGCCGTCCCTCGGTGCCGAGGAACGCGCGGTCCTGGCGCGCCCCGCCGTGATCGATCTCGCCGCGGCCTACGGCTATCGCATCTCGGCCTGACGATCCGGGCCCTCCGGGGCGGCCGGGAAGTGGCACGCCACCTCGCGGTCTCCCGACGGGGCGAGCACCGGCTCCACCTCGGCGCAGCGCGCCTCGGCCCGCGGACAGCGCGTGCGGAAGCGGCAGCCCGACGGCAGGTTGGCCGGATCGGGCGGCTCGCCCTTCAGCCAGAAGTCGCGGGTGACGCGCGGGCCGCCGATCTGTGGGATCGCCGCCAGCAGCGAGCGGGTGTAGTGGTGCTGCGGCGCGGCGAAGATGCGGTCCGTCGGCCCGATCTCGACGACGCGGCCGAGATACATGACGGCGACCCGGCTGCACATCATGCGCACCACCGCGAGGTCGTGGCTGACGAACATGTAGGTCAGCTCGAAGGCGTCGCGGAGCTCGCGGAAGAGGGCCAGCACCGTCGCCTGCACGGAGACGTCGAGACCCGAGGTCGGCTCGTCGAGGATGACGACCTTGGGATGCAGCGTCAGGATCCGTGCCAGCCCGACGCGGCGCTGCTGGCCGCCGGAGATCTCGTGCGGATAAAGGTCGAGATGGCTCTGCGGCAGGCCGACGGCCTTCAGGATCTCGCGCACCCGCGCCTCGCGGTCGGCGGCCGAAAGGTCGGTGTGGATGACCAGGGGCTCGTGTAGCGAGCGGCCGATCTTCCAGCGCGGGTCGAGGGAGGCGCCGGGGTCCTGGTAGGCGTACTGCAGATGGCGGCGCACCGGCCGGCTGGCGGCGGGCGACAGGCCGGCGATCTGCCGGCCCTCGAACCAGATCTCGCCGGCATCGGGCTGGTGGATCCCCATGATGGTCTTGCCCAGGGTCGACTTGCCGCAGCCCGACTCCCCGACGAGACCCAGGATCTCGCCCTGCCGGAGGTCGAAGGAGACGTCGTCGAGCGCCTTCACCCAGCCGCGGCGCCGGTTGAAGGCGCCGCGCACCGGGAACCAGCGGCGCAGCGCGCGGACCGAGAGGATCGCCTCGCTCACGGCGCCGCCTCCGCCAGCGGGTGGTGGCAGCGCACGAGATGGAAGTCGGCGCGCCGCGTCGCGGCCGGCCGCTCGGCCGTGCATTCCGGGCCGGCGCGATCGCAGCGCGGATTGAAGCGGCAGCCTCCCGGCGGCCGCAGCAGGCTCGGCACCTCGCCGGGGATGCCGGCGACCGTCCCCTCGCTCTTCGGCAGGCTCGCCAGCAGGCGCGCCGTGTAGGGGTGGGCCGGGCTGCGGAAGAAGCGGTCGATCGGTGCCGATTCCACCTCCTGCCCGGCATACATCACGGTGATCGCGTCGCAGATTTCGTAGGCGGTGCCGAGATCGTGGGTGGTCAGCAGCACGGCGACGCCGCGCTCGGTCGCCAGCCGGCGCAGCAGGCCCAGGATCTGCGCCTGGATGGTGACGTCGAGCGCCGTCGTCGGCTCGTCGGCGATGACGAGATCGGGCTCGGTCAGCAGTGCCATGGCGATCATCAGGCGCTGGCGCTGACCGCCGGACAGCTCGTGGGGGTACTTGGCGAGGATGCGCTCGGGCTGCGGCAGCTGCACCGCATCGAGCAGCTCCAGGACGGCGGCCCGGTCGGCGCGCCGGCGTGCCCCGGGATAGGGACGCAGCAGCGCCGGCAGGCGCGCGCCGCCATTGTCGGCCGGCCGGCGCGGCGACTTCCATTTCATGATGTCCATGATCTGCGCGCCGACGGTGAACACGGGGCTGAAGCTGGTGAACGGATCCTGCGGCACGAAGGTGATGGCGCGGCCGCGGATGCGGTCGTTCACCATGCGCGGGTCGGCACCCAGCAGGTCGGTGCCGCGGAAGAGGATGCGCCCGCGGTCGATCTGTGCGGCGTGGTGCGGCAGCACGCCCAGCACGGCGCGCGCGAGGGTCGTCTTGCCGCAGCCGGATTCGCCGACTAGGCCCATCACCTGGCCCGCGTCGATGCGGAAGTTCACCCCGTCGAGCACGCGGGCGAGCCCCCCCTCGGTGCGGAATCCGAGCTTAAGGTCCTGAACCTCGAGCAGCGCCGTCATGCCTTGCCCGCGGCTCCCCGGCGGATGCGCGGGTCGAGGATGTCGCGCAGCCCGTCGCCCAGCAGGTTGAAGCCCATGACGACGAGGAAGATGGCGATGCCGGGAGCCGTCGCGTACCACCAAGCGTCGGGCAGGAACTCTCGCGATTCGGCGATCATGCGTCCCCACTCGGGCGTCGGCGACGGCGCGCCGAGGCCGAGGAAGCCCAGCGCCGCCGCCGTCAGGATGGTGGCGCCCATGCCGATCGAGGTGCGCACGATGATCGCCGATGCGATGTTCGGCAGGACGTGCATGACCATGACGCGCAGCGGCGAGGCGCCGAGCGCGATCGCGGATTCGACGAACACCTCGTTCTTCAGCGAGCGCGTCTCGGCGTAGACCAGGCGCGCCCAGAACGGCCAGTAGGTCAGGCTGAGGGCGAGGATGACGTTCTCGATCGACGGGCCCAGCGTCTGGGCGATGGCGATGGCCAGCACGATCTGCGGCACCGCCAGGAAGACGTCGGAGACGCGCATCAGGATATCGCCCGGCCAGCCGCCGTAGAAGCCGGCGACGAGGCCGATGGGCACGCCGATCACCACCGCGGTGCCGACCGCGATGACGGCGATGGCGATGGTGATGCGGGCGCCGAACAGCAGCCGGCTCAGGATGTCGCTGCCCATGCGGTCGGTGCCGAGCCAGTGCGCGTCGCTGGGTGGCCGCAGGCGGTTCGCGGTGTGGAAGTCGAAGACATCGCTCGGATAGGGGGCGAGCACCGGCGCCAGCACGGCGGCCAGCACCAGCAGCAGGATCAGGACCGTGCCGAGCAGGGCCGCCCGGTCGGCGAGGAAGCGGCGCAGCGACCTCATCGCGTGCTGCGCGGATCGATGACCGTCTGCAGCACGTCGACGGCCAGGTTGATGAGCACGAACATGCAGCCCGCCCAGATGGTGAAGCCCATGATCGCCTTGTGGTCCGACTGCAGGATCGACTGCACGGCGAAGGTGCCGAGACCCGGCCAGTCGAAGACCGCCTCGACCACCACGGCACCCGACAGCAGCACGCCGAAGATCAACCCGATCTGCGTGACGGTCGAGATGAGGGCGCTGCGCAGCACGTACTTCCACACGATGATCGGCCGCGGCAGCCCCATGGCGCTCTGGTAGAGCACCGAGCTGCTGTTGATCACCTCCAGCACGCCGGCGCGGGTGAAGCGCACGATCGTCGCGGCCGCCGGCAGGGCCAGGGTCAGCGCCGGCAGCGCCAGGTGCCGCATCGCCGAGCCGAGCGATTCGATGTCCCAGGAAAGCAGGCAATCGACGATGAAGAGGCCGGTGACGGTGTCCGGCCCGAAGCCGGCGATGCGACCGTTGAGGGGCGCGATGGCGAGCTTCATCGCGAAGAGGAACTGCAGCTCCATGGCGAGCCAGAAGCTGGCGATCGCCAGGCCCGACACGGTGACGACGCGCAGGCCGTGGTCGAGCAGGCTGTTGCGCCTGAGCGCCGAGACGACGCCGAGCGGGATGCCGAGCGCGACCGCCAGCAGGATGGCCGCCAGCGTCAGCTCCAGCGTCGCCGGCAGGCGGGACGTCAAATCGTCGATGATCGGCCGCTGGCTGTAGAGGCTGGTGCCCATCTCGCCGTGCAGCAGGTCGGCGAAGTAGCGCAGGAGCTGCACGTAGAGCGGCTTGTCGTAGCCGAGCTTGACGCGCAGCGCCTCGATCTGCTCGGGGTTGGCGTTCTCGCCGGCGATGATGCGCACCGGATCGGTCGGCACCACGTTGGCGATGGCGAACACGATCACCACCAGCCCGACGACGGTCGGCACCAGCCAGAGCAGCCGCGTCAGTATGATCTCGAAGCGCCGCATGGACGAAGCCGGCCGGGGCGCTGGACGCCCCGGCCTTCCCTTCCTTCAGCCTACTTGAAGTACGCCCAGCGCATCTCCTGGCCGTTGCCGATCGGCGAGAAGCGGACGCCGCCGACCTTGGCCGAGTAGGGGCCGAACCACTTCGTGTTGTAGACCCAGATGCCGGGAGCGTCGTCGAAGACGATGCGCGCGGCCTCCTCGTTCAGCCGCTGCCGCTCGGCCTGCGGCGTGGTCGCGAGCATGGCCTTCTCGATGCGCTTGTCGACTTCCGGGTTGCGGTAGCGGGCGACGTTGCGGGTCGGGATGTAGCGCGAGCCGAAGAGCTCGCCCAGCCAGTTGTTCGGGTCGGCGTAGAAGGTGCTCTTCGGATAGCCGACGATGTCGTACATCTGGTCGTCGTTCTGCGTGCGGCTGGAGACCACGCCCCAGGGCGCCGATTCCAGCTTGATCTCGACGCCGATCTTGCGTGCGCCGTTCTGCAGGATGGCGGCCACCTGCTCGGTATCGCTGAACCCGGCCAGCGTGCCCATGGCGAGCGGGCGGATCGGCTGCTTGACCTTGGCGAGGTACTCCTTCGCCTTTTCGAGGTCGTAGGTATAGCCCTTCACGTCCTTGGGCGCGCCCCACATGTTGTTGGGGATGATCGTCGGGTTACGGATGACCGTACCCTTCATGATGTCGTTGATGATCGCGTCGTAGTCGAAGGCGTAGGACAGCGCCTTGCGCAGGTTGACGTCGTCGAGCGGCGGCCGCTGGTTGTTGAACGAGACCTGGAAGACCCGCATCGACTCTTCCTCGATGACCTGCACGCCGGGAGCGGCGCGCAGCCGGTCGATGGCGTCGGGCGTGAGGTAGCCGTCGAGGCCGTGATAGTCGCCCTTGATGAGGCCGAGAATCCGGGTATTGGTCTCCAGCACCGTGCGGAACTCGATCTCGTCGAAGTACTTCGGGCCCCATGGGTAGAAGTGGTCCTTGAAGCGCTCGGCGATGAAGCCGATGGCGGGATCGTAGCGCTTCAGCTTGTAGGAGCCGGTGCCCGCCTCGTTCTTCGCCAGCCAGGCCTGACCCCAGTCGCCGTCCTTCTCGTTGCGCTTGACGAGCTTGGAGTTGACGACGGCGATGTCGGCCACGAGCGCGCCGAAGAGCGCCGACGGCTCGCTCAGCTTGAACTGTACGGTGCCGGCGTCGAGCGCCTTGGTGTTGCCGGGCGCCACCATCGGGCCGAGCAGGCCGCCGACGCCGCGCTTCACCGCCAGGATGCGCTCCATGCTGTAGACCACGTCGTCGGCGGTCATCAGCGTGCCGTCGTGGAACTTGACGTCCTTGCGCAGCTTGAACGTCCAGGTCAGGCCGTCGGGGGAGATCTCGTGGCTCTCAGCCAGCCAGGGGATCTGCTTGGGCGGGTTGTCGACCCAGCGGTAGAGGCCGTCGTACATGTTGATGCGGGTGGCGGCGCGGCCGACGTCGAACACCGCATGCGGGTCGAGCGTGTCGTAGTTGCTGTTGTTCGCGTGGACATACTTGCCCTGCGCCGACGCGGTCGCGGGCAGCAGGGCCGCGGCGAGCGCCGCCGCCAGAACCAGGGCCTTCGTGCTCATTGCCTTCCCTCCTCTGTTCTCAGCCATTGTTCTCAGCACGCCTTCTTGACGTAGCGGACGATGTCGGCGTGCGTGGCGAACCACACGCCGCCGAGCGCCTGGGCATGGCGGATGATCTCCTCCAGGATCCAGATGCGCGACCGGTAGCCGGTGATATGCGGATGCATGGTGAGCTGGAAGAGCCCGCCCTCGGCATGGGCCGCCTCCAACTCGCGACGGAAGATGTCGAAGACCCCCTCGGGCGGGGTGTAGGGGCGCAGTCCGCCGAAGCGCAGCATGCTGAAGTAGACCGCGTCGTCGCGGATCCATTCGACCGGCAGCTCGACGATCCCGGTCTCCTCGCCGTCCATCAGGAGCTCGTAGCAGTCGACGTCGGCCATCAGCGAGCTGTCGTAGAGCAGCCCCATCTCCCTGGTGATGGCCAGCGTGTTCGGGCTGAAGTCCCACGACGGCGTGCGGATGCCGACCGGCCGGACGCCCGTCACCTTCTCCAGGACGTCGGCCGCGCGCATCTGCAGGTCGCGCTCGTCGGCCGCCGGGAGGATGGAGTTGCGCTCGTGGATCCAGCCGTGGATCGCGACCTCATGGCCCTCGGCGACGACGCGGCGCTGCTCGTCGGGATAGAGGGTGGCGACGACGGCGGGCACGTAGAAGCTGGCCGGCACGTCGTACTTCTTCAGCATGGTCAGGATGCGCGGCACGCCCTGGCGGTTGCCGTACTGGCCCTGGCTCATCCGCCCGAACGACTTGCCGCCGTCGCGCAGCTCGTTGGTCTCGTGGTCGCTGTCGAAGGACAGCGCCACGGCGCAGCGCGCGCCGTTCGGCCAGACCGAGGGGCGCAGGGCGCGGCCGGCGCGGACGTGGTCGACGATCGCCCGCCACTGCGCCTCCGGCCATTGCCAGGGCTCCAGCTCGGCGGGCGGGGTCGGGACGGACGGAACCGGTCGGACGGCCATGGGCTCTCTCCTTTGTGCCTTTAGGGGAACGGCGTTCCGGAGACGGGCAGCACCTGCCCGGTGATCCACGAGGCGTAGTCGGATGCGAGGAACAGCGTCGCGTAGGCGATGTCCTCGGGCTCGCCGAGACGGCGCATGGGGATACGCGCGATCATCGCCTTCTGGCCGGCCTCGCCGTAGCCCTGCCACTGCCGCTCGTAGTCGGGACTGGTGCGCAGGAAGCCGGGCGCCACCGAGTTCACGGTGATGCCGAACGGCCCGAGCTCCTGGGCGAGCTGGCGCGTCAGTCCGACGACCGCGTGCTTGGACGAGCAGTAGGACTGGATGCCGGTCAGGCTGGGGCGCAGGCCGGCGCCGCTGGAGATGGTGACGATGCGCCCGCGCCCTGCGGCCTT
The DNA here is from genome assembly GCA_020852355.1 of Alphaproteobacteria bacterium. Lineage (GTDB taxonomy): Bacteria > Pseudomonadota > Alphaproteobacteria > ATCC43930 > Allostellaceae > Allostella. Next base: position 11,068 of record JADZBA010000283.1, read on the forward strand.
CATCGCCGGCACCGCCGCACGCGCGACATGGAACACGCCCATGACGTTGGCGTCGTAGATGGCCCGCCAGTCGTCCTCGGGCACGTCCTCGATCGGCCGCGGCGACTGGCCGCGCACGCCCCCGGCGACCAGCGCCAGCACGTCGGGCGCACCGCCGCCGACGGCATCGGCCACGAAGGCGCGCACCGCCGCGCCGTCGGTGATGTCGACCACCCGCGTCTCGAGACGGCCGCCGCGGCCCGGCCGCACCGACGCCGCCAGGGCCGCCAGCTCGCTCTCCAGCAGGTCGCAGGCGAAGACGTGGCCGCCGCGCTCGGCGAATGCCCGGGCGATCCCGCTGCCGATGCCGCGGGCCGCACCGGTGACGATGACGCGGCGGTTCTCGAAGTGGATGTCCACGCGCGCGATCCTCAGTCCGCGGCTTCCGCGAACAGCGGCGCCAGCTCGGGGAACTCGCCGACCACGACGTGGAAGGCGCGCCGCACTTCGCTGCCGTCGCCCCTGCGCTCGGCCGCCGGCATGCGGTCGATGCGCTCGAAGACCCGGCGCTTGACGAAGTAGCGCCAGTGGACCGGCAGGCGCTGCAGCAGGCCGGTCAAGGCGTCGTAGTTGGCGGCCGTCCACAGCTTCTCGTACTCGACGCGCGCCGCATTGTACTGGAAGCGGCCGGTCGGCCGCGGCGCGGCGCGCATGGCGGCCCGCCGCGCCGCCGTCGCTTCGGCGTCCACGGCGCCGTCGCGGATGACGACGCCGTACTCGCGCTCGGCCGATTCCAGGAACACCTTGCCCTGCTGCACGTCGAACAGGACCTTCGCCGGATCCCGCTCCGTCGGGTCGCCCCAGCCGCCGGCGCCGCCCGCGGTGATGCGCATGGAATCGCCCGGGTCGAGGTTGACGACGTCGGTGTTGGCGAGATCGACCGGGTCGTTGCGGTCGAAGTTGCGGGTGAAGGAAGAGTTGTTGCCGGGTTTGCCGCCGTCTGCGCCCCACGAGCAGAAGCGCGTGCGGTCGCGGTTGCGCGCGGTCACCACGGTGTTCGGCGAGGCGACCCTGAACTCCAGGAACGTCGCCAGCCCGCCGCGATGCAGGCCGGGCCCGCCCGAATCCGGCACCAGCCCGTAGGAGAGGATGCGGATCGGCACCTCGACCTCGTTGATCTCCACCGGCGTGTTCTTGAGGAACGAGTTGTTGGCGCCCGACCCGTCGGTGCCGTCGCCCAGCGCCGAGCCGCCGGCGCCGCCGACCACCGGGTCGATCGAGGCCATCAGCAGCCGGCCGGTGCGGTTGTCCGTCGTCTTCACGTTCATGATCGCGCCGCCGCCCGAAGGGCCGGCTGGCAGGCGGTCGGGGAGGGCGTTCTGGAAGGCGCCCATGATGACGCCCTGCAGCCGCGTGCAGGTCATGCTGCGCATGCCCACGGCGGCCGGGAACTTGGGATTGAGGATCGTCCCCTCGGGCACGATGCAGCGCGCCGGCCGGGTGATGCCGCCGTTCAGCGGCATCGTCGGGTCGAGCGTGTAGAGGCAGTAGTTGTATCCGACCATCAGGAGGATGTGCCGCTCGGCGCCGCCGGTCGGCACGTTGAGCGAGGATTGGAGCTGCGGATCGGAGCCGGAGAAGTCGAGGATCGCCTCGTCGCCACGGATCTGGAGATTCAGGGCGAGGCGCACCGGCACGCCCCCCGGCGCGTCCTCGTCGAGATAGTCGGCGAAGAAGTAGTCGCCGTCGGGGATCGACGCGATGAGGGCGCGGGCCTGCCGCTCGCCGAGGTCGAGGAGGTCCTTCACGCCCTGGCGGAAGGTCTCGACGCCGAACTTGCGGATCATCTCGTGGACCTTGCGCTCGCCGGTCGTCATCGAGGCGATCTGCGCCTTGAGGTCGCCCCAGTTCTGCTCGGGCATGCGCACGTTGGTCAGCATGACCTGCAGCAGCGTCTCGTCCATCACGCCTTCGCGGATGATCTTCGCGGGCGGGATGCGGATGCCCTCCTGGTGGACCTCGGTCAGCGCGCGCGACAGGGATGCGGGCACCGCGCCGCCGATGTCGGTGTTGTGGATGTGGCCGACCGCGAAGGCGACGATCTCGCCCTCCCAGAAGATCGGCTTCCACATGTGGAGGTCGGGCGGATGGGTGCAGACGTAGCCGCTGTAGGGGTCGTTGGTGATGCAGACGTCGCCCGGCCGGTAGTCCTTGATCATCCGGATGGCGTTGCCGTAGTCGAGCCCGATGAACCAGGTAGCGCCCAGCTCGCGCGGGCTCGCGAAAGTCATGCCGTCGGGCGTGGTGAGGCCCGACGTGAAGTCCTCGGTCTCCTTGACGAAGGTCGAATGCGCCGTGCGGAACAGCGTGTAGGCCATGCTGTCGGCGGCGGCCTGCGCGTGGTTGTGCAGGATCTGGAGCGTGACGGGATCGATCTGCATCACACGGCCTCCCGGTCGAGAGTCAGCAGCAGGTTGCCGTAGGCATCGACCGTTCCGCTGAAGCCGGCCGGTACGCAGGTCGTGGTGTCCTCCTGCACGATGACGCATGGGCTCGCGAAGCGGTGCCCGTGCCTGAGGTCGGTGCGGCGGTAGAGTGGCACCTCGCCGGCCGCGCCGTCGAGATAGGCGGTGATCCGTCCCGCGGGCACGGGATCGCCGTCGGCGCGGGGCTGCGCCGGGAACTCCGGCTGCGGTGCGGCACCTACCACCACCATGCGCAGGCTGATCGTCTGCACCGGCGCCTTGGTATCGCTGTGGCCGTAGAGCCGTTCGTGCTCGGCGTGGAAGGCGGCGGCGATGCGGGCGATGTCGCCCTCGCGGATCCAGTCGAGCTGGAGCGGCACCTCGATCTCGAAGGACTGGCCGCGATAGCGCATGTCGGCCGACGGCAGCAGCGTCGGCGTGCCGTCGAACTTCTGCTCCTCGGCGACCCACTTCGTCGCGCGCGCCGCCAGGCGCTCGTAGGCCGCGCGCAGCTCCGGCAGGCTCGCCGGTTCCAGCACGGCGTAGGAGGTCTCGATGAAGTCGTTCTTGATGTCGGCGATCAGGCCGCCCAGCGCCGACAGGACGCCGGGGGCGGTCGGGATCAGCACCTGCCGCATGCCGAGCTCGCGGGCGAGCCAGCAGCCGACCATCGGTCCGGCGCCGCCGAACGCCAGCAGCGTGAAGTCGCGCGGATCGACGCCCTGGCGCGAGGCGAGCTTGCTCACCTCCTTGAACATGCCCGAGATGGCGACCCGGATGACGCCCTCGGCCGCCGCCTCGACGGTGCGGCCGAGCGGCTCCGCCAGGGTGGCGACGGCGGTGCGCGCCTTGCCGACGTCGACCGTCACGGCGCCGTAGCCGAGCGCGCCGTGGCCGATCAGGCCGCAGGCGGCGAATGCGTCGGTCACCGTCGGCCGCGTGCCGCCGCGGCCATAGCAGGCCGGGCCGGGGACGGAACCCGCGCTCTCCGGGCCGACGATCAGCCGACCGTAGCCGTCGACGCGGGCGATCGAGCCGCCGCCCTCGCCGATCGACGTCACCGAGACGGTCGGGATGAAGATCGGGAACTCGCCGACCGTCTCGCCCGTGCCATAGCTCGGGCTGCCGTCGACGATGATCGCCATGTCGGCGCTGGTGCCGCCGATGTCGAGGCTCATGACGTGGTCGCAGCCGGCCTGGCGGGCGACGAAGCCGGCGCCGATGACGCCGGCGGCGGTGCCCGACAGCAGCATCTGCACGCAGGCGACCTTGCCGAGCTCGGCGCTCATGACGCCGCCGTTCGACTTCGTCACCATCGCCTCCGCGCCGACGCCGGCGCGCTTGAGGGAGGCCTGCAGCGAGGCGAGATACTTCGCGACGAGGGGCTGCACATAGCCGTGGATGACCGCGGTCGAGGTCCGCTCGTACTCGCGGATGATCGGCCAGACGTCGGACGAGCAGAAGACCGGAAGTCCCGGCGCCCACTCGGCGAACCAGGCCTTGATCTGCCTCTCGTGGGCGGCGTTGCGGTAGGAATGGAGCAGGGAGATGACGATGCCCTCGGCGCCCAGCGCCCGCGCCTTCTCCAGGGCCTCGCGCGCGCTCGCCTCCTCGATCGGCAGGTCGATGGAGCCGTCCGCCAGGATGCGCTCGCGCACCGGAATCACGCGGTCGCGGGTCACCAGCGGCTGCGGCCGGCTGGAGAACAGGTGGTAGGGGTCCGGCATCTTCAGCCGGGCCACCTCCAGCACGTCGACGAAGCGCTCGGTGGTGATGAGGCAGAGCCGCACGCCCTTGCGCTGGATCACCGCGTTGATGCCGACGGTGGTGCCATGGGTGAAGTAGCCGATGGCGCCCGGCGCGATGCCGAAGCGCTTCTCGATCTCGCCGATTCCCGCCACCACCTCGCGACCCGGCTCACCCGGTGTCGTCAGCACCTTGAGCGTCGACAAGGCGCCGCTCGCCTCGTCGAGAACGCAGAAGTCGGCGAACGTGCCGCCGATGTCGACCCCGACCCGATATCCCATATCCCTGGCGTCCCGCTCCGATTTCGTGACAGGTTACAAGCAATCGCTATGCCGCTTCGGCGTCGCCCCGATGGCCGAGCCGCTGCCCGATCAGGGCGGCTCCGCGTTTCGCTTCCGCGATGATGCGCTCGCGCGCCTTGGGAAAGCGCGCGGTGACGATGGCGACGTTGAGCACTGCGATGCAGCGCCCGTCGGCTGCGAAGATCGGCGCCGACGTACCCGTGCCGCCCAGCACCATCTCGTCGACGACGACGCAGTAGCCGTCGCTGCGCACGCGCCGCAGGATGGCGCGGAGCCGCGCCGGGTCGGTGATGGTGCGCGGCGTCAGCGCCACCAGCTTGGTGCGCGCGAGATAGGCCTCCGCCTGGTCGGGGTCGCCGAACGCCAGCAGGGTGCGGCCCATTGCGGTGCAGTAGGCGGGGCCGGGCCGCGTGCCGTCGCTGTCGTAGCGGATGGTCTCCGGCGACACGAGCTTGGCCAGCGTCTTGACGTCGCCGCCCGGCCCACGCGCGCCGAGGAAGATGGTCTCGCGCAACCCGTCGCGCAGCTCCTCCATGACCGGCCGCGCCACGGCGGCGATCTGCGCGTCGTGGCCGCCGATCCAGCCACCGCCGTCGCGAAAGGCGGCGACCAGGGCGTAGCGCTCGTTGTCGTCGCGCTCGACATAGCCGCGTGACACCAGCGTGCGCAGAAGGGCATGGGCGCTGCTCTTGGGCAGCTGGAGATTGGCGACGACGTCCTTCAGCGCCACCGCCTCGGGGCAGCGCGCGAGGTACTCGAGCAACTCGAGCACGCGGACGGCGGAGCGGACCTCCGTGTTCAGCATTCTGAACGTCGTTCCTGTTGCTGGAGAACGCTAGGTCGGCTCAGAATGGCATGTCAACCCCGGCGGTCCCGCCGGAGGACCGTTCCCGCAATGGAGGAGGAAGCCGCCATGCAACGCACGGCCATCGTCACGGGCGGCGCCCGTGGCATCGGGCGCGGCTGCGCCCACGCGCTCGCCGACAAGGGTTACGACATCGCCCTGGTGGATCTGCTGGTGCCGGAGATGGAGCGTACGGCGGGCGAGCTGCGCGAGAAGGGCCGCCGCACGATGGTGCTGCAGGCCGACGTCGCCGACCACAAGCGGGCGAAGGAGGTGGCGGGCGCGGTCGCAGCCGAGTGGGGGCGCATCGACTTCCTCCTCAACAACGCCGGCAAATCGATGCCGCGCGGCATCCTGGAGGCGTCGGAGGAGGATTTCGACCGCACCATCGCGATCAACCTGAAGAGCTGCTTCAACTACATCCAGGCGACGGCGCCGGTGATGCTGGGGCAGGGCGGCGGCCGCATCGCCAGCATGTCGTCGGTGAATGCGCTCAGCGGCGGCGTCACCACGGCGGTCAGCAAGTTCGCCTACGCCGCCGCCAAGGCCGGCATCCTCGGCCTGACGCGCGCCCTGGCCAAGGAGCTGGGGCCGACCATCGCGATCAACGCGATCTGCCCGGGGGTCATCAAGACCGAGCTCAGCAACGACATGATCCGGGCGCGCGAGGCGGAGATCGTCAAGGGGATCGCGCTCGGGCGGACCGGCGGCCCCGCGGACATCGGCCAGCTCGTCGCCTTCCTGGCGACGGCCGAGCCCTTCTACATCACCGGCCAGCACTTCGTCGTCGACGGGTTCCAGTGGACGTGCTGAGCCGGCGGCCATGCCGCTCTGGCTAAAGGCGCTCGCCGCGACCCTCGTCCTGCAGGCGGTCAGCAGCTTCCTGTCGCGGGCGCTGCCCGTCGTCGGGCCGGCGCTGACCGCCGCCGCCGGCGTGCGGCCGGAGGCGGTCGGCTATCTCGCGGCGTTCACGGCCGCGGGGACGGTGTGGTGCCTCTCGGCCTGCGCCGGCACGCTGCCCCGCCTCGGCGCGCTGCGCCTGATGCAGATCGGATCCCTGGTCGGGGCGGCGGGCCTGCTGCTCGCCATGACCGGATGGTGGTGGGCGATGCTGGCGGCGGCACTGCTGGTCGGTGCCGGCTACGCGCCGTCGCCGCCGGCCGGCAGCGACATCCTGGCGCGCCATGCGCCCCGGCAGCACATGAGCCTCGTCTTCTCGATCAAGCAGTCGGGCGTGCCGCTCGGGGGCGTGGTGGCGGGGCTGATGGTGCCGGCGATCGCGCTCGCGCTGGACTGGCGCTGGGCGATGGCGGCGGCGGCGGCCCTGGCGCTCGGCTGCGTCGTGGCGATGCAGCCCTGGCGGGCGGCGATCGATGCCGACCGCGATCCCGCCCGCCCGCTCGGCCTGAGCCGCCTCGTCTCCACCGCCATCGTCACCGGCCCGTGGCGCTCGCTGTTCCTGGCGCCCGTGCTGCCGGCGATCACCTATGTCGGCTTCGCCTTCGCCATCGTCCAGGGCTGCCAGCTCGCCTTCTTCGTCACCTTCCTGGACGCCCGCGGCTTCGGCCTGGCGGCGGCCGGCAGCGCCTTCGCGGTGATGCAGGTGGCGGGCACGGTCGCCCGCGTCGCCACCGGCTGGATCGCCGATCGGCTCGGCTCGAACCGGGCGATGCTGCTGATCCTCGCCGTCGCCTCGACCCTGGCGACGCTGGCGATCGCCGCCATCGGCGAGGGCTGGTCCTACCTCGCCGTGGCCGCCGTCGCCGTGGTCGCCGGCATCGCGTCGATCAGCTGGAACGGCGTCTACCTGGCGGAGGTCGCGCGCAGCGCGCCGGCGGGACGCATCGGCGACGTCACGGCCGGCTCCACCTTCTTCACCTTCATCGGCTACGTGCTCGGCCCCGCGGCCTTCGCCGAGATCGTCGCCTGGACCGGCAGCTACCCGACGGCGTTCGGCCTCATCGCCGCACTGCCGCTGACCGCGGGGCTGGCGCTGCTGGCCGCGGCGCGCTCGGCGGTGCCAGCGGCCGGCTCCCCTCCGCCTCCTCGATAGCGGTCTGCAGATAGGGCAGGAAGTCCGCGGCGAAACGCGACGGTGGCCGCGTCTCGGAGCTGATCAGGTTGACCGGCAGCAGCACCCGCGGACGGAACGGTCGCCAGGCGATCCCGGCGATCCCGACCATCGGCAGGAAGCCGTCGAGGATGGCGACGCCCGCGCCCGCCCGCACCAGGGGTCCGGCGTGGAGCGCCAGCGCCACCTCCAGCGTGACCCGGCGCGAGGCGCCCTCGTTCTCGAAGGCCTCGTCGAGGATGCGGCCGAAGAAGGTGTCGGAGCTGAAGGAGACCAGCGGCACCCCGGCGAGGTCGACCGGCCGGATCAGCTCGCGGGCCAGCAGCGCGTGGCCGTCGGGCAGCGCGCACAGCATCTCGGTCGCGGCGGCGCTGCGCACGCGCAGGCCCGGCGCATGCACCGGCGACAGGGTCAGGCCGAGGTCGGCCTGGTTGGTGCCGACCAGCGTCGCCACCTCGGCCGCCGGCAGCAGATGCGAGACGATCTTCACCCCGGGCCGGTCGCGGCGGAAGCGCTCCAGCGCCACCGGCAGCACCGACACGGCCAGCGAGGACGAGGCGGCGACGCGCAGCAGCCCCGCCTTGCCCTCGCGCAGGTCGCCGGCATAGCGCTGGATCGCGCCGAGGTCGCGGATCAGCCGGTCGGCGTCGGGAAACAGGCTTTCCGCCTCCAGCGTCGGGAACAGCCGGCCCTTGACGCGGCG
>JADZBA010000284.1 GCA_020852355.1 Alphaproteobacteria bacterium
CACGACCATCACCACGACCATGATCACGGGCACGGCCACGACCATGGGCACGACGACGACCGCGGCCACGGGCACCACGGCGCCCACGGCAGGCACTATCACGACGAGGAGATGGGCAGCGTGTGCCTCGACGCCGACCGGCCGCTCGACGAGCTGAAGTTCGACCGCTGGATCAGCGGCGTGCTGGCCGAGCAGGGGCCGAACATCCTGCGCGCCAAGGGCATCATCGACCTCGCCGGTCACGACGACCGCTTCGTGCTGCAGGCCGTGCACATGATCAAGGACGGCGCCTTCCAGCGGCCGTGGAAGGCGGACGAGCGGCGCTGGAGCCGGCTCGTCTTCATCGGCCGCGAGCTCGACGAGGGCGCGCTGAGGAGCGGCTTCGATGCCTGCCGCGCCTGAGGCGGCGGCCGACGCGATCCGCCGCCGCGTCCTGCGCTGGGCCTTCCCGGCGCCGGTCGCCGCCGCCGCCTTCGCGCAGGACGGGCGCACCGCCGCCTGGGCGCTCGGCGACGGCACGGTCCGCCGCGCCGCGGTCGCGGCCGATGTGGCGCCGGAGGCGATCGCGGCCCATGGCGGCGCGGTGCTGGCGCTGGCGGCCGCGCCCGGCGGCGGCTTCGTCAGCGGCGGCGACGACGGGCAGGTGGCGCTGGTCGGCGAAGGCGGCGCGCGCGCCCTCTTCCGCGAGCCGCGCCGCTGGGTGACGCATCTCGCCGTCCACGCCCAGGGCCGCATCGTCGCGGCCGCTGTCGGCAAGGCGGTGGTGGTGCTGGACCCGGCGGGGCAGGTACAGGGTCGCTTCGAGGACCATCCCTCGACCGTCACCGGCGTGGCGCTCAACCCCACCGGCAAGCGGCTGGCGGTCGCCCACTACAACGGCGTCAGCCTGTGGTGGCTGGCGGCCCGGCAGCAGACGCCGACCCGGCTCACCTGGAAGGGCTCGCACGTGGCGCTGGCCTGGGCGCCGAACGGCAAGTACCTGATGACGGCGATGCAGGAGAACGAGCTGCATGGCTGGCGCATCGCCGATTCCGCCTCGATGCGCATGGCCGGGCTCGCCGCCAAGGCGAAGTCGCTCGCCTGGTCGGCGGATTCGCGCTGGCTCGCCAACAGCGGGGCGGAGGTCGTCACCTGCTGGGACTTCTCCGGCAAGGGCCCGATGGGCCGCCCGCCCGCCGAGATCTGCCCCGGCCAGGGTGCCCTGGTGACCGTCGTCGCCATCCACCCCAAGGCCCCGATCGTCGCCGCCGGCTATGCCGACGGCACGCTGCGCCTCGGCCGTCCGGGCCACCCCAGGACGACGGCGCTGGAGCCGGTCGGCGGCGGCCCGCTCACGGCACTCGCCTGGTCCCCGTCGGGCGACCAGCTCGCCGTCGGCGGCGAGGACGGCGCGGCGGCGCTGCTGGATTTCGCGGGGGCGTAGGGGCGTCGGCTACGCGATGATATACAGGGAGAGATCCGTGTATCTTCCGGGGTCGACATGCGGGTAGCGAAATGGGGCAACAGCCTGGCCGTACGTCTGCCCGGTGCGGTGGTCGATGCCCTCGGCCTCGCCGAGGGCGACGATATCGAGATCCAGGTGGCGGGCGCGCGCCGGCTGACGATCGAGAGATCCCCGGACGCCCGGGCGCTGCTCGCGCGGCTGCGCAAATATCGCGGCCGGCTTCCGGCGGACTTCCGCTTCGACCGGCTCGAAGCCAGGGAGCGGCGTTGAGGCGTTCTTCGACACGAACATATGACTGTGCCTACTGTCCGCCGATCGCGCCAAGGCCGAGAAGGCCGAGGCCCTCCTGGCCTCCGGCGGCGTGGTCAGCGTGCAGGTGCTGAACGAATTCGCTGCCGTTGCCTCCCGCAAGCTTCACCTGTCATGGCCCGAGGTCGGCGAGATCCTCGGGACGGTCCGTCGCGTCTGTCGGGTCGTGCCCGTGACCGCCGAGACCCACGATAGGGCGGTGATGGTGGCGGATCGCTACGGCATCGGATTCTACGATGCGCTGATCGTCGCCTCGGCGCTCCTGGAGAAGGCCGAGACGCTCTATACGGAAGACCTTCAGAACGGCCAGGTGATCGACCGGCGACTGACCATCCGCAACCCGTTTGTCGTGTAGCCGGCCAATGGGGCTACCCGCCCCGCGCCCGCCGCCGCGCATAGGCCAGCGGCAGGGCCGTCGTGCACTTGATCTCCTCCATGGCGAAGCTGGAGCTGACGTCGTAGAGGTCGATGGCGGAGATCAGGCGCTTGTAGACGCCGTCGTAGGCGGCGATGTCCGGCACGACGATGCGCAGCAGGTAGTCGACCTCGCCGGCCATCCGGTAGAACTCGACCACCTCCGGGATCTTCTCCACCGCCGCCGCGAAGCGCGCCAGCCAGTCCGGGTTGTGCTGGTTGGTCCGGACGTTGACGAAGACGGTGACGCCGACGTCGAGCTGCGCGCGGTCGAGCAGCGCGACGCGCCGGCGGATCACGCCGGTCTCCTCGAGATGCCGGATGCGCCGCCAGCACGGCGTCGGCGACAGCCCGACCCGCTCGGCGATCTCCGCGTTGGACGGCGAGGCGTCCTCCTGGAGCAGGGCCAGGATCTTCATATCAATCTCATCCATTGGAAGATCATACTTCCAAATCGGCCAGCCGGAGAATGTAATTGCCCGAATTCCCGTGCCGGCGCGAAAGATCGCAATGACATTTCCGCCGCTTCCAATACCCTGCCGGTCCCAGGGACTTCACCTCCGGGACGACGATCCATGGCCCTGCTCGAGCCGTTCACCCGCCACCCCGCCTCGGTCGGCGAGACCTATGCGCAGCATCTGGGGTTCGCGACGGCGACCGGCGGCCGCATGGTCCTGGCCGGCCTCGCCTGCATGCTGCACGGGTTCTTCCCGTTCCTGTGCGTGCGCACCGGCAGCCGCGCCATCATCGCGCTGCACGCCCGCGTCACCGCCGGCGCCCGCGCCCACGCCGCCCGGCAGACGCTCGCCGAGGAGCGCGCGGCGGGCCGCGCCTAGGCTGCGAAGTCGCGCAGTACCGCGCCGGGGCGGCGGGCGGGGTCGATCACTCCCCTGGCGTCGACGATGCGCGTTCCGTTCACCCAGACCCCCTCGATGCCGATCGCGTCGGTCGTCAGGCGCGGCGCGCCCGCCGGCAGGTCGTGGACGCGGCGCCTGGGCCCGCGACCGACCGTCACCGGGTCGAGCAGCAGCAGGTCGGCGGCCATGCCGGGCGACAGGCGGCCGCGGTCGCGGATGCCGAACAGGTCGGCCGGCTGCGCCGTCAGCCGCCGCGCCGCCTCCTCGAAGGACAGCACGCCGCGGCCGCGCACCCAGTGACCGAGCAGGTGCAGGCCGAAGCCGGCGTCGCACAGGAAGGTCAGGTGCGCGCCGGCGTCCGACAGCGCGATGTGCGTGTCGGGGTCGCGCAGCAGCGGCACCACGCCCGCCTCCTCGACGTTGAGAAGCTGGGCGGTGAACAGCGTCTCCAGCTCCTCGGACAGCCCGAGGTCGAGCAGCGCGTCGAGCGGGTCGGCGCCGCGGGCCGCCGCGACGTCGGCCAGCGAGCGGCCCTCCAGCGCGGCGTTCTCGCGGTGCGCGGCGGCGACCACCTGGACCCGGTCCCACTGGCTGTTGAAGAGACGCTTGCCGCGGAAGTCGCGCAGCTCGGCGCGCACCGCCGCGCGGAAGCCGGGGTCGGCGTAGACCCGCTTCAGCCCCTCGCCATGCACCGCCATGGCGGGCTTCCACGCCGCCAGCCCCTCGAAGACGTACGGGCTCTGCAGGGTGAAATCCATGGTCAGCGGGCAGCACGACACCTGCGCGACGAGCGCATGCCCGCGGCCGCGCGCCGCCCGCGTCTCCTCCAGCGTGCGCTCGGCCGCCCCCGGGTTCGTGTCGTTGTAGAAGGTGGCGGCGACGATGACCGGGCGGCCGGAGTCGGCGGCGAGCGATTCGAGATAGTCGATCGATGTCGTCTGGCCGCGGGTCAGCATGTAGACGCCCTTGCCGCCCTCGCCCATCGCCTTCACCAGCGCCCGCATCTCGCGGTCGTCGGCCAGCCGCGAGGGCATGGGAATGCCGTTCTCGCCGTTGTGCGGCTCATTGGTCGAGGTCGCGAAGCCGACCGCGCCCGCGGCCATGGCGCCGCGCACGATGTCGGCCATCGCCGCGATCTCGGCATCGGTGGCGGCTCGCCGGGCGGCGTCCTCGCCCATGACGTAGGTGCGGATCGAGGAGTGGCCGGCGAAGGCCGCGACGTTGGGCCCGACCCCCTGGCGCTCCAGCATCGCCAGATAGTCCGGGAACTGCTCGAAGTCCCAGCGCACGCCGGTGCGCAGCGCCTCCAGCGACATGCCCTCGACATGGGTCAGGTTGCGCATGGTCAGGTCGCGGTCGGCCGGCCGGCAGGGCGCGATGGTGAAGCCGCAGTTGCCGATGACGACGGTGGTGACGCCCAGCGCCGGCGAGGGGTCGGCGTAGGGGTCCCAGGTGAGCTGGGCGTCGTAGTGGGTGTGGCCGTCGATGATGCCCGGCATCAGCGTGAGCCCGTCGGCATCGATGCTCGCGCGTGCCGGCCCGAGAGCGCGCCCGACGGCCGCGATGCGGTCCCCGATCACCGCGAGATCGCCCGACTGCGCCGGCGCGCCCGTGCCGTCGACGATGCTGGCGTTGCGGATGACCGTGTCGAACATGCGTCTGCTCCCTCGTTCCGGGTCCCTCGGTGCGACCGCCGCCTCAGACGACGCCCTGGCGCCGCAACGCGGCGATCGCCGCGTCGTCGTAGCCGATCTCGGCCAGCACCCGGTCGGTGTCGGCGCCGAGCGCCGGCGCCGCCGTCAGGCGCGCCGGCTCGCCCGCGATGCGGATCGCCCCGCTGATGGCTCGGAAGGAACCGCCGGGGATGGCGACCTCCTGCAGTCGGTCGGTGCCGGCGACGAAGGGGCTGTCGAGCGCCTGGGCGATGTCGTGCACCGGCGCCGCAGGCACCTTGCCGGCGAAGATCGCCATCCACTGGGCGGTGGTGCGCGCGCCCAGCGCCGCGTCGAGCATCGTCTCGATGAGATCGCGCTGGCGCCTGCGGTCGGGGAAGCGGCGGAAGCGCGGGTCGTCGATCCATTCCGGGCGACCGACGGCCCGGCACAGCGCACCCCAGAACTTCTCCTTGTTGCACATCAGGTAGATCCAGCCGTCGCCGGTGCGATAGAGCTGGCAAGGCACCAGCGCGGCGTGGGCGGAGCGTCGCTCGCGGCCCTGGACATGGCCGTGGGTCAGCCGCCAGTGCCCGATATAGCTGAGATGAACGAGCGCGGTGTCGAACAGGCTGACGTCGATCTCGCTGCCCTCGCCCGAGGCGCGCGCCGCCATCACTGCCGAGACCAGGGCCAGCGCCGCCGACAGGCCGGTCGCGTAGTCGATCATCGGCAGGCCGAACCGCGTCGGCGCGGCGTCCGGTTCGCCGGTCAGCGCGAAGTATCCGGCCTCGGCCTGCATCAGGAAATCGTAGCCGGGCCAGTCGGCGCGCTCCGCCCCGCGGCCATAGCCGGTCAGGTGGACGACGACGAGCCGCGGGTTGGCCGGCGCCAGGTCGGCGCGCGTCAGGCCGAGGCGCGCCGGTACGTCGCCGCGCAGGTTGTGGATCAGCGCGTCGGCACCCGCGACGAGGCGCAGCAGCACCGCGCGGCCCTCGGGGCGGCCGAGATCGAGGGTGACGCTGCGCTTGCAGAGGTTGAGCGACTGGTAGAGGACGCCCGCCGCCGTCGGGTCGACGCCGTCGAGGAAATGCGGGCCGACGCTGCGGCTGACGTCGCCGCCGTCCCTGGGATTCTCGATCTTGACGACGTCGGCGCCGAGCTGGGCGAGGTGCAGCGTACCGAACGGCGCCGCACCGTACTGCTCGACGGCGACGACGCGCAGGCCCGCGAGAGGGCGCGGGCGGGCGTCGCTCACGCGGTCTTCCGGGCAGGGTCGGGGGCCCTGGGCGCGGCGGCATCGTACACCGCCGCGACCGAGCCGCGGTCGAGCCCCATCACCGCCTGGAAGAGGCGCGCCTCCTGCGCGGCGCCGATCACCGGCACCACCAGCGCCGCGTGCTTGGCGCGCAGCTCGTCGGCGCTCTGGAAGTTCTCGGGCTCGCCCTTGGGGATGGTCACGAACAGCTCGTCCGTCATGCCGTCGACCGTCTCGACCGCGACCTTGGCCGAGAGCTGGCGCGGATACTCGGCTTCGGCCTGCTCGTCATGGACGACGGTGATGCGCTCCAGGAGCGCGTCGGTGCGCGGGTCGCCGATATGGCCGGCGTAGTCGTCCCAGCCGAAGCGGCCCTCGCGCAGCGCGACCCCGGCGCCGAAATGGCAGGAGAACTGGCCGTCGACGACGTTCCGCGGCCGGCGCTTCTGCTCCTCCGGCGCGCCGACCAGGCGGATCGCGGTATGGGCGAGGCCGATGCGGATCGACTTCACCCGCTCCTCGACGAGGTTGTGGCGGGCGCGCAGCGCGATGACGCCGTCGACCGCGGAATGCATGGCGCGGCAGGCGGGATAGGGCTTGACCGCGATGGCCATCGTCTCCCACGCCTCGCCCAGCCCCTGGACCGCGATCTCCGGCCTGGCCGCGCGCGCATAGGCGTGGAAGAAGCCGTAGCGGCCCTCGAAGGCGGGTGCCGCGCCGCGATAGCCCTTGGCGGCGAACACCGCCGCCATCAGCCCGGCCATCGCCGCATGGCCGATCTGGAAGCGCTTGGTCCAGGCGCCGTTCGCCAGGAACTGCATCGAGCCCGCGGTCTCCGACAACGCGATGCCGAACGCGTCCTCCATGGCCGCCGCGTCGAGGCCGAGGACGCTGCCCGCCGCCGCGGCTGCGGCGAAGGTGCCGCAGGTCGCCGTCGGATGGAATCCGATGTCATAGTGTTCGGCGGGGACGACCGCCTTGCTGATGCGGCAGATCACCTCGTAGCCGGCGACGACGCCGGTCAGCGCATCGCGGCCGCTGCGGCCCGCGATCTCGGCCGCGGCGAAGGCGGCGGGAATGACCGGTGCGCTCGGATGCAGCGAGGCGGGGGCGTGGGTGTCGTCGAAGTCGAGGCTGTGCATCAGCGCGCCGTTGATCAGCGCGGCCCCGGCCGGCGCGTAGCCCGCGGCGTCGCCGACGACGCGCGCGGCCCCATCGCCGAGGCCCAGCAGGCGCGCCGCCTCGATCATCGGCGGCGTCGAATCCGTGTCGTGGCGCGCCCTGACCGCGATGCCGACCGTGTCGAGAACCAGCAGCTTGGCGCGCTCGCGCACCTCCTCGGGGATCGCTTCGTGACGCAGGGCGGCGCAGAAGCGGGCGATCGGGCCGGTGACGTCGGTCATGGTGCGTCTCCCTGCGCCGGCTCAGGCGGCGCGCGCGAGAAAGCCCTTGGGCGGGCCGGCCTTGGCGATCTGGCCGTACATCGCCTCGTCCGGCAGGTTCTCGGCGACGATGCGGCGGACCTCGACCAGCCGGCCGAGATCGATGCCGGTGCGCAGGCCCATGGATTCCAGCAGGAACACCAGGTCCTCGGTGACGATGTTGCCGCTGGCGCCCGGCGCGTAGGGGCAGCCGCCGAGACCCGCCAGCGACGCGTCGAAGATGCGGATGCCCGCCTCGACCGCGGCGTAGACATTGGCGAGACCGAGGCCGCGGGTGTCGTGGAAATGCGCCGCGATCGGCACCGTCCCGCCGAGCTCGCTCTCCGCCCGCTCGAAGAGCGCCCGCACCTGCGCGGGGTTGGCGTAGCCGACGGTGTCGGCCAGCGACAGCTCGTCGGCCCCGGCCTCGACCAGCATCCGGGCGATCGCCATGACGCGGCCGGGATCGACCGGGCCGGCGATGGTGCAGCCCAGCGCCGTGGCGACGGCGCCGCTGACCGCGACCTTCTTCTCCTGGCCGTGCGCCAGCGCCACCACCGCGCGGAACTCGTCGAGCGACTGCTGCGTGGTCCGCCGCACGTTGCGCAGGTTGTGCTCCTCCGACGCCGACAGCACGAAGTGCAGCTCGCGGATGCCGGCCGCGATGGCCCGCTCGGCACCCTTCAGGTTGGGCACCAGCGCCGACGCCTGCAGCCCGGGCAGGCGCACCGCCGCCTCGGCGACCTCGAACGCGTCGGCGAACTGCGGGATGTTCTTCGGCGGCACGAACGAGCACACCTCGATGTGCCCGACGCCCGCCGCCAGCTCGGCCGCGATCCAGGCGAGCTTGGCCGGCGTGGGGAAGAAGCGCTGGACCATCTGGAGCCCGTCGCGGAGCCCAACCTCGCGCACGACGACGTTCGCTGCGGTCATGAGGGTCCTCCCTGGGTCAGCGGCCGGTGTAGCTCGGGCGGCGCTTCTCGTTGAAGGCGCGGATGCCCTCCTGCCGGTCCGCCGTCGGAACCATGCGGTTGTAGGCCTCGATCTCGAAGGCGAGGCCGTTCTTAAGGTCGACCTGGGTGGCGACGTCGACCGAGCGCTTCGCCTGGCGCACGGAGACGGGCGCGTTCTGCGCGATCCGCCGTGCCGTCGCCATGACCGCGTCCAGCAGCTCCGCATCCTCGCAGACCTTGTTGATCATGCCCCAGGCGTACGCCTCCTCGGCGCCGAAGGCCTGTCCGGTCAGGATGATCTCCTTGGCGCGCCGCACCCCGACCGCCCGCGGCAGGTTCTGGGTACCGCCGGCACCCGGCATGATGCCGAGCGTCACCTCGGTCAGCGCGAAGCGGGCCGACCGCGCGGCATAGGCGAAGTCGCAGGCGAGCGCCAACTCGCAGCCGCCGCCGTAGGCCGCCCCGTTGATCGCGCCGATGATCGGCACCGGGACGTCCATCATGCGATAGACGGCCTGCTCGAAGATGGCGTGCTGCTTCTGCCACGCCTCGTCGGTCATGCCGTTGCGCTCCTTGAGGTCGCCTCCGGCGCAGAACGCCTTCCCGCCGGCGCCGGTCACGACGATGCAGCGGGCCTCGCCCGGGTCGAGCACGAGGCCGAGCCACAGGTCGAGCAGGTCGCGCCCCATCTGGGTGTTCAGCGCGTTCGCCGCCTGCGGCCGGTTCAGGGTCACCTTCAGGATGTGCGGCTCGGCCGGCTCGACCAGCAGCGTCTCGTACGTCTTGCCCATGGCGGATCTTCAGGCCTTCTCGAGGATCGTGTCGGTGTCGGCGCCCAGGGCCGGGGCGGCGTTGCGCAGCGCCGGGCGCTCGCCGTCGAACGACAGCGGCAGGCCGAGGATGTCCATGCGCCCGTCCGGCGTCCGCTGCAGCATGCCGAGCGCGGCCGTCTGCGGATGGACCACGACCTCGTCGATGGTCTGCGTCGGCGTCGCCGGGATGCCGGCCGCCTCCAGCGCCGCCTGCCATTCGCCGCGCGGGCGCGTCGCCATGATCGGGTCGATGAGGGCGTTCAGCGCCGCCAGGTTCTTCACCCGGCTCGGGTTGTCGGCGAAGTGCGCCTCGGCGGCCCAGCCGGGATGGCCCAGCGCCGCGCAGAGCTTGCGGAAGAGGTTGTCGTTGGCGGCCGCCACCATCAGGTAGCCGTCGCTGCAGCGATATGCCTGGTAGGGGGCGATGCCGCGGGTGCCGGAGCCGTTGCGCCTGCCCGGCTGGCCGGTCGCGATGAAGTCGGCGGCGTGGTAGGTCATCCAGGCGAGCGCCGTTTCGTAGAGCGAGGTGTCGATGCGCGTGCCGCCGCCGCCGCGCTCGCGCCGCAGCAGCGCCGCGACGATGCCGAGGGCGCACCACATGCCCGTGCCCATGTCGATCAGCGAGGTGCCGACGCGCACCGGCGGCCGGCCCTCCTCGCCCGTCATCATCATGAGGCCGCCGAAGGCCTGCATCAGCGGGTCGTAGCCGGGCTTGTCCTTGAGCGGCCCGGCCGCGCCGAAGGCGCCGATGTTGCAGTAGACGAGGTCGGGCTTCGCCGCCTGCAGCGCGGCCGCGTCGAGGCCGTACTTCTCGACCTGGCCCGGCCGCATGTTCTGCAGCACGGCGTCGCCGCTCTCGACGATCAGCCGCTTCAGCGCCGCCAGGGCCGCCGCGTCCTTGAGGTCGACGACGATCGAGCGCTTGTTGACGGTCAGCACCTGGAAGATCGAGGACGCGCCGTGCCAGAAGGGCGGGCCCCAGTGGCGCGCGTCGTCGCCCTCCGGCCGCTCGACCTTGACGAGATCGGCGCCGAGCGAGGCGAGGATGAGGCCCGCATAGGGCGCAGCGACACTCGTCCCGATCTCGAAGACCCGGACGCCGGCGAGCGGCAACGGTTGCGACACGGCGGGTGCGTTTCCTCTGTGTGGCGTTTCGCGGAACGGTAGGCGGGTGCCGAAGGCAGCGTCAATGGCGATCCCCTCCGATTCCGGGCGGGTCGATTGACAGCCATGACATGCCTGCGGTCTGCTGGGCATCAAGCAAGACAGGCAGGACCCAGGGGAGGGAACGATGCGCTTTGCGGTTCTGGCCGCCTCGGCGGTCTCGTGTTCGCTGTTGGTCGCGGGTCTGCTCCCGCCGTCTGCGCTGGCCGAGGAGAAGCTCCGGATCTCGCTCGAGACTGCCCCCAATCACATCCGCAACCTCACCGTCGGCCGCTTCGCGGAAGACGTGATGAAGCGGGTTCCGGCCCTCAAGGTCGAGATATTCCACTCGGCCCAGCTCCACCCCGACCGCGACGTCCCCAAGGCGTTGCGCCAGGGGACGATCGAGATGGGAGTGCCGGGCGCCTGGCAGATCGACAAGATCGAGCCCAACGCGGCGATCGTCGACCTGCCGGCCTTCTACGGGCTGCCGGAAGATGCCGCGCACGGGCTGCTCGAGGGTGAGATCGGGCGCAAGCTCAACTCGCTCTTCGAGCGCAAGCTGCAGGTCAAGATCCCCGGCGCCTGGCTGCCGCTCGGCTTCGGCAACACCTTCACCACCGGCAAGGAGCTGAAGGTCACCGGCGACTTCAAGGGGATGAAGATTCGCATTCCGGGCGGCGCGATCAACATCGACCGCTACAAGGCGTTCGGAGCCAACGCCGTGCTGGTGCCGTGGCCGGACGTGCCGCTCGCCCTGTCGCAAGGCGCTGTCGAGGGTCTGTACACAACCTTCGAGTCCGTCCGCAGCGCCCAGCTCTGGGATGCCGGCGTGAAGTACGCGTACGTCGAGCGGGTCGCCGTGCTGCCCTACATCCCGATGATCGGGCTCGGCTTCTGGAACAGGCAGAAGCCCGAGGTCCAGGAGCATCTGCTCGCCGCCTGGAAGGATGCCGTGACCTGGGGTCGCGCCAACGCCCGGCTGCGCGAGCAGGAGGCGATGAAGCTGGCGGAAGAGAAGGGCATCAAGGTCTTCCGCCCGCGCCAGGAGGATCTCGATACGGCGCGGCGCGCGCTGCTGGCGATTCAGCCGGACCTCGTCAGGAAGATGGGGCTCGATCCGCAGATCGTCGACGAGATCGTGGCAGAGCTGAAGAAGGCGGGCGCCGTCTAGCGCCCCCACCGGCCCGTCCGATGTTCCTGCGCGTCTGGGGGACCGTGGAAGGCTGGCTGGTCGGCCTGTGCGGTCTGGCCGGGCTGCTGCTCGCGGTCTACCAGATGATCTCGCGCTATGCGTTTCCGGACTACTTCGTCGATTGGGCGGAGGAGTCCATCGTCTACCTCGTCGTCTGGGGCTCCTGGCTCGCCTCGAGCGGCTTGGTCGCCACCGACCGGCATGTCCGGGCCGACCTCGTGATCCGCCTCCTCCCGCTGCGCGCGCAGCACTGGGTCGAGCTCGTGAACACGCTCGTCGGCATCGTCTTCTGCGGCGTGGTCGCCTGGATCGGCATCGACATCGTGACGCTGTCATGGGACCTGGACGAGCGCAGCACCAGCTCGCTGCGCATGCCGATGTGGATCTACTTCGCGTGCGTTCCCGTCGGCACCGGATTGATGACGCTGCGATATGTCTGCCGCCTGTGGCGCCTCCTCGCGCACCGGGGCGACGCGCCGATCGATTTCGGCGGCACGAGTCACGCTCACTGAGCGACGAGGGGATGTCGCCCGTCCTCATCCTCGGGCTGTTCTTCGCCTTTCTGGCGATGGGCATGCCGATCTATCTCGTGCTGGGTTTCCTCGCGACGCTGCTCTACATCGTGGACGGCAAGCTGCTGGTCGGCATTCCGCAGCTCATGGCCGACTATCTCAACTCGGCGACGCTCGTCTCCATCCCCTTCTTCGTGATGGCCGCGACCTTCATGCAGCGCGGCGGCATCGCCAAGGCGCTGATCGATTTCGCGTCGGGTTTCGTCGGCCGGGTACGCGGCGGCCTCGCGGTCGTCTGCGTGCTGGCGACGACGGTCTTCGCCGCGATCAGCGGCTCCTCGGTCGCGACCGCGCTCGCCATGGGCACGCTGCTCGTGCCGGCGATGGTCGAGCGCCGCTACCGCCGCGACTTCGCGCTGGGCGTGGTCGGGGCGTCCGGGACGCTCGGCATCCTCATCCCGCCCAGCCTGGCGATGATCGTGTACGCGATTGTCGCCGAGGAGTCGGTGCCGAAGCTGTTCCTGGCGGGCGTGGTGCCCGGCCTGATCCAGGCTGCCCTCTTCGTCGCCTGGATCCTCTGGTACTGCCGGCGGGAAGGCTATCCGCGCGAGCCGGCGGTCGCCCCCCGCGAAATCGCCGCCGCGACGGTGCGGGCGTTGCCGGCCCTGGCGGTCCCGGCAATCGTGCTGGGCGGCATCTATGGTGGCTTCGTGACCGTCGCGGAGGCGGCGGCCCTGTCGACTTTCGTGGCCATCCTGGTCGCGGTGCTCGCCTATCGCGGCTGCGGCTGGCGCGACGTCCCCTCGATCATCGCGGAGTCGATTCGCCAGTCCGCGGTGCTGATCATCATCGTCGCGTCGGCGCTCGTCCTCGGCCACTGGATCACCGCAGCGGGCTACACCAAGGCGATCGTCGGATGGGTCGACACGCTCGGCCTCGACGCGTGGCAGTTCCTCCTGTTCGTCAATCTGCTGCTGTTCGTGCTCGGCATGTTCCTCGAGGTCATCTCGGTGATGCTGATCACGCTGCCCCTGATCCTCCCGATCGTCGATCAGCTCGGCATCGACAAGGTCCATTTCGCCATCATCGTCACGGTGAACATGGAGATCGCCCTGCTGACCCCGCCCGTCGGCCTCAACCTCTATGTGCTGGCCAGCATCTCGAAGGCGCCCTTCGGCGAGATCGTCCGCGGCATAACGCCCTTCGTCTGGCTGATGCTGGGACTGCTCGCCGTCATCACGTACGTTCCCGTCCTGTCGCTCTGGCTGCCGCGCCTCGTCTTCGGCTGAGCGACGTCCGTCGGAGGATCGTCATGCCCGTCGTGCTCACCGAAGTCGACGATCGGGGCGTCGCGACCGTCACCCTGAACCGGCCGCACGTCCACAACGCCTATGACGGCGCCGTCATCGACGGGCTGATCGCCGCCTTCGCGGCGCTCGCCGCCGACCCGGCGGTGCGCGTCGTGCTGCTGCGCGGCAACGGCCGGCACTTCCAGGCCGGCGCCGATCTCGCCTGGCTGAAGCATCTCGGCACGGTATCGCCGGCGGAGAACCGCGACTTCTCGGTGCGCACGGTGGCGGCCATGCGCGGGCTGCAGCTGTTTCCGCGACCGACGGTGGCGCTCGTCCACGGCGCCTGCTTCGGCGGCGGCGTCGGGCTGGCGGCCGGCTGCGACGTCGTGGTGGCCAGCGAGGAGGCGCGCTTCGCGCTGACCGAGGTCAAGTTCGGTGTCGTGCCGGCACCGATCATCCCGCAGCTCATCAAGGCGATCGGCCTGCCGCAGCTCCGCCGCTGGGGCCTGACCGCCGAGCCGTTCGGTGCCGCGCGCGCCGAGCGCATGGGCCTCGTCCATGAGGTCTGCCCCACGGGCGGCCTCGATGCCGCCGCGGCACCCATCGTCGACGCGCTGCTGCGCTGCGGGCCCGAGGCGCTGGCCGCGACCAAGCGCCTGACGCTGGAGACCGCCGACCAGCTCATTCCAGACGCGCTCGCCGAGCATCTGGTCGACGTCGCCGCCGAGCGCCGCGCCTCGCCGGAGGCGGCCGAGGGGCTCGCGAGCTTCCTGGAGAAGCGGAATCCCGCCTGGTATCGCGGCTGAGGACCGCTATCGGGCGCCCGCGCGCCGCGCCAGGAAGGCGGCCATCGCCCGCTGCGGCTCGCCCGCCGCGTAGGCCCGCCGCTGAGCGGCGACGCCGGCACGGTAGGCAGCGTCGAAGCCGGGCTGGGTCATCTCCCGCAGCCGCTGCTTGGTCAGCCGGTAGGCCGTGGGCGGCATGGCGGCGAGCCGGCGCGCCTCGGCCAGCGCCGTCTCCAGGACCTCGGCGCGGGGCACGAGGCGGGTCAGCAGGCCGAGCGCGTGGGCGCGCTCGCCCGAGATCAGCTCGCCCGACAGCGACAGCTCGGCATTGACGCCGGCTCCGACATACTGCGCGAGGAACCAGGTGCCGACGATGCTGGCGAGCCCGGCCTTCACCTCCGGCTGTCCGAAGCGCATCTCCGGGAAGCCGACCCGGACGTCGGCCGCCAGCGCGATCTGCATGCCGGCACCGGCCGCCAGCCCGTTGCAGGCCACCACCGTCGGCTTGCCGACGTCGCGCACCGACTGGTAGAGGTCGCGCATACCGGTCAACCAGTCCTCGACCGCGGCGTCGCCCGCGATGCCGGCCGCCTCGTCGATGTCCTGGCCGGCGCAGAAGGCGCGCTCGCCGGTCCCGGTGACGACGACCGCCGCCACCGTCCGATCGGCGTCAGCCGCCCGCATGGCAGCGACGAAGGCCAGACGCAATACACGGTCGACGGCGTTCAGCGCCCTCGGCCGGTTCAGCCTGACGACGCGGACGCCGCCGCGGTCGTCGACGTGGACCTCCGTCACTGGGCGACCTCTGGCCGGCGCTTCACCAGGCGCAGAGGCGTGTAGACGATCACCGTCGCGCCCTTCTGGTTCCTGATCTCGTTGCGGGTGCGGACCAGTCCGCGGGCGCCCTTGCTGGCCGGGCGGGCCTCGGTCACCTCGCATTCCACATGGATCGTGTCGCCGGCGAAGGTCGGTCCCCTGACGTCGAAGTCCATGTGCAGGAAGGCCAGCCCGGCGCCCTGCACCACCGACTGCATCAGCAGGCCTTCCGCGAGGCAGTAGACGAGGGCGCCCGGCGCCAGCCGGCCCGGCGCCGCCGATTCCTTCATCGCGAACTCGATGTTGGTGAACAGCAGCTCGGTCATGCCGGTGCAGTTCACGAAGTTGACGATGTCGGTCTCGGTCACCGTCCGGCCGATGGTGCGGAATTGGTCGCCGACCGCGTAGTCCTCGAAAAAGAGACCGAGCCCGACGGTGCGCATGGCCGTCCCCCTCAATAACTCTTGGGCAGGCCGAGCACGCGCTCGGCCACGTAGCACTTGATCAGCTCCGGACTGACCGGGGCGATGCGGCAGATCATGACCTCGCGCAGGAAGCGCTCGACATGGAACTCGGCGGCGTAGCCGTAGCCGCCATGCGTCATGACGGCCCGCGTGCATGCGTGGAATCCGGCCTCGGCGCCGAGATACTTGCCGGCGTTGGCCTCCGCCCCGCAGGGCCGGCCGGCGTCGTAGAGGGTGGCCGCCTTGAAGACCATGAGGTTGGCGGCCTCCAGCTCCATCCAGCTCTCGGCCAGCGGGTGCTGGATTCCCTGGTTCTGGCCGATCGGGCGGCCGAAGACGACGCGGTCCTTGGCGTACTGGGTGGCGCGGGCGAGTGCCGCCCGGCCGATGCCGATCGCCTCCGCCCCGATCATGATGCGCTCGGGGTTGAGGCCGTGCAGCAGGTAGCGGAAGCCCTGGCCCTCCTCGCCGATGCGGTCGGCCGCCGGCACTTCCAGGCCGTCGATGAAGAGCGCGTTCGAGTCGACGGCGTGGCGGCCCATCTTGGCGATCTCGCGCACCTCGACGCGGCTGCGGTCGAGGTCGGTGTAGAAGAGCGACAGCCCGTCGAGCGGCCGGGCCGTCTCCTCGGCGGGCGTCGTGCGGGCCAGGAGCAGGATCTTGTGGGCGCTCTGGGCGGTCGACGTCCAGATCTTGCGGCCGTGGACGACGTAGCGGTCGCCGACCCGGACCGCGCGGGTGCGTATCCGGGAGGTGTCGAGGCCGGCGTCGGGCTCGGTCACGCCGAAGCAGGCGCGCTCCTGCCCCGCGATGAGGGGCGGCAGGAAGCGGCGCTTCTGGTGGGGCGTGCCGAAGACGGCGATCGGGTTCGGCCCGAAGATATTCATGTGCACCGCCGAGACGCCGGACATCGCCGCCCCCGATTCGGCGATCGCCTGCAGCATCAGGGCGGCCTCGGTGATGCCGAGGCCGGCGCCGCCGTACTCCGGCGGCATGGCGATGCCGAGCCAGCCGCCCTCGGCCATCGCCGCGACGAATTCGTCCGGGAAATGCCCGTCCTGGTCGCGGGCCCGCCAGTAGTCGAGCCCGAAGCGGGCGCACAGCCGGGCCACCTGGTCGCGGATCGCTTCCTGCTCCGGGGTGAAGGAAAGGTCCATCGGCGGCTCGCTCGCGGGGGTGGGCGGGGCGGGCACGATCCGGTCGCCCGGGCGGTCCTGTCAACGGCCGTCGCCCGGCGCTTGCCGCGGTGCGGCGGCGAAACAGGTGGAAAAGCCCGGCGATTCGCGCGATGGTGCCGTCCTGT
Organism: Alphaproteobacteria bacterium; assembly: GCA_020852355.1. Classification (GTDB taxonomy): domain Bacteria; phylum Pseudomonadota; class Alphaproteobacteria; order ATCC43930; family Allostellaceae; genus Allostella. The sequence goes on from JADZBA010000284.1 coordinate 16,631, forward strand.
CGCTATCGTGTAATGACGGAAGGCGTGCGGCCCGTGACGGGCCGCCGGGCAACTTCGGTCGAATGACGCTCCCCCAACGACGAACCCTCCGGCGCCCCACAGCGGAGGCCCGGCGTCGATGAACGACGCCGGACCCGACCTCAAGCTGGGGACCGTGCCCCGCGTCGCCGATCCCAGGCGACGGCGCAAGCGCATCATGGTGGCGGTGGTCGTGGTGGCCGCGCTCGCGCTGGTCGCGTTCGCCGTCGACTGGGTGCGCGACCGCACCCTCCACGTCTACGAGACCGACGCCCGCATCGTCGCCGACATGACGGTGATCTCCAGCCGCGTCGTCGGCTGGCTGACCGAGCTGCCGGTCGACGAGGGCGACCGGATCAAGGCCGGGCAGGTGCTGGCCCGCATCGATTCCCGCGACGCCGAGCTGCAGGTCACCCAGCTCGGCGCCGAGCTCGCCGCGATCGCCGCCGAGCGGGCGCGCACCGAGGCCGAGATCCACATGATCGACGAGCGGACGGGCACGCGGGCCGACAACGAGCGCGCCCAGGTGCAGTCGCTGCAGGCCGTGGTGGCGGCCCGCGCCTCGGAGCTGGCGCTGGCGCGCGAGGAATATGTGCGCGGCGAGCAGCTCTCGGCCGCGAAGGTCATGGCGCAGCGCGACTGGGACCGCGTGCGCACCGCCTTCCTGCAGGCGCAGCACGCCCATGCCCGTGCCCAGGCGGACGTCGCGGCGGCGCGCGCGAAGCAGGCGGAGGTCGAGACCGAGCGGCTGCAGATCGGCATGCTGCGGCAGGAGATCGCCCGCCTCGGCCATCGCGAGGCGGAAGTCGACGCCCGCCTGCGGCGGGCCCGCACCGACGTCGAGGACCGCGCCATCCGCAGCCCGATCGACGGCATCGTCGACCGCCGCTTCGTGCGCCTGGGCGAGTATGTCGACGCCGGCCAGCGCATCTTCATGATCCACGATCCGCGCGACGTGCGCATCGAGGCCAACATCCGCGAGACCCATGTCGGCCGCCTCAAGGTCGGCCAGCGCGTGGCGGTCAAGGTCGACGCCTATCCCGGCCACGACGTCGTCGGTAAGGTGACCCGGGTCGGCACCACCGCCACCAGCAACTTCGCGCTGCTGCCCACGCCCAACCCCAGCGGCAACTTCACCAAGGTGACGCAGCGGCTGCCGGTGCGGATCGACATCGTCGAGAACGGCCTGCTGCTGTCGCCGGGCATGATGGTCGAAGTGGTGGTGGATGTCGGCGATCGCTGACGCGACCCCGTCCTCCGGCTTCGGTTCCGCCGCCAAATGGCTGGCGACCGCGACGGTGCTGTGCGGCATGCTCGCCAGCATCCTCTCCTCGACCATGACCAACGTGGCGATCCCGGAGGTCATGGGCGCCTTCGGCGTCGGCCAGGACCAGGCGCACTGGCTGTCGACCGGCTTCCTCGCCGCCAGCACCGCCTCGATGCCGACCGTCGCCTGGCTGCGCGACCGCTTCGGGGCGCGGGCGATCTTCATCGGCGCCATGGCGGTCTTCTCCCTGGCGGCGCTCGCCGCCGAATCGGCGGACGCGATCGAGATGGTGATCCTCGCCCGCGTCGTGCAGGGCGCCTGCGCCGGCATCTCGCAGCCGCTGGCGCTGATGACGATCTTCCAGCTCTTCCCGCCCAACGACCGTGGCCTGGCGAGCGGCATCTTCGGCATGGGCGTGATCCTGGGCCCGGCGCTCGGCCCGACCTTCGGCGGGCTGATCGTCGACGAGTTCGGCTGGCGCTACGTCTTCCTCGGCAGCCTGCCGATGTGCGCGCTCGGCATCATGATGGCGCTCGTGTTCCTGCCCGGGCGCGACCCGTCCGCGCCACGCAGCCGCTTCGACTGGATCGGCCTGGCGCTCATCGCGACCGGCGTCACCTGCCTGCTGAACGCGCTCTCCAACGGCCAGCGCTGGGGCTGGGAGTCGGAGGAGATCGTCGTCCTCGTCGTGGTGGCGATCCTCGCCCTCATCGGCCTCGTGGCGTGGGAGCACCTCATCCCCAACCCGATGCTGAACATGGCCCTCTACCGGGTGCCGCGCTTCGCCTGCGCCTCGGTGGTGGCGATGATCTTCGGCGCCGGCATGTTCGGCTCGATGTACCTCATCCCGCTGTTCGCGCAGCAGGTGCAGCAGCTCACCCCGACCGCCGCCGGGATGATGCTGATGCCGGCCGGCGTGCTGCTCGTCTTCCTGTTCCCGATCTCGGGCGGCCTCGCGGACCGCGTGCGCCCGCACGGACCGATCATCACCGGCCTGCTCGCCTTCGCGCTCGCCGGCTACTGGCTCGCCGGCTGCGACGTCAACACGAGCTGGTGGACGATGGTGTTCCTGGTGTCCTTCGGGCGCGCCGGCCTCGCCTTCGTCGTCTCGAACGTCAACTCCAGCGCGCTGCGCGCCCTGCCGCCGAACCTGGTGGGCCAGGGCAGCGGCGCCATCAACTTCATCCGCATGATGGGCGCGGCGTTCGGCGTCAACGGCCTCGCCTTCATCATCGAGAACCGCGCCGCCTTCCACGCGTCGATCCTGACCGCGACCCAGCATGCCGGCAATCCCGATACGCTGGCCTTCATCGACAGCCTCAGGGGGCTGGTCGCCCATGCCGGGCTCGCCGGCGTCGAGCGCTCGGGCATGGCCTACAACTATCTGGGCCAGGTGATCTGGGCGCAGGCGACGACGATGGCCTTCCAGGACGCCTTCATCGCCGTCTCGATCATCTTCCTCGCGGCGGTGGCGCCGGCCTGGCTGCTCGGGCGCGGCGTGGTGCCGCCGCGCGCCAGGCCGAAGAGCTGACGCGCGGCGCCGTCGCGGCCGCTACCTCCGCTTCTCGAGCAGCTCGACGATCTTCATGGCGTCGATGCCGTTCGCCAGGATCCTGCCGTCCTCGGCGATCTGCACCTGGATGACGTAGATCGGCTTGCCGCCGGGGCCCGGCGTCGGCTTGCCGAGGCCGCGCAGGAAGGTGAGCGCGACGACGGCCGTAGCCTCCTCGTCGGACTTCGGCGCGCGCCCCAGCTTCTCGATCAGGTCGTCGAGCCCGGCCAGCTTGACGTCGAAGGCGCCGCTGACGAGCTGCGGCGCCTCGGGGGTGAAGCGGACGGTGCCGACCGTGTCGATCCGCGCTTCCGGGAACGACAGCGACAGGCCGCGCAGATGCACCTGCGGGCGCGCCTTGGCGAAGGTCTCCATGGCGAGCGGCAGGCTCATGCCGAAGGCCGCCCCGAAGGCGGATTCGATCACCGCCTCGGGCGGCGGCGGGCGCTGCCCCTGGCGGGGTTGCTGCGCCAGCGCCATCTGCTGGCGCACGCCGCCGAAGAAGGTCTCCCAGACGATGCCCGTGGGCAGCTGGTCGACCTCGATGCGCAGGTCGAACGAATGCGGCAGCGCGCTCGGCGGAATCTCGATCGGCAGCTCGTTCGGCCCCCGCACCCGCTTCAGGTCGATGCCGAGCGACAGCGAGGCGCCCCCGGCACCGTCGTTGGCGACGCCGAAGCCGAAGGCGACGCTTTCCGCGCGCAGCAGCGGCTGCGGCCCCATCATCGGGCTGGCGACCGCGATGTCCTGGACGCCGTAGAGCACCGACATGCCGCCGATCAGGGCGGGAAGCTGGGCGATGGCGTCGACCAGCGCCTGCCACTGCGGCATCGACAGCGAAGGCCCCGACAGCATCAGCGACGGGTTGGCGATCGAGAAGCCGGCCTGATCGGCGATCCTGGCGATCTCGGCCAGCCTGGCGTCCTTCAGCGTATACTCATAGAAGGTGCTGCCGATCGCCACGGTGCTGCCGTCGGGCGAGGCGACGCGGGTGCCGTCGACCGAGATCCGGAAGGTGCCGCTCCACAGCCCGGGCTGGCCTTCCTTGACCCCGCCCGTCAGGGCGATGCGGTCGATCTCGGCCACCGGCTTCTGCGTCGGGTCGAGCAGGGTGACGCGCTCCAGCGTCATCTGCAGCGCCTCGAAGTTCTGGATCGACTTGCGCCAGGTGCCGACCAGGCTCTGCCCGCCGAACGCCAGGGCGAAGAAGGGCTTCCCGTCGGGGCCCGTCAGCTCGATGCGCGGCGGCACCTGGAGCTCGATCTGCTGCACGTCGGCGTCGACGTCCTTGATGCGCAGCGTCACCGGCCGCAGGACGAAGGTGCCTTCCGGACCGCGCGAGACGAAGGTCGGCAGGGTGGCGACCGTGTCGCCGTCCTGCTGGCGCACCGTGACCTCGCCCTGGACCTGGAAGCTCGGTCCCGGGCCGGCCAGCCGCTTCAGCCCGGCGACGATCGCGTCGAGGTCCTTCTTGATCGCCGCGCCGTCGGCGGCGGCGGCCGGCTGGCCCCCGGCGAGCAGCGCGAGGACGGCCGCACCGGCGGCGAGCTTGCGGAAGGCGAAGGCCATGCTGAGCTCCCTGTCGTTTGCGCGCGGACCCCTACACGCGAGCCAAGACAATCGCTTGGGCGGTTCGGCGATGCACGCGGAAATTTGCCGCCCGCGCGTCACGCCGCCAGTTCGGGCCGGCCGCGGAACTGCTCGAGCGCCTCGGGATTGGCCAGCGCCTCGACGTTCCTCACCGGTCGGCCATGGACGACGTTGCGCACCGCGAGCTCGACGATCTTGCCGCTCTTGGTGCGCGGGATGTCGGTCACCTGCAGGATCTTGGCCGGCACGTGGCGGGGGGTGCATTCGGCACGGATGCGCCGGCGGATGCGGTCGGCCAGCGCCTCGTCGAGGGCGAGGCCGTCGCGCAGCCGCACGAACAGGACCACGCGCACGTCATTGTCCCAGTCCTGGCCGATCACCAGGCTCTCGACCACCTCCGGCAGCTGCTCGACCTGGCGGTAGATCTCGGCGGTGCCGATGCGCACGCCGCCCGGGTTCAGCACGGCGTCGGAGCGGCCGTAGATGATGAGCCCGTCATGCTCGGTCAGCTCGACATAGTCGCCGTGGCACCAGATGCCGGGAAAGCGCTCGAAATAGGCGGCCCGGTACTTGGCCCCGTCGGGGTCGTTCCAGAAATGGATCGGCATGCAGGGGAAGGCGGCGGTGCACACCAGCTCGCCTTTCTCGCCGCGCAGCGGCCGGCCCTCGTCGTCGAACACCTCGACCTTCAGGCCGAGGCCGCGCACCTGCAGCTCGCCGCGCCACACCGGGCCGATCGGGTTGCCGAGCGCGAAGCACGAGACGATGTCGGTGCCGCCGGAGATCGAGGACAGGCAGACATCGTCCTTGATCGCCCGGTAGACGTAGTCGAAGCCTTCCGGCGACAGCGGCGAGCCGGTCGAGGTGATCGTGCGCACGCTCGCGAGGTCGTGGGTCTCCTTCGGCGCCAGCCCGGCCTTGGCGAGCGCGTCGAGATACTTGGCGGAGGTGCCGAACAGCGTCATCCGCTCGGCGTCGGCGAAGTCCCAGAGGACGTTGCCGTCGGGATGGAAGGGCGACCCGTCGTAGAGCAGCAGCGTCGCCTCGCAGGCCAGCGCCGAGACCAGCCAGTTCCACATCATCCAGCCGCAGGTGGTGAAGTAGAAGACGCGGTCGTCGCGGCGGACGTCGCTGTGCAGGCGCAGCTCCTTCAGATGCTGGAGCAGCGTGCCGCCGGCGCCGTGGACGATGCATTTGGGCACGCCCGTGGTGCCGGAGGAATACATGATGTAGAGCGGGTGGTCGAAGGGCAGCCGGGCGAAGGCGATCGGCCGCGGCGCGAACGGCGCCAGGAAGTCGGCCCAGTGGACGGCGCGCTCGCCGAGTCCGTCGAGGGGGGCCCGCTCGCGGGTGTAGGGCACGACGACCAGCCGGGCCACGCTCGGCAGCCCGGCCATGATGTGGGCCAGCTTGTCGGCCTGGTCGAACGCCCTGCCGTTGTAGAAGTAGCCCTCGGCCGCGACCAGGACCTTGGGGGCGATCTGCCCGAAGCGGTCGAGCACCCCCTGCACGCCGAAATCGGGCGAGGAGGACGACCACACCGCGCCCAGGCTGACCGCCGCCAGCATGGCGATCACCGTCTCCGGCATGTTGGGCAGGTAGCCCGCGACCCGGTCGCCCGGTCCGACCCCGGCCGCGGCCAGGGCCTGCGCGGCGCGCGAGACCGCGTCGTGCAGCTCGGCGAAGGACAGGCGGCGCTCGACCTCGTCCTCGCCGCGGAAGACGACGGCGTCGGTGCCGTCGCGCCGGCGCAGCAGGTTCTCGGCGAAGTTCAGCCGCGCGCCCGGGAACCAGCGCGCACCCGGCATGCGGTCGCCGTCGACCAGGAAGGGCGGCGCGCCCTTGTCGCCGACGACGCCGCAGAAGTCCCAGACGGCGTCCCAGAAGCGCGCGCGCTCGGCGATCGACCAGCTCCACAGGGCGGGATAGCCGGCGACCCGCACGCCGCGCGTGTCGCCGAGCCAGGCGATGAAGCGGGTCATGTTCGCGGCCGCGATGCGCTCGGCCGAAGGCTGCCAGAGCGGTAGCGACAAGGGCGTTCCTCCTGGGCTGGACCGCGTTCCTATAGACGCTGGCGCGGCGGCGGCGCAACGCCGGGCGGCGAGGGGGCTGGAGTCCGCGGCTGCCACCACTTAGCCTTGTTCGCGCCCGCCTCGCGCCGCCTTGCCGCGGTGGTGTCGCTCCGCCCCACAGCCGCCGCCGCCGATGGACATCACGCGCCGATTCAGCAACCGCATGAAGGACCTGTCGCCGCCCGTCCAGGGGGCGATCTGGATGCTGCTCTCCGCGGTGATCTTCTCCGCCCTCAACGCGGTGATCCGCTACCTGACGGCGCAGCGCGGGCTGCCGCCCTTCCAGGTGGCCTTCTTCCGCATCTTCTTCGGCCTGCTCTTCATGGTGCCGCTGATGGTGCGCTCCGGGCGCGCCGGCCTCGGCCGGCACAACCCCCTCTATCTCAGGCGCGCCGTCATCGGCGTCGTCGGAATGCTGGCGTCGTTCTACAGCATCGCCCACCTGCCGCTCGCGACCTCGACCGCGCTCAGCTTCACGGCACCCCTGTTCACCACGGTGCTGGCGATCTTCATGCTGGGCGAGCAGGTGCGGCTCCGGCGCTGGTCGGCGATCATCGTCGGCTTCCTCGGCGCCATGATCATCCTCCGGCCGGGCTGGACGCCGGTCGACGCCGGCATGATCGCGGCCCTGATCTCGGCCCTCTCCAGCGCGATCAACACCATCGTCATCAAGCTCCTGTCGCGGACCGAGCCGGCGAACGCGATCGTGACCTGGATGGCGCTCTACTACACGCCCTTCATGTTCGTGGTGGCGCTGTTCGTCTGGGAATGGCCGGAATGGGACACTTGGCCGCTGATCGTGCTGACCGGCGTGCTCGGCTCGCTCGGCCACATGACGATGACGCGCGCCTTCGGCGCCGCCGACACCACGGTGGTGCTGACCTTCGACTACGCCCGTCTGCCGTTCGCCGCCCTGGTCGGGCTCGTCTTCTTCTCGGAATGGCTCGACGAGTACACGGTGGTCGGCGCGCTGGTGATCGGGGCGGCCGGCATCTACATCGCCCACCGCGAGGCCAAGGTCAGCCGCCTGCGCGCCGCCGCCAAGGCGACGCTGACCACCGTCGCCGAGCCGGCCGCGTCCGGGCCGCCGGACCGACGCTGATCAGCCCCCGGGCGGGTGCACGAAACGCAGCGTCGAGGCGGCGAGCGACAGGGTGGCGACGATGGTGAGCGGCGTGCGCAGCGCCATGTACCAGGCGGGCGCCATGCCGCGCCGCGCCGCGGCGAGATCGCCCGCCAGCACCGCGGGAAAGGCCAGGGTCAGCGCCAGCCCCATCTGCAGCGGCTCGATGTCGAGGGCGGTCAGCGCCCAGCCGGCGAGGCACGGCACGACCCCCAGCGTCAGCCGGCCCCAGCCGGGCGGCCCGCCGACGCCGGCCAACGCCGGGCCCCAGTGGACGGCGCCGAGGAACGACAGGACCACCGCGGCGTAGAAGAACTGCAGCGGGATCGCCAGGCCGGCGTGCTCGGGCTCCAGCGTCCAGGCGCCGATCGCGCCCGCGACGAACGGCACCAGGCCGGCGACGCCGAGAACCAGGGCCGGCGGCGGCACGTCCCGGAGGGTGGCCTTCATCATGTCCGACCTGATAGCCCCGCGGCGCCGGCGGCCGCAAGGCCGCGACCGCTGACCGGCGCCCGACATCCTGTCGCAATGGGGGGCGGCCCTTTGCTATGACCGGGGCGACGGGCAACGGTGCGAGAGGGCGCGGCGATGGACATCCAGGGCGTGGCGGCGATCGTGACGGGCGGCGGCTCCGGCCTCGGGGCGGCGACGGCGCGCATGCTGGCGGCGGCCGGCGCCAGGGTCGCGGTGGTCGACGTCAAGGCCGGGCCGGCCGACGCGGTGGCGCAGGAGATCGGCGGCATCGGCCTCGCCGCCGACGTCGCCGATGCCGATGCCGGGGCGGCGGCGGTCGCCGCGGCGCGGGCGCGCCACGGTGCCGCGCGCATCCTCGTCAACTGCGCGGGCATCGCGCCCGCCCAGCGTATCGTCGGCCGCGACGGGCCGTCGGCGCTCGGCGACTTCCGCCGGGTGATCGAGGTCAACCTCATCGGCACCTACAACATGATGCGGCTGGCGGCGGCCGACATGCAGGCGCTCGACGCGCTGGCCGACGGCGAGCGCGGCGTCATCGTCTCCACCGCCTCGGTCGCCGCCTTCGAGGGCCAGATCGGCCAGGCTGCCTATTCCGCCTCGAAGGGCGGGGTGGTGGCGCTGACCATGCCCGCCGCCCGCGAGTTCGCCCGCGCCGGCATCCGCGTCAATGCCATCGCGCCCGGCCTGTTCGCCACGCCGATGCTGCTCGGCATGCCGCAGGCGGTGCAGGACAGCCTCGCCCAGAGCGTGCCGTTCCCCGGCCGCTTCGGGAAGCCGGAGGAGTATGCGGCCCTGGTCCGCCACATCGTCGAGAACACGATGATCAACGGCGAGTGCATCCGCCTCGACGGCGCCATCCGCATGCAGCCGCGCTGAGGCGGTCCGCCCGAAATTCGCCACGCGCGTCGCGCTAGAATGGCGGCGTCGAGTCGCGACGGAGGCAGCGGCGTGCAGGGCCAGGGGGCAGAGGGTGGCGGCGGTGCCGCGCCGCGGCGGCGGCGGTCGGTGCTCGGCTTCCTCGTGCGCTGGACGCTCATCCTCGGCATCTGGGCCTGCGTGTGCGTGCTGGGCGTCGTCGCCTGGTACGCCTACGACCTGCCGGACACGCGCAACCTCGTCGGCGCCGAGCGCCGGCCGAGCGTCACCTTCCTCGCTACCGACGGCAGCGTCATCGCCACCTACGGCGAGGTCTACGGCGAGGCGGTGCAGCTCCGCGATCTGCCGAGCTACGTGCCGGCCGCGCTGCTCGCGACAGAGGACCGGCGCTTCTACCAGCATTTCGGCGTCGATCTCATCGGCGTCACCCGCGCGCTCTACCAGAACTGGCGCGCCGGGCGCCTCGTCGAAGGCGGCAGCACGATCACCCAGCAGCTCGCCAAGAACCTCTTCCTGACGCCCGAGCGCTCGTTCCGCCGCAAGGTGCAGGAGGCGATGCTGGCGGTGTGGCTGGAGCACCGCTTCGGCAAGGACGAGATCCTCACCATCTACCTCAACCGCATCTATTTCGGCTCCGGCAGCTACGGTATCGACGCCGCCGCGAGGCGCTACTTCGCGAAGCCGGCGCGCCGCATCAGCCTCTATGAGGCGGCGGTGCTGGCCGGCCTGCCGAAGGCGCCCTCGCGCCTCAACCCGCTGCGCGATCCCGAGGCCGCCACGGCGCGGGCGGCGGAGGTCCTCGACAACATGGTCGAGACCGGGGCGCTCAGCGCCAACGAGGCGGCCGCCGCCAAGACCCAGTCGACGGCGCTCGTCCGGCCGGGCGGCCCGACACAGGGCAACCGCTACTTCACCGACTGGGCGATGGAGCAGGTGGCCGGGTATGTCGGCGCCGCCACCAGCGACCTCGTCGTCTCGACGACGCTGATCCCGCGCACCCAGGTGCTGGCGGAATGGGCGGTCCAGGCGACGCTGGCGACCGACGCCGGCAAGTCGGAGGCCGGCCAGGCGGCGCTGGTGGCGCTGGCGCCCGACGGCGCGGTCCAGGCCATGGTCGGCGGCCGGGACTATGCCGAGAGCCAGTTCAACCGTGCCAGCCAGGCGCTGCGCCAGCCCGGCTCCGCCTTCAAGCCGTTCGTCTGGCTGGCGGCGCTGGAGGCCGGCTGGCGGCCGGATTCGCCGATCGTCGACCAGCCGGTGCGCATCGGCAACTGGTCGCCGCGCAACTTCAGCGGCCGCCATGTCGGGCAGACGACGCTGGCCGAGGCGCTGGCCCAGTCGATCAACACCGTCTCGGCCCAGCTCGTGCAGCGCGTCGGCGTCGACCGCGTCATCGCCGTCGCCCACCGCCTCGGCATCACCAGCGAGCTCGGCCGCGACGCCAGCATCGCGCTCGGCACCAGCGAGGTGACGCCGGTCGAACTGGCCGGCGCGCTGGCGCCCTTCGCCAACGGCGGCGAGGGCGTCATCCCCTACGCCATCCGCGAGATCCGCGACCGCCAGAGCCACGTCCTCTACCTGCGCACCGGCTCCGGACCGCGCCGCGTCGTCAACGCCGAGTACGTCGCCGAGATGAACCGCATGCTGGCCGGCACGATCGCCGGCGGCACGGCGCGCGCGGCGGCGATCGGCCGGCCGGCGGCGGGCAAGACCGGCACCACCCAGGACTATCGCGACGCCTGGTTCGCCGGCTGGACGCCCGAGCTGGTGGGCGTCGTCTGGGTCGGCAACGACGACGGCAAGTCGATGCGCCGGGTCACCGGCGGCGGCCTGCCCGCCTCGATCTGGCGCAACTTCATGACCGAGGCCCTGAAGGGCGTGCCGACCCACGATTTCCCGGTCTACGCCGCGCCGGTCGCCGCCCTGCCGCCGCAGCCCGAGCCCGCACCCGCCCAGGGCGGCGGCTGGCTCGGCAACTTCTTCTCCCGGCCCGCCCCGCCCTCCCGCGCCCCGCCGGGCGGCGGCTTCCGCACCGACGACGGCAAGTCCGGGAACTGAGATCGGCTCGGCGGTCGCCGAGCCACGAGGTGGCACCGGGCGTGCCGCCTCCCGCTTTCGACGAGCTCGGCGAGGCCCCCGGCGCCGAGCCGTCCCGGGACTGTGATCGCTTTCGCCGATTTAACCTGCCCGACCGGGCCGGATTGTGGTTCATCCCGCGGACCGAGACCGAGGGGAACCCAGATGGAAGATCCGATCCGCCGCCATCCGACGCGGGCCGAGCAGCTCGACATCATCGTCCGGGCGGTGGCCGACCAGGCGCGGCCGGGGGACGGCGTGCTCGACCTCGGCTGCGGCACCGGATATCTCGGCCATCTGCTGTTCCGTGCCCGCGAGGACCTCCGCTATGTCGGCGTCGACCGCAAGGGCGAGAGCCTGGAGGCGGCGCGGGCGAATCTCGGCGACGGGGTCCGGCTCGTCGCGGGCGACCTCTCGGCGATCGCGACCATCGCCGGGCTGGACGGCCCGTGGCGGTTCATCGTCACCGCCCTCACCTTCCACGACCTCGACGACGGCGGGAAG
>JADZBA010000285.1 GCA_020852355.1 Alphaproteobacteria bacterium
AGACCAGCGCCAGGGACACGCCGGTGCTGCCGCCGGTGAACTCGACGACGGAGCCGCCCGGCGCCAGGCGGCCGTCCCGCTCGGCCGCCTCGATCATGGCGAGCGCCATGCGGTCCTTCATGCTGCCTGTGGGGTTCGCGCTCTCCAGCTTCAGCAGGATGCGGGCGCCGCCGGCGGGAGGCACGACGCGCAGCGGCACCAGAGGCGTGTCGCCGATGCAGTCGAGGATGTCGCGTCGCAGGGTCTTCATCGCGCCTCTCTTCGTCTCCCCCATCCTGGGAGCGGGGCGCACGCGCGTGGGGTACGCAATCCGGACCGTCTAGCCGATCTTGGCGCCGCGCTCGGCCAGCAGCGCGCGCAGCACCGAGCGGTGGCAGCGGCTTTCGTCCGCGCAGTAGCAGCCGAGCGAGAAATGCGCATCGTGCGAGAGGGCGGTGAGCAGGTCGAGCGTGTGCCGCGGCGTCGGCTGGTCCATCTCGGCCCGGAAGGCGCGGGCGAAGGCGCCCCATGCCTCGTCCGTCGCCGCCGCCTTGGCCTGCGTCACCAGGGGTGGGCTGGGCGACAGGTCGGGGTACCAGACGTCGAACCAGTCGTCGGCCGCATAGCGCTCCTTGCGGACGCCGCGCGGCAGGCGGCGGACCGCACCGATGCGCGTGCCCTCCTGCGGCAGGCGCGGCGTGCCGAGCCGGACGATGCGCACGGTCACGGCGACACCGCGGCGGCGATGCCCCGGGCCGCGCGCGCGGGCGCGACCTGGGCGAGCTGGTAGCGCTCGAACCAGTCGGGGAAGGCGCGCGCCGCCGCGCGCTGTCCGGCGACGACCAGCCCCATCCGCCGCGCGGCGGCGAAGCCGACGTCGCCCCGCCACCACGCCACCAGGGCGGCGAGCGGCGTGCGCACGACGAGAGGCTCGGGGAAGCCCGGATTGTGCGTACAGAAGGCGGCTTCGGTCGCCCGCAGCAGCAGGAAGCGCGGGCGGGCGCCGTCGATCTCGAAGCGGACGACGATCGGGTCGCGCGGCAGGCGGTCGAGGCGCACGCGCCGCTGCATGTCGACCAGCAGCGGTTCCGCGTCGAGATCCTCGTTCCCCGCGTGCCGCGGCAGCCAGCGCTGTCCCCAGGTGCCGAGCGCGCCGACCAGGCCGGCCAGTTCCAGGCCGGCCGCGGTCAGCGCGTATTCCGGGCCGTGCATGCCCTCGCCTCGCACCACGACGCCGAGCCGGGTCAGTGCCTGCAGGCGCTCCGACAGCATGGTGCGCGAGATGCGCGGGATGCCGCGGCGGATGTCGTTGAAGCGCCGGCTGCCGCACAGCAGCTCGCGCACCACCAGCAGGCTCCACCGGCCGCCCAGCGCCTCATGCGCGCGCGCCACCGCGCAGAACTGCCCATACCCGCTCATGGCGGCCATCGTAGCGCAGTCCGCTGCGTCCGTGCGGTCCGGTTTCCGGACCGGCTCGTCGGCCGCGCGCCCGGGCAACCCGGAAGGGCCGTGGTGCGCTACTCTGCCGACGGGGCGGCGACGGCGAACGCGGTGGCCGTCGGGACCGGCCCCGCCCGGGGGTGTTGCGGGAGCATGGCAATGACAGGCGCATCCGAGTGGGCCCGCGGGGTGGTCATCGTCCTGGCGTGCGCCCTCGCGACGGGCTGCACGAGCCGGCCGACCGGCATCCTCAGGCCGATCGAGGCCACCGCTCCGGGCGCCGCGCTGGTGGACCTCCTGGTAGCCACCACGCGCCGTCCGACGGACGAGGTCGGCGTCCTCTTCTCCGGCGAGCGCGGCAGGCGGATGTCCCTGACGGCGATCACCGTGTCGATCCCGGCGCCGGAGCATCGTACGGTGGGGGAGGTCCAATGGCCGATGCAGTGGCCGCCGAACCCCGAGATCGAGTTTGCCACGGTCCGGGTCAGGCCGGTCGAGGGACCCGCGGAGACGCTCGCCTGGATGCGCGATCATCTGCCGGAAAATCGCCGGCTCATGATCTTCGTTCACGGCTTCAACAACCGATACGAAGACGCGGTGTACCGGTTCGCCCAGATCGCCCACGATTCCGGCGCCGACGTGGCGCCGATCGTCTTCACATGGCCGTCGCGCGCCAGCGTCTTCGACTACAACTACGACAGGGAGAGCGCCAACTACTCCCGCGACGCCCTGGAGGCGGTGATCCGGCGTGCGGCCAGCAGCCCCGAGGTCGGCGAGATCACCATCCTCGCCCATTCCATGGGCAGCTGGCTGGCGGTAGAGGCGTTGCGGCAGATGGCGATCCGCGACGGGCGGGTCGCGCCCAGGATCGCCAACGTGATCCTGGCTTCCCCCGACCTCGATGTCGACGTCTTCGCCCAGCAATGGCGAAGCATGGGCAGCGACCGACCGAAATTCACCCTGTTCGTCTCGCAGGACGATCGCGCCCTTCGGCTTTCGCGCCGCATATCGGGAGGCATCGACCGCCTGGGCCAGATGGACCCCACGGCCGAACCGTACCGCAGCGCGCTGGAGAAGTCGGGCATCACGGTCATCGACCTGACCGCGCTGGAGAGCGGCGACCGGATGAATCACGGGAAATTCGCGTCGAGCCCGGAAATCGTGCGTCTCATCGGGCAACGGCTGGTCACCGGGCAGACCATCACCGATTCCGATGTCGGCCTGGGTGCCAGGATCGGCGGTGTGGCCATGGGCGCGGCGCAGTCCGTCGGCAGCGCCGCGGCCATCGCGGTCACCGCCCCGATCGCCATCTTCGATCCCGGCACGCGCCGGACGTACGACGAGCAGATCCGTCGGCTGGGCAGGGCGGTCGGCAACACCATCGGCGCCGCGACCGGACAGTAGGCCCGCCCGCGGGCACCGGATCGTCGCTGATCTACATCAAGCGCGACGCTCTCCGGCGGCCGTATGAGCCGAGGAGGTGCAGGAGCGCGATGCCAGTGGACAAGCCGCACGAACCCCGGGAACGCTTGGACATCCACGCGATTCTGGGCGCCAGCACCTCCTCGGCGCCGCGCTGGATGCAGCGCCGGGAGCTGAAATGGGCTGCCGCGGCCCTCGTCGTGCTCGTGCTCGCCGCGGTCGTCCGCTGGCTCGCCGGTGGAGCGAATGACGTCCGCTATGTCACGGAACCGGTGACGCGCGGGGACCTCGTGGTGGTCGTCACCGCGACGGGCTCGGTCCAGCCCACGAAGCAGGTCGATATCTCCAGCGAGCTCTCGGGAACGGTCCGCGAGGTTCTGGTCGACTACAATTCCGCCGTCACGGCCGGTCAGGTGCTCGCGAAGCTCGATACCGACAAGCTGCAGGCGACCGTCGCCAGCTCGCGCGCGAAGCTGGTGGCGGCCAAGGCCCGGGTGGCCGACGCCGAGGCCACCGTCGTGGAGAAGCAGCGGGACCTCGCACGCAAGAGGCGGCTGATCGCCGAGCAGGCCGTCTCGACGCAGGATGTCGACCAGTCGCAGGCGGCCTACGATCGCGCGATCGCCTCCGTGGCGGCGACCCGGGCCGATGTCGGCGTCGCCGAAGCCGACCTGGAGCTGAACGAGACCAATCTCTCCAAGGCCTTCATCCGCTCGCCCATCAACGGCGTCGTCCTCGGTCGCAATGTCGACCCGGGGCAGATCGTCGCGTCGTCGTTCCAGGCTCCCGTCCTGTTCTCCATCGCGGAGGACCTGAAGCAGATGGAGCTGCAGATCGACGTCGACGAGGCGGACGTGGGCAAGGTCCGGATCGGGCAGGGTGCCGACTTCGGCGTCGATGCGTTTCCCGACCGAAGGTTCCCGGCCACCATCCGGGACGTGCGCTTCGCCCCCGAGACGATCCAGGGTGTCGTCACCTACAAGGCCGTGCTGATCATCGACAACTCGGAGTTGCTGCTCCGGCCGGGGATGACGGCGACGGCGGAGATCAAGGTCACCGAGATCCAGGACGCTCTGCTGATCCCCAATGCGAGCCTGCGCTACGCGCCGCCGGTCGCCGACACCGGGGCGGGGCGGGGCTTCCTGAGCCGCCTCCTGCCGGGACGGCCGCCGTTCCGCCGTTCCGCCCCGCGCGAGGAGGCCGGGCACGATCGCACGGTGTGGGTGCTGGGCGACGCCGGTCCGACGCCGGTGAGGGTCGCGATCGGTGCGAGCGACGGCAAGCGCACGGAGGTTCGCAGCGGCGATCTCGAGAGCGGCCAGGCGCTGATCGTCGACCAGACGGTCGCGCCGTGACGGGGCATGCACCGTGAAGACGCCGGAATCCGCGGCGCCGCTCATCGAGCTGCGGGCCGTGAGCCGGGTCTACGGCACCGGCGCGGCGGCCGTGCATGCCCTCGCCATCGTCGACCTCACGATCGCGGACGGCGAATTCGTCGCGATCATGGGCCCGTCCGGCTCCGGCAAGTCCACGGCGATGAACATCATCGGCTGCCTCGACCGGCCGACCAGTGGAGACTACCTGCTCGAGGGCGTCGAGGTCGGAAGGCTCCCGCGCAATCAGCTCGCGCTGATCCGCCGCTATCTGCTCGGCTTCGTGTTCCAGGGCTTCAATCTGCTCGCCCGGACGACGGCGCTGGAGAATGTCGAGCTGCCGCTCATCTATCGCGGCATGGCGGTCGCCGAGCGGCGCGGGCTGGCCGCCCGCGCCCTCGACCGGGTCGGGCTGGCGGGACGCGAGGGCCATACCGCCGCCGAGCTCTCGGGCGGTCAGCAGCAGCGCGTGGCGATCGCCAGAGCCATCGTCACCGATCCCGAGGTGCTGCTGGCCGACGAGCCGACCGGCAACCTGGACACCAGGACCAGCCGCGAGATCATGGACTTGGTGACCAGCCTCAACCGGGATCAGCGAATGACCGTGGTCATGGTCACGCACGAGCCCGACATCGCCGCCTATGCCCGGCGCACGATCCGATTCGTCGACGGCCGGATCGACAGCGACGTGCGGAACTGACGGGAAGCGGGATGCTCCTCGAAGCGATCAGGCTCGCCCTGCAGGCCATTCGACGCAACGTCCTGCGCTCGTTCCTGACGGTCCTCGGCATCGTCATCGGCGTGGGGGCGGTGATCGCCATGGTGACGATCGGCAACGGCACGACGGCGAAGGTGACGGCGGATCTTGCCAAGCTGGGCTCCAATCTTCTTTCGATCAACCCGGGCCAGTTCGGCCCGGGACGGGCGAGCGCGACCGCGAGGTCCTTCAACGCGCGCGACGTCGAGGCGATGAAGAGCCAGCTCAATGGCGTCAAGGCGGTGGCCCAGACGGCGCAGAAATCGGTCACCGTCATCTACGGGACCGAAAGTCGCGTCACCGCCGCCATGGGCACCAACAACGACTATTTCATCACCCAGGACTGGGCCCTGCAGGCAGGGCGGCAGTTCCTGGACAGCGAGGTGCGCGGCGGCCGGGCCGCCTGCATCATCGGCGCGACCGTGCACGAGAAGCTCTTCGGCAACGCCGATCCGCTTCAGCGCAGCATGCGCGTCGGCAACGTGTCCTGCGAGGTGGTCGGAATCCTGGAGCCCAAGGGCCAGTCCAGCGGCGGGTCGGACAGGGACGATATCGTGCTGATGCCGATCCGCACCTTTCATCGGCGCCTGGCGGGCAACACCGATATCGGCCACATCACGGTGTCGGCCAAGGACGGGGTCGACACCGCGAAGGTGCAGTCGGACCTCGAGTGGCTGCTGCGCGAGCGCAGGAACATCGCGCCGGGGAAGGAGGACGATTTCTCGGTGCGCGACATGAAGCAGATCGTGCAGGCGACGACCGAGACGACCGCGATGCTGACCGGATTGCTCGGCGCGGTGGCGGCGGTCAGCCTGCTGGTGGGCGGGATCGGCATCATGAACATCATGCTCGTCTCGGTCACCGAGCGGACCCGCGAGATCGGCATCCGCCTCGCGATCGGTGC
>JADZBA010000286.1 GCA_020852355.1 Alphaproteobacteria bacterium
ATCACATCTCGTCCAGCGGATAGATCGGCCGGCGGACCTTCTCGTACTTCAGGATGCGGTTGTCCGACGTCGTCACGCCGACGCCGTCGAGCGCGATGGTGTGGCGGGCGATCGGGGCGAAGCCGGCGCGGTAGTGGATGCGCGACTTCAGCAGCAGGTAGCGGGTCGCGGCGGGGTCGATGCCGACCGAGGTGAAGACGCCCTGGTCCCACGGCTCGTGATGGCGCGAGACGACGACGATCTTCACCTTGCCGGTGTCGATCACCGCGGTCGGCCCCATGTGGACATGGACGCCGGTGTACATCGGCCCGCGCACGATCCAGTCGCCGTCCGAGAGCGTGCGCACCCGGCCGCTCACCTCCAGCGGCTCGCCCTGGGCGCCGATCGCCGGCATGCTGGTGCGCCCGCCGAGCCGGATGGTGATCTCCTTGCCGATCCCCGCCCGCATCATCTCCTGCACGGCGACCGGGTCCCACACCGCGGCGACGGCGACGTCCTCCAGGCCCGCCGCGATCACCGCCTTCAGCACCGCCATGACGTCCTGGGTGCCGCCGGAACCGCAATTGTCGGCATGGTCGAGCAGCAGGATCGGCCCGTCCTCCAGCGCCCTCGCGCGATCGAGCGCGTGGCCGATCGGCTCGTGGCGGTAGGCGAAATCCCGCCGCCGCGCCCACGCCGCGTCGAGCAGCCGGTCGACGGCGCGCCGCGCCGCCGCCCGGTCGCCGTCGGCCACCACGATCGCCGAGATGCCGGCCTCGGGAATGTCGGCCATCGGGAAGCCGCCGAAGACGGTGGCCGCGAGGATGCCGGGCTCCGCCTCGATGTCGCGGGCCAGCGCGATCAGCGCGCGCATCGGCTCGTCGTCGGTGCCCATGCGCAGCGTCTGGGCCAGGATCGGCCGGTTGCCCCATTCCATCACCGGCGCCACCTCGCCCTTGAGCGCACGCATCAGCACGCGGCCGATCTGCGCGCCCACGACGTGCATGTCGGTGTGGGGATAGGTCTTGTAGCCGATCAGGGCGGTGCAGTTGTCGACCATCCGCCGCGTCAGGTTGCAGTGCAGGTCGAGGGTGACGGCGATCGGCAGGCCGGGGCAGCGGGCGCGCAGGCGCTCCAGCAGCGTGCCCTCGCCGTCGTCGGTCGTCTCGGCCACCATCGCGCCGTGCAGGTCGAGCATGGCGGCGTCGCAGCCGGGGGCGGCATCGAGGATGGCGCCGACCATCTTCTCGTACGCGGCGGCGGCGACGCGGCCGCTCGGCATCGCCTCGGCGGCGACCGGCGTCACGATCTCCGCCCCCGCCTCTTTCGCCAGCTCGATATAGGCGCCCATCGGCATCGCCGTGCCCTCGTAGGCGGCGCGGGCGGCGGGGCCGAGATGGGCGCCCCATTCCTCGAAGCGTCGCCAGCCCGTCTCGATGGGCGAGAAGGTGTTGGTCTCGTGCTTCATCATCGCGATCAGGATGCGCATGCTCGATCCGGCCGTTGGTCCGTTCCTGCATCGGATGATGGCACGGATCGTGTAGCTTTCCGTACACTCCGCTGCCGACCCCGCCCCGTTGGAGACCGCATGCCCACGACCTGGATCAAGAACGTCGACTGGCTCGTCGCCTGGGACCGCGCGAACCCGGAGACGGCGCTGGAGCGCCGCTGGGGCGGCCGCCACGCCTACCTGCGCGACGCCGACCTCGTCTTCACCGACGGCTCCATCGACTTCGTCGGCCGCGGCTATGCCGGGCCGGCCGACACGGTGATCGACGGGCGCGGGCGGATGGTCATCCCCGGCCTCGTCAACATCCACACCCACCCCTGCTCCGAGCCGATGATGAAGGGCCTGTCGGAGGAGCGGAAGAGCCGCCAGCTCCAGATGAGCTCGCTCTACGAGTTCATCTTCCTGCTCGGCCGGCCGAGCCACGAGGTGCCGGCCGACGCCAAGGCGCAGGCCGAGGCGGCCGTCTACGGCAGCGGCGACTTCGAGGCCTACTCGGCCTCGGCCCAGGTTGCGATCTCAGAGCTGCTGACCAGCGGCGTCACCACTTTCGTCGACTATTCGTCGGCGCGGCCTAACTGGCTGGACGAGGTGGCGGCGACCGGCATCCGCTGCTGCGTCGCACCGTCGTTCCGCTCGGGCGCGTGGTACACGCCCAACGGCCACGAGGTGCTGTACCGCTGGGACGAGAAGAACGGCCGCAAGGGCTTCGAACGGGCGCTGACGCTGATCGAGCAGGCGCGCCGGCATCCCTCGGGCCGGCTCATGGGGATGCTCGCCCCCGCCCAGGTCGACACCTGCACCGCCGACCTCTTCGCCGACGCCTCGGCGGCGGCCCGCGAGCGCAAGATCCCGATCCAGACCCATGCCGCCCAGAGCGTCGTCGAGTACCGCGAGATGTTCCGCCGCCACGGCAAGACGCCGATCGAGTGGCTGCAGTCGCTGGGCGTGCTGGGGCCGGAGTTCATCGTCGGCCACGGCATCTTCCTCGACCACCATCCCTGGATCATGGGGGCCGACCACGAGGACCTGAACCGGCTGGCCGACAGCGGCACCACGGTCGCGCACTGCCCCAACCAGTTCGCCCGCGGCGGCATGGTGCTGCACCATTTCGGCAAGTACGTGAAGCGCGGCGTCAACATGGGGATCGGCACCGACACGTTCCCGCACAACATGATCGACGAGATGCGCTGGGCCCTCACGGTCGCCAAGATCGCCAGTGCCGACATCGGGTCGACCAGCATCTCCGACGTCTTCCACGCGGCCACGGTCGGCGGCGCGGCGGCGCTGATGCGCGACGACATCGGCCGGCTCGACAAGGGCTGCAAGGCCGACTTCGTTGTCGTCGACCTCGACCACCCGCACATGGTCCCCGCGCGCGACCCCATGAAGAGCCTCGTGGTGACGGCGCTGGAGCGGCCGATCAGGGAGGTGTGGGTCGACGGCCGCGCGGTGGTGCGCGACGGTAAGGCGCTGCAGGTCGACCTCGCCCGCAACCTGCGCGGCCTGACCGAAGGGCAGCAGCGCGGCATGCGCGGCATCCCCGAGCGCGACTGGGCGAGGCGCTCGCCCGAGGAGGCGTTCCCGATGGCGTTCGGCACCATCGGGTCGAACCAGCCGCCGGCGCGGTGAGCGGTTCGGTCGATCGGTGCCCTTTCCGCCCGTGAGGGGGCAAGGGGGGCATTCGGGGAAGGACACCCTCGCGCCGCTGCTCCTGGCGGTCGGGGTCATGCTGCTTCAGCAGGCCCTGTCGTATCTCGCGACGCTGGTCTTCCCGGTGGCGATGCCGGCCCTGGCGGCCGCTCTCGGCATCGGCACCGCCTATGCCGGGCTCTACACCGGGCTCGTCTTCTGCGTGTCGAGCCTGGGCCAGGTGTCGTGCGGCGGGCTGATCATCCGCCACGGCGCCCTGCGCATGAGCCAGGTGTCGCTGGCCCTGCTCGGCGCCGGTCTGATGCTGGGGGCGGCGGGCGAGGTCTGGCTGTTCGTGCTTTCGGCGCTGGTCATCGGCATGGGCAACTCGATCTCGACACCGGCCAGCTCGCACCTGCTCGCCCGCTACGCGCCGCAGCGCTATGCGCCGCTGGTGTTCTCGGTCAAGCAGACGGGCGTGCCGGTCGGCGGCATGCTGGCCGGCGCCGGCGTGCCGCTGCTGCTGGTCGCGTTCGACCGGGAAGGTCCGTTCCTCGTCTTCGGTCTGGTCTGCTGGGCGCTGGCGATCGCCGTGCAGCCGCTGCGGCGCGCGTTCGACGGCGACCGCGACCCGCGCCACCGCCTGTCGCTGGCCGCGATCGGCGCCACGCTGCGCACCGTGTGGGGCGATCCCAGCCTGCGGGGCTACGCCTATGCCATGTTCTGCTTCGTCGGGCTGCAGGCGATCTTCGGCGCCTTCTTCGTCAGCTATCTCAGCGACGGCATGGGCTACACGCTGACCGCGGCGGGCGGCGTCTTCGCCGCGGCACAGGGCATCGCGATCGCCGCGCGCATCGCCTGGGGCTGGATCGGCAGCCGCTGGATCGACCCGCGCCACGTGCTGGGCGGCCTCGGCCTGGCCATGGCGGCGGCGTCGCTGGCGATGGCCGCGATCGGTTCCGGCGCCTCGTGGTGGGTGGTTCTGGCGGTCGCCGTCGCCTACAGCGCTACGGCGGTCGGCTGGCACGGCCTGCTGCTGGCGGAGGTGGCGCGCCGGGCGCCGGCCGGGCGCATCGGCCCGATCACCGGCGGCGTGGTTGCCTTCGGCGGAGCCGGCATGATGACCTATCCCCTGCTGCACGCCCTCCTGCTGCAGGCGACGGGGGCGTATGGCTGGGGCTTCGCGGCGGGCGCCCTGCCGGCGGCGGTCGTCGGCTGGCACCTGCTGCGCGGGCCGGGAGGGATGGGGCGGCGATGACGATGATGGTGACCGGTGCGTCGGGGTTCGTGGCCGCGGCGCTGGTGGAGGAGGCGGTCCGCCGCGGCGAGCGCGTGGTCGCGGTCGACCGCATCGCGCCGCCGCCCGGCCTGGTCGCGGCCTGCGCCGCAGGGCCCGGCGCGATGACCACGGCCGTCGCCGACGTCCGCGACCGCGAGGCGCTGGCCGCCCTGATGCGCACGCATCGCGTCGCCACCCTGGTCCATGCCGCCGCCGTCACCGCCGGGCCGGTGCGCGAGGCGGTGGCACCGGCCGAGATCATGGAGGTGAACGTCGTCGGCACCGCGCGGGCGCTGGAGGCGGCGCGGGCGGCGGGCGTGACGCGCGTCGTGCATCTGAGCTCCGCCTCGGCCTATGGCGCGGCCGCCTTCGCCGGTGCCGTGCTGGACGAGGAGACGACGCCGTCGCGGCCGGAGAGCCTCTACGCCGTCTCCAAGTTCGCCGGCGAGCGCACGGCGCGCCGGCTGGGCGACCTCTGGGGCCTCGACGTCCGCGTCGCCCGCCTGACGGCGGTGTTCGGCCGCTGGGAGCGCGATACCGGCGCGCGCGACACGCTGAGCCCGCAGTTCCAGGCGACGGCCCTGGCGCTCGCCGGCGGCGAGGCCGTGCTGGCGCGCGAGGGGCGCCGCGACTGGCTCTACGCGCGCGACGCCGCCGAGGGGCTGCTCGCGCTGCGCGA
>JADZBA010000287.1 GCA_020852355.1 Alphaproteobacteria bacterium
GAGCCCGAGCCGCCGAGGATCACGAACACCTCGCCCCTGGCCACCGTGAAGCTGATGTCGTCGAACAGCACCGTGGTGCCGAAGCCCGACCGCAGATGCTCGACCTCGACGACGGGCGGGTCGGCCATGGTCAGATGTCCAGGTAGAAGAAGAGGACGGCGAACAGGCCGTCCGAGAGGATGATCAGCAGGATTCCCGAGACGACCGAGCGCGTCGTGGACTCGCCGACGGCCGCCGCGCCGGTCGTCGTCTCGAGGCCGCGCATGCAGCCCACACCGGCGACGAGCAGGCCGAACACCGCCGCCTTGAAGAGGCCGCCCAGCAGGTCGCCATGGGTCGTCGCGCCGACGAGCTGGTTGTAGAAGGTGATCGGCGGATAGCCGAGCGACATCATGACGACGAGGCAGCCGAAGAGGCCGGCGACGTTCATGATCATGGCGTGGAACGGCATCACCAGGATGCCGGCCAGCACCCGCGGCACCACCAGGAAACGCACCGGAACCAGCCCCATCGTGGTCAGCGCGTCGACCTCCTCGTTCACCTTCATGGTGCCGATCTCCGCGGCGAAGGCGGAGCCGGTGCGGCCGGCCAGCATGACGGCGGCCATCAGCGGCCCGAGCTCGCGCAGCAGCGACAGCGAGACGAGGTCGGCCACGAACAGGTCGGCGCCGAACCGACGCATCGGGATCGCCGACTGAAATGCCGTGATCAGGCCGATCAGGAAGCCCATCAGCGACATGATCGGCACCGCACGGACGCCGGCGGCCTCGACCACCGTCACGAAGTCACCCCAGCGGAGCTGGCGGGGCCGGCGCAGCACGTCGAGGGTGTAGAACAGCGTCTCGCCGACGAAGGCGAGCTGGTAGCGCATCTGGCCGCCGATCCGGTAGGCGATGCGGCCGAGGCGCGAGAACAGGTTGTCGCGCGGCTCCTGCCGCGCCTCCGGCCGGACCGGTTCGCCGACCAGCTCGAGGAGGGCTGCGAACCCCGGCTTCAGGCCGGTGACTGCGAACGGACGACCGGCGGCCGCGACGCGCAGCGCCGCCAGGAGCGCGATGCCCGCACCGTCGCAATAGTCGACTCGGGCGGCGTCCACCGTCAGCCTGCCGGCCCCCGCCGCAGCCGCCATCGCCGGACGCCAGACGCTCGCCGTGCCGTCCGCGTCGAGCCGGCCGGCGAGGGTCAGCACGGTGCCGTCCGGTCCTGCCGCGGCCTCGGCGCTGGCGGTCGTGGCGACGGCGTCCTGCATTGCGCGGCTGGCTCGCCCCTTTCGAGTGCCGCCTTCGCTAGCATGAGTCGGGGCGACGAAGCGCATGGATAGCGGCGGCCGGTGCGGGCCGCCGAACTTTCCGGCTGCCGGCTCGGGCGGCGTGCGTATCATCGCCGCCCCTGCCCCGCCGACCGGAACGCCTTTGCCGCTCCCCTCCGCAACGCGCCCGCCACCGGGCATTCTCCTTCTCGCCGGCCTCAGCGGCTTCGGGGCGGTCGCGGTCGACGGCTTCCTGCCGCTGCTGCCCGGGCTCGCCCTGACCTTCGACGTCGGTCCGGGGGAGGCGCAGGTGACGCTGGGCGCCCTGATGCTCGGCATGGCGCTCGGCCAGCTCGTATACGGCCCCCTCTCCGACCGCTTCGGCCGCCGGCCGCCCTATGTCTGCGGCATCGCCCTCTTCGTCATGGCGAGCCTCCTCGCCGCGGCGGCCGACGGTCTCGCCGACCTCGTCGTCTGGCGGTTCGTCCAGGGGCTCGGCGGGTCCTCCGCCGCGGTCATCGTCCGCGCGGTCATCCGCGACCTCCACGACCGCGACGCGGCGGCGCGGCAGCTCTCGTTCATAACCAGCCTCATGGGCGTGATGCCGATCGCCGCACCGCTGGTGTCGGCCCAGATCCTCGTCCATGGCGGCTGGCGCGCCGTGCCCGTCGCCATGGCGGCCTTCGGGCTGGCGATGGGGGCGCTCGCGCTGTGGCGCCTGCCCGAGACCAACCCGCCGGCGCGCCGGCCCCGCCACCCGGCGTGGCTGATCGCCCGCTTCTACGCCGACGTGCTGCGCGACCGCGTCTGCGCCGGCTACGTGGTCACCAACATCGTGCTGACGACCGCCGTGATGGTCTTCGTCTGCGCCTCGCCGTTCGTGATGATCGCCGGCCGCGGCGTGCCGGCCGAGCTGTTCGGCTTCGTCATCATGATCGAGGTCGGCGGCCTGATCGCCGGCGCGGCGATCAACGGCCGCCTCGTCACCCGGTTCGGGTCCGAGACCCTGATCCGCCGCGCGATGCCGGCGCTCGCCGCGGCGAGCGGCCTGCTCGTGCTGGTGGCGGCGCTCGATGCGGGCGGGCTCGCCGGCTTCCTCGCCGCCCTCTTCCTCTTCAAGGTCGTGCTCAGCTTCGTCGGCATCAACGCGATCGCCGGCGCGCTCGCCGCGATGCCGGCGCGCGCCGGCACCGTCTCGGCGATGATCGGCGCCGGGCAGTCCGCCATGGGGGCCCTCGCCGGCCGCTTCGCCACCCAGGCGATCGGCGAGGACACGCTGGTCATGGCCGCCCTGATGGCCGGCTTCGCGATGGCCGGCATCGTCGTCCACCGCGTCGCCCTGCCGCGCTGACGCGGTTGGCATGGCGGGCAGATTCCCGCACAATCGGTATCCTCATTCCTCTCCTCCCGGGCCCTCTCCGATGCGCTTCCGCGGCACCGACAGCTACATCGCCACGCCCGACCTGATGGTCGCGGTCAATGCCGCCGTGGCGCTGGAGCGCCCGCTCCTCGTCAAGGGTGAGCCGGGGACCGGCAAGACCATCCTGGCGCACGAGATCGCCAAGGCGCTCGACCGCCCGCTCATCCCCTGGCACATCAAGTCGACGACCAAGGCGCAGCAGGGTCTCTACGAGTACGACGCCGTCGCCCGCCTGCGCGACGGCCAGCTCGGCGACGCGCGCGTCCACGACATCCGCAACTACATCAGGCGCGGCAAGCTGTGGGACGCCTTCACCGCCGAGCTGGCGCCGGTGCTGCTGATCGACGAGATCGACAAGGCGGACATCGAGTTCCCGAACGACCTGCTGCTCGAGCTCGACCGCATGGAATTCCACGTCTACGAGACCGGCGAGACGGTGCGGGCCGCCGTCCGCCCGATCGTGCTGATCACGTCGAACAACGAGAAGGAGCTGCCGGACGCCTTCCTGCGCCGCTGCTTCTTCCACTACATCCGCTTCCCCGACCGCGAGACGATGGAGCGCATCGTCGACGTCCACTTCCCCAACCTGCGCAACGACCTGGTGCGCGAGGCGATGACGCTCTTCTTCGAGATCCGCGACGTGCCGGGCCTGAAGAAGAAGCCGTCGACATCGGAACTGCTCGACTGGATCAAGCTGCTGATGATCGACGACATCTCGCCCGAGGTGCTGAAGCAGCGCGACCCGGCGAAGCTGATCCCGCCGCTGCACGGGGCGCTGCTGAAGAACGAGCAGGACGTCCACCTCTTCGAGCGTCTGGCCTTCCTCAACCGGCGCGAGCGGCACTGAGGCGCGGGGATGTTCTTCCGCTTCTTCGCCGAGCTCCGGGAAGCGCGCGTGCCGGCCAGCCTGCGCGAGTACCTGACGCTGCTGGAGGGCATGAAGGCGGGCGTCATCGCCCAGGACATCGAGGAGTTCTACTTCCTCTCGCGCTCGACGCTGGTCAAGGACGAGCGCCATATCGACCGCTTCGACAGGGTGTTCGGCCGCGTCTTCAAGGGGATCGACGGGCTGGAGGGTGCGCTCGCGGCCGAGATCCCGGAGGAGTGGCTGCGCAAGCTGGCGGAGAAGATCCTGACGCCGGAGGAGATGGCGCAGATCAGGGCGCTCGGCGGCTGGGACAAGCTGATGGAGACCCTGAAGCAGCGTCTGGAGGAGCAGAAGGGCCGCCACCAGGGCGGCAACAAGTGGATCGGCACGGCCGGCACCTCGCCCTTCGGCGCCCACGGCTACAATCCCGAGGGCGTGCGCATCGGGCAGGACGAATCGCGCCATCGCCGCGCCGTGAAGGTCTGGGACAAGCGCGAGTTCAAGGATCTCGACGACAGCGTCGTCATCGGCACCCGCGAGATCAAGCTGGCGCTGCGCCGCC
Source organism: Alphaproteobacteria bacterium (assembly GCA_020852355.1). Taxonomy (GTDB): domain Bacteria; phylum Pseudomonadota; class Alphaproteobacteria; order ATCC43930; family Allostellaceae; genus Allostella. Next base: position 4,100 of record JADZBA010000287.1, read on the forward strand.
TGCGCCGCTTCGCCCGCGAGGGCGCGGCCGAGGAGCTCGACCTGCCGGGCACCGTCGAGGGCACGGCGCGCAACGCCGGCTGGCTCGACCTCAGGATGGTGCCGGAGCGGCACAACACGGTGAAGGTGCTGCTGCTGCTCGACATCGGCGGGTCGATGGACGACCACGTCCGCCTCTGCGAGCGCCTGTTCTCCGCCGCCAAGACGGAGTTCAAGCACCTGGAGTTCTTCTACTTCCACAACTGCGTCTACGAGCGGCTGTGGAAGAACGCCAGGCGCCGCCACGTCGAGAGCACGCCGACGTGGGAGGTGCTGCGCACCTACGGCAACGACTACAAGCTCGTCCTCGTCGGCGACGCCAGCATGAGCCCCTACGAGATCGTCCAGCCCGGCGGCAGCGTCGAGCACTGGAACGAGGAGGCCGGCGAGACGTGGATGCAGCGCATCCTCGCGACCTACCCGCACGCCGCCTGGCTCAACCCGGTGCCGCAGGAGCGCTGGTCCTACCTGCCGTCGATCGACATGATCCGCAAGCTGATGGAGGGACGCATGTTCCCGATGACGCTGGCCGGCTTCGACGGCGCCATGCGCGAGCTCGGCCATTGAGGCGCCGCCTCGTCCTGCCGCTGCTGCTGCTGGCGGCCGCACCGGCCGCCGCGCAGAAGCCGGACGCGATCCTGGAGACGCTGCGCGCGACGCCGGCGACGCTGATCGAGCTGTCGGTCGCCCGCCTGGAGGCGCTCGTCAACACCGTCGGCCAGCCGCTCGGCTTCGGCGGGTCGGTCAGCGTCCAGGACGGCCGCATCCAGGTCTACGCCTATGCCGAGGACGAGCCGGCGAGCGAGGCGCGCTGCCGCGCCATCGTCACCGCGCTGAAGCGCTCCGCCGACGTGCATCCGGACACCGGCGAGCCGTTCCGCCCGGCCTCTGTGTGGGCGAGCTTCTTCTCCTACCCGCGCATCGAGCAGTTCAAGGTCGACCCGTCCTGGGACGAGACCGTCGACGCGATGTTCCGCATCCAGGCGGTGATCGGCGTCACCGGCGACGGCAAGGGCGTCGTCTGCGAGAGCATGCTGCTCGGCAGGGACGTCGCGGTGAAGCGCGAGTGATGCCCAGGCACGCACCGTTGCCCGCGAGGCACCTTGTCCATTTGGCTCCTGCGTCCCTCGACGGGCTCGGGATCGGATCGTCCTTCTTGGTATGAGCATCGGTGAAGAAAAGAGAATCCTCCTCCCGAGCCCGTCGAGGGACGCAGTGGCGGAAATCCGATCCGGCGGCTGCCGAGGACGAGGCGGCCAACAGCAATTCCGGAGCCATTGATGGGTCAGTTCGCCTTCGGCCAGCCGGTCCGACGCAAGGAGGACCAGGCGCTCCTCGTCGGCGAGGGGCGCTTCGTCGACGACCACGTGCCGGCGAGCCTCGCGCACGCCTGGATGGTCCGCTCACCCCATGCCCATGCGCGAATCATCTCGGTCGACACGGCATCCGCCCTGGCGGTGCCGGGCGTGCTGGCGGTGCTGACCGGCGCCGACCTGGCGGCCGACGGCGTCGGCGGCATCCCCTGCACCTTCCAGCCGCCCTGGCCGACCGGTCAGGCGCCGCCGCGGCCCAACCACCTGCCGGCGTGGCCCGCCATCGCCGCGGACACCGTGCATTTCCTCGGCGACACGGTCGCCATGGTGGTCGCCGAGACCGCGCACGCCGCGCGCGAGGCGGCCGAGCTGGTCGCCGTCGACTACGACCCGCTGCCGGCCGTCGCCGACCCGCTCGCCGCGGTGGCGGAGGGGGCGCCGGCGGTGTGGCCGGCGGTGCCGGACAATGTCTGCTTCGAGTGGGAGACCGGCGACGGGCCGGCGACCGATGCCGGCTTCGCGGCCGCCGCGCGCGTCGTCACCCTCGATGTCGTCAACAACCGCGTCGTCGTCGCCGCGATGGAGACCCGCGGCGCCGTCGGCGAGTGGCGCGACGGACGCTACGTGCTGCGCGCCGCCAGCCAGATGCCGCACGCGCTGCGCGACCAGCTCGCCCGCCACGTCTTCCGCGTGCCCGAGCGGCAGGTGCACGTCATCGTCCGCGACGTCGGCGGCGGCTTCGGCATCAAGAACTCGCTCTATCCCGAGCAGGTGCTGGTGCTGTGGGCGGCGCGGCGGCTCAGCCGGCCGGTCAAGTGGGTGGGCGAGCGCACCGACGCCTTCCTCACCGACGCGCACGCCCGCGACAACCGCAGCCGGGCCGAGCTGGCGGTCGACGCCGAGGGCCGCTTCCTGGCGTTGCGCGTCACCACCCACGCCAACATCGGCGCCTACGTCGCCAACAAGGGCCTGCTGTCGCCGGTGCTGAACGTGCCGGCGCTGGTCGGCCCGTACCTGACGCCGGCGGTCCATGTCCGCGTGAAGGGCGTCTTCACCAACACCGTCCCGACCGACGTCTATCGCGGCGCCGGCCGGCCCGAGGCGGTCTACCTGCTGGAACGGCTGGTCGACGCCGCGGCGCACGATCTCGGCATCGATCGGGTGGCGCTGCGGCGGCGCAACCTGATCCCGCCCGAGCGCCTGCCCTACAAGACGCCGATCTGGCTGACCTACGACGCCGGGCACTTCGCCGCCAACCTGGACGCCGCGCTGCCGGCCGTGGACTGGGCCGGATTCGCGGCGCGCCGGGCGGCGGCGCGCGCAGCCGGCCGCCTGCGCGGCATCGGCCTCTCCTGCTACGTCGAGCGCTGCGCCGGCGCCTCGCACGAGGACGCGACGGTGGCGATCGCGCCCGACGGGCGCGCGACGGTGCTGGTCGGCACCATGGCGAACGGCCAGGGCCACGTCACCGCCTACGCCCAGATCGTCGCCGAGATGCTGGGCCTCGACCTCGCCGAGGTCGACGTCGTCCAGGGCGACACCGACCGCGTCGCCAGGGGCCAGGGCACCGGCGGCTCGCGCTCGCTGGTGATGGGCGGCAGCGCCATCCACGGCGCCACGACCAAGGTCATCGACAAGGCGCGTGCGGTGGCCGGCCACCTGCTGGAGACCGCCGACGCCGACATCGCCTTCGCCGAAGGCGTCTTCTCGGTCGTCGGCACCGACCGCCGCGTCTCCTTCAAGGCGGTGGCCGCCGCCGCCCACGACCCGCGGCGCCTGCCCGACGGCATGGCGCCCGGCCTCGACGCCGAGAACGAGTTCAAGGTCGGCGGCTACACCTACCCCAACGGCTGCCACGTCGCCGAGGTCGAGATCGACATCGACACCGGCCGGCCGCAGGTCGTCGGCTACACCATCGTCCACGACTTCGGCCGCGTCCTGAACCCGCTGCTGCTGGCGGGCCAGGTCCATGGCGGCGTCGCCCAGGGCCTCGGCCAGGCGCTGCTGGAGCACACCGTCTACGACGCGGGCTCGGGCCAGCTCCTGACGGGCTCGTTCATGGACTACTGCATCCCGCGCGCCGACGACCTGCCGGGCTTCACCTTCCACATGCGCGAGGACCCCGCCCCCGCCAACCCGCTCGGCGTCAAGGGTGCGGGCGAGGCCGGCTGCGCGGGCGCGCCGCCCGCCGTGGTGAACGCCGTCGTCGACGCGCTGTCGCCCTACGGGGTGCGGCATGTCGACATGCCGCTGACGGCGGAGAAGCTGTGGCGGATCATCCAGGGGAGATGACGATGTACCGGCTCTACACGATGCCCGGTGCGGCCGGCATGGCGCCGCACATCCTGCTGCGCGAGATCGGCGCGCCGCACGAGCTGGTCCTGCTCGACGAGGCCGCCGGCGCGCTGGTCGACCCGGAGTACCGCCGCCTCAACCCGCACGGGCGGGTGCCGACGCTGGCCGACGGCGAACTGGCGATCTACGAGTCGACGGCGATCTGCCTGCATCTCGCCGACCGCCATCCGTCGTCCGCCCTGGCGCCGCCCCTGGGCAGCGGTGAGCGCGCCGTCTTCTACCAGTGGATGGCCTTCCTGACGAACTCGGTGCAGGCGGACGAGATGATCTGGTTCTATCCCGACCGCTTCGCCCCGCCCGAGGTCGCGGCCGCGGTGCGCGCGAAGATCGAGGACCGCCTCGACCGCATGTTCGCGGTATTGGACGCGGCGCTGGCCGGCCGGC
>JADZBA010000288.1 GCA_020852355.1 Alphaproteobacteria bacterium
CGATCCCTCGGCCGGCGGCGCACCGCCGTCGGGTGGCGGGATGGGCGGCGGCATGGGCGGCATGGGCGGCATGGATTTCTGACCCGCACCCGCGGACCGCACCGAGCAGCCGGCGGCGGTCGCACCGCCGCCGGCCATGCACGAAGGCCCGCCGTCGCAGGACGGCGGGCCTTTCGTTCGTCCGGCATCGTCGCCGCTTGCGATACCGCGACAGCGGGCCGTCACCGCCCGGGAATCGACGCCGCGAAGCCGGCAATGAAGCCGTGCAGCCGGGCCCGGACGGTCTCGTCGACGAGGTTGCCCTCGGCATCGAACGCCTTGCCGGCGCCCGACACCATCAGCCGCCCGCCGGCCCAGTGCTGCGCACCCAGCGTGCGCAAGACCGGCAGCCAGGCGTTCTGGGACAGGATGGTGCCGAACCCGCCCGGCGAGGCGCCGATCACCGCCACCGGCTTGCCGCCGAAGACGCGCGGGATGTCGGCCGCCGGCCGCGACGCCCAGTCGATCGCGTTCTTGAATACGCCGGGGATGCCGTTGTTGTACTCCGGCGTCACCAGCAACACCCCGTCCGCGGCGGCCATCGCCTCCTTGAGCGCGACGACGGCTGGGGGAATGCCCTGCGCCTGCTCCAGGTCGCCGTCGTAGAGTGGAATCCCGGCGATGCTCGCGATGTCGAGCCGCGTCCCTGCGGGAGAGACGTCCCGGGCCGCACGCAGCAGGCCGGAGTTGAACGAGTTCCGGCGCAGGCTTCCCGATATCCCGACCAGCAGTGCCATCCGTCGCCTCCACCTTCAGCAGCAGCGTCGTCGCATCGATGGACCGTCCGGCCGCCGGGCGTAAGCCCTTTCGTCAGCCGATGTAGCTCTCGACGACGCGCGAGTCCCGGGCGAGGTCGGCCGCGGGCCCTTCCAGCACGATGCGGCCCGCGGCCATGACGTAGGCATGCTGGGCGCGGCGCAGCACCTCGCGGGCGTTCTGCTCGATCTGCAGAATGGTGAGGCCGCCGCGATGCAGCTCCTCGAGGCGGGCGAAGACCTGGGTCACCAGGATCGGCATCAGCCCCCAGGAGATCTCGTCGACCAGCAGCAGCTTGGGCTGCGTCATCAGGGCACGCGCCAGGGCCAGCATCTGCTGCTCGCCGCCCGACAGCGTCGCCGCGAGCTGCGCGCGCCGCTCCGCCAGCCGCGGGAACAGCGCGAAGGCCATGTCGAGCCCGCGCCGCACCTCGGCGTCCGGGCAGGTGTAGGCGCCGACCCGCAGGTTCTCCTCGACCGTCATGCGCGGGAAGACCTGGCGACCTTCCGGCACGTAGCCGATGCCGCGCCGCTGGCGTTCCCAGGCCGGCAGCGCACTGATGTCCTCGCCCGCCAGCGTCGTGCGCCCCTGGTGGCGGACCAGCCCGACGATGGCGCGGGCCAGCGAGGTCTTGCCGGCGCCGTTGGCGCCCAGCAGGGCGACCCAGCCGCCCTGCGGCACGTGCAGGCCGGTGCCGGCGACGGCGATCGCCTGGCCGTAGCTGACGCGGATGTCGGCGACCCGCAGCATGCTAGGCGGCGTCCTCGCCGAGATAGGCCCGGATGACGGCCGGGTTCTTGCGGATCTCGCCCGGCGTGCCCTCCGCGATGATCGAGCCCGCATCCATCACGACGGCGCGGTCGCAGATCGGCAGCGCGAGATGGACGTTGTGCTCGACCATCACGATGGTGATCGACCGCCGCACGGTCGCGACGAACTGCAGCATGTCGGCGCATTCCCGGTCCGACAGGCCGGCGAGCGGCTCGTCGAGCAGCAGGAGCTGCGGCGAGAGCGCCAGCGCGCGGGCGACCTCCAGCCGCTTCAGCATGCCCAGCGTCAGCGCGGCGGCCGGGTCGTTCGCGCGCTTCTCCAGCCCCACCCCGCGCAGCAGCGCGGCCAGGTCCGCCGGGCGCCCGTCGCGCGCGGCCGCGCTCGGCACCGCGGCCATCAAGTTCTCCATGACCGTCAGGCCGCGGAAGGGGCGGACCACCTGGAACGTCCGGCCGATGCCCATCCGCGCCCGGCGGAAGGCGGGCACCGCGGTGATGTCCACGCCCCTGAAGCGCACCGCCCCCGCGGTCGGGCGGACCGCGCCGGCGATGATGTTGAACATCGTCGTCTTGCCGGCGCCGTTCGGCCCGAAGAGGCCGAGCAACTCGCCCTCGGCGACCAGGAGGTCGACGTCCTTGACGGCGACCACGCCGCTGAAGCGCTTCTCGATCGCGCGGGCCTCGACGAGCGCCATGTCAGCCGCCCTCGGCCGGCACGGCGGTGCGGCGCCGGGTGGCCCAGGCGCGCGCTGCGGCGCCGACGATCCCGTCGCGCATGAACAGCACCACCGCCAGGATCAGCAGCCCGACGATGGTCAGGTGCAGGCCGGGCGCCACCACCTGGAACACCTCGCGCATGCCGACATAGAGCAACGCGCCGACCACCGGGCCCATCGCCGTGCCGACGCCGCCGATCAGCGGCACCGCCAGCGCGATCAGCGAGATCTCCACCGCGAAGACGACGTCGGGGAACAGCGAGCCGACGAAGATCGCGTGGATCGACCCCACGAGGCCGGCGATCGCCGCACTGGCACAGAAGATCGCGACCTTGAGGCGCGTGGAGTCGATGCCGATCGCGACGGCGGCCGTCTCGTCGTGCTTGATCGCCAGCACGCGCACGCCCGTGCGGCTGAAGCGCAGGGCGGCGACCGCGATCGTCGCGACGGCGGCCAGCACCACCATCAGCACGTAGGGCAGCGACGTCGGATAGATCTCCTGGAGCACCAAGCCGCCCGGGCCGCCGGCCGCCGGCAGCTTGCGCACGATCAGCAGCACGAGTTCCTGGAAGAACAGCGTGGCGAAGGTGAAGGCGGCCCCGCGCAGGCGCAGGCTGGTCGCGCCGATCACCAGCGAGGCGAGGCCGGCCGCGGCGGCGCCGGCCGCGAGCCCGGCGGCGACCGGCCATTGCGCGTTCAGCGCGATCACCGTCGCATAGGCGCCGATCCCGGCCAGCGCGCCGTGCGCGAAGGACACGTAGCCGGTCATGCCCGAGATCAGGTTCCAGGCCTGGCCCAGCGCCATGTAGTAGCAGGCATAGTAGACCAGGGTGCGGACGTAGGACGAGACGCCGAGCCAGGGCAGGGCCGCCGCGACGGCGCCGAGCGCGACGGTGACGGCCGCCAGCGCGGCAGTCGATCCGGCCCGGCTCATGCGTGCTCCTGGCGGCCCAGCAGGCCGTGCGGGCGCACCAGGATCGCCGCGTAGAGCAGCAGGTAGATGATGATGCGCGCCCAGGAATCGTCGAGCAGGTAGCTGGCGAAGCTCTGCACGAAGCCGATGCCGAAGGCGGCGACGAGCGCCCCGGCGACGCTGCCGAGGCCGCCCAGCATGACGACGACGAAGCCGTCGAGCACCCAGCCATGGCCGACGGTCGGCGTCGTCGTGCCGATCAGGCTGACGAGGGCGCCCGCGGCGGCGGCCAGCGCCACCGCGGCGCTGAAGGCGAGCCGCTCGCTGGCGATGACGTTGATGCCGCAGCTCGCGGCCGCGTCGCGGTTCTGGGCGAGCGCCCGCAGGCCGAGGCCGACGCGCGCGCGCTGCACCAGCAGCAGCGTCGCCGCCCCCATGACGAGGCAGGTCAGCAGCACCGTCAGGCTGCGCCAGCCGACGACGACGCCCGCGAGATCGAGGCTGCCGCTCGGCCCGGCGGAGTAGCTGCGGAAGTCGCCGCCGAAGCCCGCGGCGAAGGCGCCGAGCCCGACGACCGAGAGCGCGTAGGTCGTCATCAGCATGTCGAGCTCCGGACGCTCCGTCACCCGGGCGATCACGCCCGCCTGGATGAGCCAGCCGATCGCCCCGCCCAGCGCCAGCGCCAGCGGGATGCCGAAGAGCGGCGAGGCCCCGAGCTGGGTCACCAGCAGGTAGGTCGCGTAGGCGCCGAGGGTGATGAACTCGCCATGGGCGAAGTTCACCACCCGCATGACCCCGAAGATCAGCGCCAGCCCCAGCGCGACGATGCCGAGCAGGCCGCCGACGACCAGGCCGTTGGCCAGGAGCTGGAAGAAGAGGGTGAGCGACACGCCGGCCGCAGCCCTACTTCCACGCCGGCTTGGGCCAGATGACGGCGTTGGCCGAGCCCTCGCCGACGATCCTGGCCGTGTCGCCCTGCCACTGGGTGGCGATGTAGTGGTAGCCCTCCTGCTGGCCCTTGGCGTTGACCTTGAAGGTGCCCATCACAGTCGGGATCGCGGTCGTGGCGATGTAGTCGCGGATCGCCGCGCGGTCCGTGCCCTTGGCCTTCATCGCCGCCTCGGCGACCTGGCCCGCCGCGTAGGCGGTGGCCGAGTGATAGGACGGCAGCCGCCCGAACTTGGCGCGATAGGCGTCGGCGAAGGCCCTGGCGGCCGGCGTCTCCAGCGTCGGTTCCCAGGCGGATCGGCCGAGGATGCCCTCGGTCTGCTGGCCCAGCGCCTCGCGGGTCACCCCGTCGGCGGCCTGGATGAAGAAGTAGGCCTGCGGGTTGTAGCCGCGCTCGATCATCTGGCGCGTCAGCGCGACGCTCGGCTGGTAATAGCCGCCCATCGCCACCGCCTCGGCGCCGAACGCGACGATGCGCTCGACGATCGAGCGGAAGTCCTGCGCGCCGGGATTGTAGCCGTACGCCTCGACCGTGAGGCCCATCTCCTTGGCCTTGGCCAGCGCCCAGTCCTTGGCGCGGATCGAGAATGGCGCCTCCTCATAGACGATCGCCACCTTCTTGATGGCCTTGCCCTTCTCGCCGAGGAGCCTGAGGAAGCCCTCATGGTCGTAGTCCGAGGTCGGGAAGGCCTGGAACGTCCAGCGCAGCTTGCGGCGCTCCCAGATGCTGCTGTCCGAGGCGATGGTGCCGATCACCGGCACCTGGGCGCGCTCCGCCGCGGTCGCGATCGCATCGGTGATCGGGCTCGAATAGGGCCCGAGCAGCACGGTCACGCCGTCGCGGTCGATCAGCCGCTCCGCCAGGATACGGCCGGAATCGGGCTTGCTCTCGTCGTCGTAGGTGATCACCTGCACCGGCTGGCCGCCGATGCCGCCGCGCTGGTTCACCTCGTCGGCCCAGAGCTGGTAGCCCTCCTGGAGGTACTTCGCCGCATCGGAGAAGCGCCCGGTGACGGAGAGCGACGCGCCGAGCCTGATCGGGTCCGCGGCGCCGGCGGGCACGCCGGTCGCGGCGAGGACCGCCACGGCGGCGACGCCCAGGAGCAAGGTTCTGCGAGCAGGATCGGTCATGATTTCCTCCGCTTGGAATTGCATTCGCCCGGATCTGCGCCCGGCTCGCCGCTCGACGGTCCGGCTCAGTGTCCTCCCAGCCGCTCGGCCACGCCGGCGCCCAGCGTGCGCATCTCGCCCGCCAGCTCGGCGATGCCGACGCGCGCC
>JADZBA010000289.1 GCA_020852355.1 Alphaproteobacteria bacterium
CCACGAGCGTCGGGAAGACCAGCCCGATCGGCGTGATGATGGCCAGGTGCTGCAAGGCGTTCAGGACCAGCGTCAGCGGCGGGACGCGATCCTCGACACCGTAGGCGAGGCCGGGCTGCGAGGGCTCCATGGCGACGTGCTTCCCCGGGCGTCGGGCGCCGGGGCGCCCTGTCGGCGAACTCCGGCGTCGCCGTCCGGCAAGGTTAGCGGGCCGCCGACCGATGTCCAGCCCGTGCCGGCGGTCACCCGGGGGAGTTCACGGCGCCGGAACGATCGACTAGGGTAGCTCCTCGACACCGAGGAGGCGTTCGCGCGCTGCAGCCGTGACCGGGACCATCACGCTTCCACCGGCCGAGCATCTGCAATGGATCGGCAGCACCGGGCCCGATCAGTTCATTCGGGTGGGCCGCCGCTATCGCGACTTCCTCGTCGAGGACTGCGGGCTCGTCGGCGAGCATCGCTTCCTCGACATCGGCTGCGGCACCGGACGGATCGCGATCGCCCTCGCCGACGTCATCCGGCCGCCGGGGGCCTATGTCGGGTTCGATGTCTGGCGCGGCGGCGTCGACTGGTGCCGTGCCGCGATCACGCCGCAGCGTCCCTGGTTCCGCTTCGAGCACGCGGATATCGCCGAGGCGCACCTCAACCCCGACGGCCGCCTCGCGGTCGAGGAGTGGCGCTTTCCCGTGGCGGATGCCTCGATCGACCGCGCCCTGGCGCTCTCGGTCTTCACCCATCTCGATGCACCGACCGCCCGCCACTACCTGCGCGAGCTGGCGCGCTCGCTGAAGCCGGACGGCATCGCGCTGGTCACCGTCTTCCTCGTCGACGACGCCGGCGCCGCCCACCTTGCCGGCTGGCCGCACGGACCGGCGCTGCTCGCCGGCGACCGCGCGCCGCTGCTCGACCGCTTCGGCAAGGATCTGTTCGCCGCCTGGGATCCGGCCGCCCTCGATGCCGAGCTCGCGGCGGCCGGCCTCCGCGCGGTGCGCCGGGAAGCCGGCGACTGGTGCGGGCGCGCACCGGCCAGGCCCGACCGGCCGCACCATCAGGACCATCTCTACCTGGCCGCCGCGCCGCGCTGACCGGCGGCCGACCGCACGGTCCGCGGAAGGCTGCAGCGATTGCGGCGCCGCGGTGCCATGATGGCGCGAGACGGGATCACCGGCGGGCTTCCGCGGGCATGAGCCGTCGAGTAGAAAAGTCCGACGGCTCCTGGGGAGGAAGCTTCGTGAAAGCGACGCGATGACCGCCGCCGCGGCGATCCGCGCCCGCCTGACGTCGCGCGACGTGCTGGCGGGCCTCGGTTTTCTGGCACTCGGCCTGATCGGGCTCTGGCTCAACGACTACAAGCTCGGGCGGGCGGCGCGCATGGGGCCGGGCTACATGCCGATGCTGGTCTTCTCCGGCCTCGCCGCCATGGGCGTCCTGGTCGCGCTGAAGGGCCTGGTGCGGCCCGGCGAGGCGGTCGAGCGCTTCCAGTGGGGCGCCATCTTCTGGGTGCTGATCTCGGGCGTCGTCTTCGCGCTGGCGATCGAGCGCCTCGGCCTCGTCGTGGCGACGATCGTGCTCGTGGCGGTCGCGAGCCGCGGCGGGCATCTCGGACAGCCGCTGCGCGTCCTGGCGCTGGCCGTCGGGCTCGCGCTCTTCTCGGTCGGGGTCTTCGTCTGGGGGCTCGGCGTCACCATGAAGGTCTGGCCATGGACATTCTGAGCGGTCTGGGGGTCGGGCTCGGCGTCGCGCTCCAGCCGATCAACGTCGGCTTCTGCTTCATCGGCACGCTGCTCGGCACGCTGATCGGCGTGCTGCCCGGGGTCGGCCCGGTCGCGACGATCGCGCTGCTGCTGCCCATCACCTTCGGCCTGCCGGCGACCTCGGCGATCATCATGCTGGCCGGCATCTTCTACGGTGCGCAATACGGCGGCTCGACGACCGCCATCCTGATCAAGCTGCCGGGCGAGACGTCGTCGGTCGTGACCGTGCTCGACGGCTACGCCATGGCCCAGCAGGGCCGCGCCGGCGCGGCGCTCGCGACGGCGGCCCTCGGCTCGTTCTTCGCCGGGACGGTCGCGACGCTCTTCGTCGGTGCCGCCGGCCCGCTCCTGACCCGCGTCGCCCTCAGCTTCAGCTCGGCCGAGTACTTCTCGCTGATGGTGCTGGGCCTGATCGCTTCCGTCGTGCTCGCCCACGGCTCGGTCGCCAAGGCGATCGCCATGATCTTCCTCGGCCTCGGCCTCGGCCTCGTCGGCACCGACGTGAACTCGGGCGAGCTGCGCTTCGCCTTCGACATCCAGGAGCTGTCCGACGGCATCGGCTTCGTGCCGGTCGTGCTCGGCCTCTTCGGCGTCGCCGAGGTCATCCGCAACCTGGAGACGCCGGACTGGCGCACCAACCGCATCCTGCCGGTCACGCGCCTGTGGCTGACCGGAAAGGAGTTCCGCCAGGCGGCGCCGGCCGCGCTCCGCGGCACCCTGCTGGGCTCGTTCCTGGGCGTCCTGCCGGGCGGCGGCGCCTCACTCGCCAGCTTCGCCGCCTACGGGCTGGAGAAGAAGATCGCGCGCGATCCCTCGCGCTTCGGCAAGGGCGCGATCGAGGGCGTGGCGGCGCCGGAGTCGGCGAACAACGCGGCCGCCCAGACCTCGTTCATCCCGCTGCTGACGCTGGGCCTGCCGACCAATGCCGTCATGGCGCTGATGGTCGGCGCCCTCATCATCCAGGGCATCCAGCCCGGCCCGCTGATGATGGAGCGCCAGCCCGATCTGTTCTGGGGCCTGGTCGCCAGCATGTGGATCGGCAATCTCATGCTGCTGGTCATCAACCTGCCGCTGGTCGGCATCTGGGTCCGCCTGCTGAAGGTGCCGTACGACCTGCTCTATCCCGCCATCCTCGTGTTCTCCGCGATCGGCGTATACAGCCTCAACAACAGCACGTTCGACGTCTATGTCGCCGCGGTCTTCGGCCTGGTCGGGTATGTCTTCATGAAGCTCGACTGCGAGCCGGTGCCGCTGATCCTGGGCTTCGTCCTGGGGCCGCTGATGGAGGAGCATCTGCGGCGCGCGCTGCTGCTGTCGCGCGGCGATCCGATGGTGTTCGTGAACCGGCCGATCAGCCTGGGGCTGATCGCTGTCGCCGGCCTGCTGCTGCTGGCGATCGTGCTTCCCGCCTTCCGCAAGCGCCGGGTGGTGATGTTCCAGGAGTGACCAGCCGCCGTCGTCCAACCGAGAAACGAACCAGGGAGAACCCATGAAGCGCATCCTCGCCCTGACCGCAACGGCCGCGGCCCTCGCCGCCGCGCTGCCCGCCGCCGCCAAGTTCCCGGAGAAGCCGATCCGGCTGGTCGTCGGCTTCACGCCGGCCGGCGCCACCGACATCCTGGCGCGCGTCGTCGCCGCCAAGATCGGCGAGATGGCGAAATGGGAGATCGTGGTCGAGAACAAGCCGGGTGCGGCCGGCAACGTCGGCGCCGAGATCGCCGCCAAAGCGCCGGCCGACGGCTACACGTGGCTGCTGACCCAGGTGGCCACCCACGGCATCGTGCCGGGCCTCTACAAGAAGCTGCCGTTCGATTCGGTGAAGGACTTCGCCGGC
>JADZBA010000290.1 GCA_020852355.1 Alphaproteobacteria bacterium
CCGAGTAGGGGGGATCGTGCCAATCTTTCGGTTCGCAGTCGCGAAGAGGAGCGAGCGCATCCCGATGATCGAAGTCGTCGATACCGGCCTTCCGCAGTCCAAGGGTCCCGTCAGCGGCATGGTCCGCGCCGGAGGCACCGTCTACACCGCCCAGATCCCCAAGCATCCCGTGACCGGCGAGATCGTCCAGGGTGGGATCGAGGTTCAGGCGCGCCAGACCTTCGCCAACCTCAAGCAATCGATCGAGGCCGCCGGCGGCACGCTGAAGGACGTCGCCCAGGTGCAGATATTCCTGGTCGAGAGTTCCGACGCGCCCGTCATGAACAAGGTCTACCAGGAGTTCTTCTCGGCGCCCTTCCCGAACCGGGCGACGGTGGTGGTCAAGGCGCTGCTCGCCCCGGGCATGCTGATCGAGCTCGTGGCCTACGCCCATATCGGCGGCTGAGCGCCATGGAGAGTGCGGGTCCCGGCATCGCCGGGTCCCGCAGCCCGCCGAGCCGGCCGACACGGCGTCGGGGATCCCGAACCTGGTGTTCGCGCTGATCGCCTCAGATCGCGCGCGCCGACGGACCGAACACCTCCTCGAAGCTGCGGCGCATGGCCGCGTCGACCTCTGATGTGCCGACCAGGATGCCCTCGCGGACCAGCGAGGTGACGCCGAACTCGCGGACCCCGCAGGGCACGATGCCGGCGAAGCGGGCGAGGTCCGGGTCGATGTTGATGGCCACCCCGTGCAGCGTCACCCACTGGCGGACGCGGACGCCGAGGGCGGCGATCTTGCGCTCGCGCCCGTCGCTGCCGACCACCCAGACGCCGATGCGCCCCTCGCGCCGCTCGCCGCGGACGTTGAACAGGGCCAGCGTGGCGATCAGCCATTCCTCGAGCCGGCCGACATACCAGCGCACGTCGGCGTTGCGCCGGCGCAGGTCGAGCAGCACATAGCCGATGCGCTGGCCCGGCCCATGGTAGGTCAGCCGCCCGCCGCGTCCCGTCTGGTGGACCGGCAGGCCGCCGGCGTCGAGCAGCTCCGCCGGGTCGGCGCTGGTGCCGGCGGTGTAGATCGGCGGGTGCTCCAGCAGCCAGACGAGCTCCGGCGCGCGGCCGGCGCGGATCGCCGCCACCCGCTGGTCCATCTCGGAAACCGCCGCCTCGTAGGGGACGAGCGCGTCGCTGATCCGCCACTCCGGCGCGTCGTCGTCGGGCCTCGTCGCGAGGCCGTCACTTGCTTGCCATGCCACGAGGGATTTGCTAACACCCGCGCGCCGTGGCCGGCAACTCCGCCGGTCGGGCATCATGCGGTCGTGGCGGAACTGGTAGACGCGCAGCGTTGAGGTCGCTGTGGGGGAAACCCCGTGGAAGTTCGAGTCTTCTCGACCGCACCATCCCTTCGAAGCCCGCCGTCGCGCGGGCTTCGCGGCTTGTGGGGGTTCGCAGGGTTGAGCGGCCGGCCGTAGGCGTCTCCGCGCCGGCCCGCAGGTGAGGAGCCGGACCGGCATGACCGACGAACGTCGCGAGAGCGCGCTCGAGTATCACGCCCTGCCCACGCCGGGTAAGCTCGCGATCGTCGCGACCAAGCCGCTCGGTACCCAGAGCGATCTGGCGCTGGCCTACTCGCCCGGCGTCGCCTATGCGTGCGAGGCGATCCAGGCCGACCCCGCCGAGGCGGCGCGGCTGACCGCCCGCGGCAACCTCGTCGGCGTGGTGACCAACGGCACCGCCGTCCTCGGCCTCGGGGCCATCGGCCCGCTGGCGTCCAAGCCGGTGATGGAGGGGAAGGCGGTCCTCTTCAAGAAGTTCGCCGGGATCGACGTCTTCGACATCGAGGTCGACGCGCTCGATCCCGACCGCTTCGTCGAGGTCGTGGCCGCCCTCGAGCCGACCTTCGGGGCGATCAACCTCGAGGACATCAAGGCGCCGGAGTGCTTCGACATCGAGGCGAAGCTGCGGGCGCGCATGGGCATCCCCGTGTTCCACGACGACCAGCATGGCACCGCCATCATCGTCGGCGCGGCGGTGCTGAACGGCCTGCGCCTCGTCGGCAAGCGCATCGAGGAGGTCAAGCTCGTCACCTCGGGCGGCGGCGCGGCGGCGATCGCCTGCCTCGACCTGCTCGTCGATCTCGGCCTGCGGGTCGAAAACGTGATCGTCACCGATCGCTACGGCGTCGTCCATGTCGGCCGCAACGAGGAGATGGACCCGCGCAAGGACCGCTACGCCAAGGCGATCCCCGAGCGCCGGCTGGCCGAGGTCGTGGCGGGTGCCGACGTCTTCCTCGGCCTTTCCGCGCCGGGCGTGCTGCAGGCCGACATGGTGCGGCGGATGGCGCCGCGGCCGCTCATCTTCGCCCTCGCCAACCCGGTGCCGGAGATCATGCCGGAGGTCGCCCGCGAGGCCCGGCCCGACGCCATCATCGCCACCGGCCGGTCGGACTATGCCAACCAAGTCAACAACGTCCTCTGCTTCCCCTTCATCTTCCGCGGCGCCCTCGACGTCGGCGCCACCACCATCAACGAGGCGATGAAGGTCGCCGCCGTGAAGGCGCTGGCCGACCTCGCGATGGCCGAGCCTTCCGACGTGGTCGCCGCGGCCTACGGCGGCGACCATCCGCTGACGTTCGGGCCGGACTACATCATTCCCAAGCCGTTCGACCCGCGCCTCATCCTGGAGATCGCGCCTGCCGTCGCGCTCGCCGCCATGGAATCGGGCGTGGCGACGCGGCCGATCGCGGACTTCTCGGCCTATCGCCAGCGCCTGGCGCAGTTCGTCTTCCGCTCCGGCCTGGTGATGAAGCCGGTATTCGACAAGGCCCGCCTCGATCCGCTGCGCGTCGCCTACGCCGACGGCGAGGACGAGCGCGTGCTGCGCGCCGCCCAGAACGCGCGCGACGAGGGTATCGCACGGCCGGTCATCATCGGCCGCCGCGAGGTGGTGCTGCGGCGGATCGAGCGGCTCGGCCTGCGCATTCGTCCCGACGACGACTTCGAGCTGGTCGACCCCAACGGCGACCCGCGCTTCGACGCCTACTGGCGCACCTACCACGGGCTGATGGAGCGCAAGGGCATCACGCCCGACGCCGCGCGCACCCTGGTGCGCACGCGCAACACGGTGATCGCCGCCCTGATGGTGAAGCGCGGCGACGCCGACGCGCTGCTCTGCGGCGTCAGCGGCCGCTACCACCGCCAGCTCGCCCATGTCCTCGACGTGCTGGGCACCGCCGAGCGGGGGCGGCCGGTATTCGCGCTGACCCTGCTGATCCTCAGCCGCGGCACCGTGTTCATCACCGATCCCTACGTCAACACCGACCCCGACGCGGCGACGGTGGCCGAGATGGCGATCCGCTCCGCCGACGTGGTGCGGCGCTTCGGCATCGAGCCGAAGGTGGCGCTGCTTTCCCATTCCAACTTCGGCACGTCGGACGCGCCCTCGGCGCGCAAGATGCGCGACGCGCTGGCCATTGTCCGCTCGCGCGAGCCGTCGCTCGAGGTCGAGGGCGAGATGCACGGCGACGCGGCCATGCACGAGTCGATCCGCCAGCGGCTGTTTCCGGGCAGCCGGCTCGCCGGCAGCGCCAACCTGCTGGTGATGCCCAACGTCGACGCCGCCAACATCGCCTTCAACCTGCTGAAGGCGCTGGGCGACGGGCTGTCGGTCGGGCCGATGCTGGTCGGCGCCGGCGGTCCCGCTCATGTCCTGACCCCGGCGGTGACGACGCGCGGCATCCTCAACATGACCGCCGTCGCCGTCGTCGACGCCCAGGGGCGCGGGGAGGGCTGATGGCGGAGGCGGCCGAGCGGGGGACGCCGGCCAGCCTCTACGGGCTGACGCCGCGCCTGATGGCGGCGATCGACGAGGCCCTGCGCAGCGGGCAGGACAGCCATATCCGCGCCTTCGTCCGGCCGCTCCACCCGTCCGACCTCGCGGACCTCGTCGAGCGCCTCGACAGCGACGACCGCCGGCGGCTGGTCGCCGCCATCGGCGACGAGCTCGACCCGGAGAGCCTGGTCTGGCTCGAGGACGAGATCCGCGAGGAGGTGATGGACCAGCTCGGCATGGCGCGCGTCGCCGAGGCGGTCGCCGAGCTGGAGAGCGACGACGCGGTCGAGGTGCTGGAGTCGCTCGACGCGACCGAGCGGCGCGAGGTGCTGCGCCAGATCCCGGCCGAGGAGCGGGCCGTCCTCGAGCAGGGCCTGACCTTCCCCGAGGACAGCGCCGGCCGCCTCATGCAGCGCGAGCTGGTGGCGGTGCCGCCGCACTGGACGGTCGGCCAGACCATCGACTTCATGCGCTCCGAGGCCGAGCTGCCGGAGCACTTCTTCGACATCATCGTCATCGACCCGCGCCACAAGGCGATCGGCGTCGTCCCGGTCAGCCGCCTGCTGCGCGCCAGGCGCCCGGTCCGCCTGACGGAGATCATGGAGCGCGACTTCCGCCGCATCCCCGCCGCGATGGACCGTGAGGAGGTGGCGCGCATCTTCCAGCGCTACGGCCTGGTCTCCGCCCCCGTGGTCGACGGCGACGGAAGGCTGGTCGGCATGATCACCGTCGACGACGTCGTGCAGGTGCTCGACGAGGAGGCCGAGGAGGACCTGATGCGGCTGGCCCGCGTCGGCGGGACGAACGTCAACGCTTCGGTCTTCGATACCGCCCGCACGCGGATCAGCTGGCTGCTCATCACCCTGGTCAACACGCTGATCGCGTCGACCGTGATCGCCCAGTTCGAGCGCACGATCGAGCACATCGTGGCGCTCGCGGTCCTGATGCCGATCGTGGCGGCGATGGGCGGCAACGCCGGCATGCAGGTGGTGACCGTGGTCGTCCGCGCGCTGGCGACCGAGGACCTCAACGCCAGCAACGTCCGTCGCGTCGTGCTGAAGGAGATCGCGGTCGGGGTGGTCAACGGCGTCGTCTTCGCGTCGATCCTCGGGACGATCGCCGGGCTGTGGTTCGGCCACGCCCGCATCGGCGTGGTCCTCGGCGCGGCGATGGTCTTCAACATGGTGTGGGCGGGGTTCGCCGGCGCGCTGGTGCCGATCGTCATCCAGCGCCTGCGCATCGATCCCGCCGTCGGCGCCGGCCCGTTCCTGACGACGACGACCGATGTCCTGGGGTTCTTCTCCTTCCTCGGCCTGGCGACGCTCTTCCTGCTCTGAGCAGGGGCGACGAACGCGCCGGCCGGCAAAGAGCCTTCATCCCGGCGGATATGACGGAGACGCCAATGGCCGATGATCCCTACGCGGTTCTGGGTGTCCCCCGCGATGCCACGCAGGAGGCCATCAAGGCGGCCTATCGCAAGCTCGCGCGCCGGCATCATCCCGACCTCAATCCCGGCAAGCCCGACGCGGAGGCCCGCTTCAAGGCCATCGCCGCCGCCAACGACCTGCTGTCCGATCCGGAGCGCCGCGCCCGCTTCGACCGCGGCGAGATCGACGCCGCCGGACAGGAACGGCATCCGGCGGGCGGCTACCGGCATCACGCCGAGGCGGAGCAGGGCGAGCGCTACGGCTACCGTGGCGAGGGGGGCGCCGGCGGCTTCGACGACATCTTCGCCGAGATCTTCGAGGCGCGCCGCCGCGCCGAATCCGCCCCGCGGCCCGGGCGCGACGAGGCCTACCGTCTGGCCGTCCCCTTCCTGTCGGCGGTGCGCGGCACGACCGAGACCCTGACGCTGCCCGACGGTCGCGTGCTGAGCGTGAAGATCCCGCCCGGGATCGAGAGCGGCCAGGTGCTGCGCCTGCGCGGCCAGGGCGGACCCGGACGCAACGGCGGTCCCCCGGGCGACGCCCTGATCGAGATCGCGGTGGCGGACCATCCGATCTACCGCCGCGACGGCAGGGACCTGCGCATGGAGCTGCCGGTGACGCTGAAGGAGGCGGTGCTGGGCGGCCCCCTGGTGGTGCCGACGCCCTTCGGCCCGGTCCGCGCCAATCTGCCCAGGCACAGCGACACCGGCCGGCAGATCCGCCTGCGCGGCAAGGGCGTCGCGGCGCACGGCGACGGGGCCGCCGGCGATCTGTTCCTCACGCTGCGCGTCGTGGTCGGCGAGCCCGACGCCGCGCTGGAGGCGTTCCTCAGGGACTGGGTGCCCGAGCACCCCGTCGATCCGCGCGCCGGGCTGGAGGAGGCATCGCGATGATCACCCTCGAGATCCTCTGCATCCACTTCGCGGCGCTCACCCCGGACGACCTGCGGCGCTGGATCGCCGAAGGCTATGTCCGGCCCGAGGCCGCGGGGGACGAGCTGCATTTCCGCGAGATCGACGTCGAGCGCGTACGCCTCATCCTGGAGCTGCGCGACGAGCTGGCGGTGAACGAGGAGGCGCTGCCGCTGGTGCTGTCGCTTCTCGATCAGGTCTACGCGCTGCGGCGGAAGCTGCGACGGCTCGGCGCGGCGGTGGACGAGGAGGGGTGAGAGGCGGCCCGGCCGTCGGGAAGCGCCTCCCGCACGCAACCTCACCGCAGCGCACCGATCTCCCGGAGATAGCGCGCGGCGCCCGGGTGGAGCCGTGCGGCGCCACCGAGGGCGGCGACCGTGTTCGCCGTCGTCGTCTCGGCCGCCTGCGGCAGCCGGCGTGCGAGGTCGGCCTCGGCGCGGTGGAGGGCCCGGCTGAAGCGGTAGGCGGCGTCGTCCGGCAGGCTGCGACGGGCCAGCACGAGGTTCCGCGAGCCGACCGTCGTGAGGGGCCGGTCGATCCCGGGATAGGCGCCGGCCGGCACGGTCATCGGCTTGAGGAAGGGGTGCTTCGCCTGCACGCGCGCGACCTCCTCGGCCGACAGGCCGATGAAGCGGGCGCCGACGGGGCCGGCGGCGACGCGGGCGAAGCCCGGCCAGCCGACGCCGCCGCCCCACAGTGCGGCGGCGCCGCCGTCCACCACCATCGCGGGGCCGTCGCCGGCACGTTCGAGCAGGACCGGCGTGAAGTCCCTCTGCGGGTCGAAGCCGAGCCCGTCGAGCACGTAGCGCGCCAGCACGACGAGCCCCGATCCGGCGGCGCCCAGCACGACGCGCCGGCCCGCGAGGTCGCCGATCGCGCGATAGGGTGCATCGGCGCGCACCACGAACATGCCGGCACTCGAATACATCGCCGCGACCACCGGCAGGTCGGCGGGCGGGCGGCCGATGCCGGCCAGCGCCTCGTGGGCGCTGGTGCCCTGGATGAGGGCGAGGTCGAGGCGGCCGTCCTCCAGCATCGGCACGTTCACCGCGCTGCCCTCGGTCATGCGCGTCGCGACGCGGAGTTCCGGGTCGGCGGTCGCCACGGCGGCCGCCAGCGCGTCGCCATAGGCCGCGAATCCGCCGCCCTCGGTCGCCGTGCCGAGCGACAGGGTCAGAGGGGCGGCCGCGTTCGGGAGCGGCGCGCCGCAGAGCAGGGCGAGCAGCAGCAGTGCGTGGCGCTTCATCGTGCGTTCCCCTCGCTCCGGTGGCGATCCATCGCAGGCGTCCGGCGCCCGCTTGTCAATCCGCGCCAAGGC
The DNA here is from genome assembly GCA_020852355.1 of Alphaproteobacteria bacterium. Lineage (GTDB taxonomy): Bacteria > Pseudomonadota > Alphaproteobacteria > ATCC43930 > Allostellaceae > Allostella. The sequence continues at coordinate 7,470 of JADZBA010000290.1, forward strand.
GCGTATCGGGCGGGGATGCGAGAAGGGACGAACCGGTGACCACGCGCAGCGATGCCATCATCGTGGGGGCGGGCATGGCCGGCGCCTCGGCCGCCTATTTCCTGTCGGGCGGTCGTTCCGTGACCGTCGTCGAGCGCGAGGGCGCGCCCGCCTATCACAGCACCGGCCGGTCGGCGGCGCAGTTCACCGTGGGCATCGCGGCCGCCACCATGCGGCGCATGGCGCAGGCGAGCCGCGCCTTCTTCGCGGCACCGCCCGAGGGCTTCGCCGCGCGCCCGATCCTGACGCCCCGCGGCTCGCTCAAGACGGCGGCGATCGGACAGGAGGCGGAGCTGAAGGCCTGGCTCGACCGCCTCGTCGATGTCGGCGCCGACGCGCACCATGTCGACGCGGCCGAGGCGCTGCGGCTGTTCCCGGCGCTCCGCCCCGACGACCTCGCCGGCGGCGTCTGGGAGCCCGACGCGCAGGACATCGACGTCGACCTGCTGCTGCAGGGCTACCTGCGCGGCGCCAGGGCAACGGCGCGCGCCTCGTCATGGACGCCGGCGTGGAGGCGGTCGAGCGCCGGCGCGGCGAGTGGATCGTGACGACGCCGGCCGGCATGTTCGCGGCGCCGATCCTGATCAACGCATCGGGGGCGTGGGGCGATGTGCTGGCGCGCATGGCCGGCGCGGCGCCGATCGGCCTCGTGCCCCATCGCCGCACCGCCTTCACTTTCGCCGCGCCGCCCGGCGTCGACATCTCCGGCTGGCCGCACGTCAACCGGCTGGGGGCCGGATGGTACGTGAAACCCGAGCCCGGGCGCTTCATGGGCAGCCTTTCCGATGCCACGCCGACCGAGCCCTGCGACGTACGGCCCGAGGACATCGACGTCGCCCAGGGCATTCACAACATCGAGCGCGACACGATGCTGCGGATCGCGCGACCCACCAGCACCTGGGCCGGCCTGCGCAGCTTCGTCCGCGATACCGAGCCGGTGGCGGGCTTCGCGCCCGACGCCGAGGGCTTCTTCTGGCTGGTCGGGCAGGGCGGCTGCGGCATCCTCACCTCGCCGGCGATGGGGGCGGCAGCGGCGGCGCTGGTGTGCGGCGGCGACCTGCCGGCCGAGCAGCGCGCGCTCGGCCTGCGTGATGCCGACCTGTCGCCGGACCGACCGACGCTCCGTGCCGAGGCCGCGTGACGGTGCTGCAGCCGCCCGATCCGGACTATGAGGCCCGGGTCCGGGCAAGCTTCGGGCGCCAGCAGTTCATGATATTGCTCGGCGCCAGCCTCGACGCCGTGTTTCCCGGTGGCTGCCGCATCTCCCTGCCGTACCGGCCGGAGCTGTCGCAGCAGCACGGATTCTTTCATGGCGGCGTCATCGGGGCCGTCGCCGACAATTGCGGTGGCTATGCGGCCTTCACGATGGCGGCGGCGGATGCCAGCATCCTCACGGTCGAGTACAAGCTCAACATCGTCGCCCCCGGCCGCGGCGACCGTCTGGAGGGCGAGGGCCGGGTCGTCCGCGCCGGCCGCCGGATCGTCGTGTGCGAGAGCGAGATCTTCGCGGTCGCCGGCGGTGAGCGCAGCCTGTGCGCGGTGGCGCTCGGCACGCTGATGCTGCTGCCGGGCCGCCCGGACGGACCGTCGCAGGCGGGGCCGACCTGGACCCGCCGGGCGCGCACGCTATAGTCCGGCGATCCGCCCCACGGAGCCGCCATGCTGCGCAATGACATTCCTGCGCTCGATTTCGATCTCGGCGAGACGGCCGACATGCTGCGCGACAGCGTGCGGAACTTCGCCGCCGCCGAGATCGCCCCGCGCGCCGCCGAGATCGACCGCACCAACGAGTTCCCGCACGACCTGTGGCGCAAGATGGGCGACCTCGGCGTGCTCGGCGTCACCGTCGAGGAGGAGCTCGGCGGCGCCGGCCTCGGCTATCTCGAGCATTGCGTGGCGATGGAGGAGATCAGCCGCGCCTCGGCGTCGGTCGGGCTCAGCTACGGCGCCCACTCCAACCTCTGCGTCAACCAGATCCGCCGCAACGGCAGCGCGGCGCAGAAGCGGCGCTACCTGCCGCGCCTGATCTCGGGCGAGCATGTCGGCGCGCTCGCCATGAGCGAGCCGGGGGCGGGCTCCGACGTCGTCGGCATGCGCACCCGCGCCGAGAAGCGCGGCGACCGCTGGGTGCTGAACGGCGGCAAGATGTGGATCACCAACGGTCCGGATGCCGACGTGCTCGTGGTCTATGCCAAGACCGATCCCGAGGCCGGCCCGCGCGGCATCACCGCCTTCCTGGTCGAGAAGGGGATGAAGGGCTTCTCCACGGCGCAGAAGCTCGACAAGCTCGGGATGCGCGGGTCCAACACCTGCGAGCTGATCTTCGCGGACTGCGAGGTGCCGGAGGAGAACGTCGTCGGCCAGCTCGGCCGCGGCGTCAACGTGCTGATGAGCGGCCTCGACTACGAGCGTGCGGTGCTGGCGGCCGGGCCGACCGGCATCATGCAGGCCTGCATGGACGTGGTCGTGCCCTACCTGCACGAGCGCAAGCAATTCGGCCAGCCGATCGGCGAGTTCCAGCTCATGCAGGGCAAGCTCGCCGACATGTACACGACGATGAACGCCGCCAAGGCCTACGTCTATGCGGTGGCGCGCGCCTGCGACAAGGGGCGGACCACGCGCAAGGACGCCGCCGGCGCCATCCTCTACGCCGCGGAGAAGGCGACCTGGATGGCGCTGGAGGCGATCCAGTGCCTGGGCGGCAACGGCTACACCAACGACTACCCGACGGGCCGCCTGCTGCGCGACGCCAAGCTCTACGAGATCGG
>JADZBA010000291.1 GCA_020852355.1 Alphaproteobacteria bacterium
ATGGGCCGGCTGCGCGTGGTCGACTGCTCGATCATGCCGACCGTGGTCTCGGGCAACACCAACGCCCCCGCCGTGATGATCGGTGAGAAGGCGAGCGACATGATCCTCGCGGCGTGAGCCGCGTCGAACGACTTTCGGAGGGAGCGAAACCATGAAGGCTGCGTCGGCGATCGCCGAGATCCTCAAGCGCGAAGGCGTCGAGATCGTCTTCGGCTACCCGGTCAACCACATCCTCGAGTATGTCGCGCATATCGGCATCCGCCCGGTGATCGTCCGCCAGGAGCGGGTCGGGCTGCACATGGCCGACGCCTACTCGCGGCTGTCGCGCGGCCGCAAGCTCGGCGTCTTCGCCATGCAGCATGGACCGGGCGCCGAGAACGCCTTCGGCGGCGTCGCCCAGTGCTTCGGCGAGTCCGTGCCGGTGCTGGTGATGCCGATGGGCTACCCGCGGCGCATCAGCCAGGTGCCGCCCAACTTCAGCTCCGTGCTCAACATGCGGCACGTGACGAAGTCGGCGGAGACCGTGCTGTCGGCCGCCGACATCCCGGCGATCATGCGCCGTGCCTTCACCCAGCTCCGCAACGGCCGCGGCGGGCCGTGCCTCGTCGAGGTGCCGACCGACGTGTTCGGCGAGGAGGTCGCCGAGCCGATCGCCTACGAGCCCGTCATGACGACGCGCTTCGGCCCAGACCCCGAGGCGGTGGCGAAGGCGGCGGACATGCTGCTCGCCGCGAAGCGGCTGGTCATCCATGCGGGACAGGGCGTGCACTGGGCCGGCGCCTGGTCGCAGCTCCGCCGCCTGGCCGAGCTGCTGGCGGCACCGGTCATGACGACGCTGCAGGGCAAGAGCGCCTTCCCCGAGGACCACATGCTGTCGCTGGGGTCCGGCGGGCGCGCCTGCCCCAGGACCGTCGACCATTTCCTGAAGCAGGCGGACGTCATCTTCGGCATCGGCTGCAGCTTCACCGAGACCAACTTCGGCACGGCCATTCCCAAGGGCAAGACGATCGTCCATTCGACGCTCGATCCGGTCGATCTCAACAAGGACGTCATCGCGACCCACGCCCTCGTCGGCGACGCCGGCCTGACGCTGGACGCGCTGAACGCGGCGATCGAAGGCAAGATCGCCGCGCCGCGCGACGCCAGCGCGGTCGCCAACGAGATCGCCACGATCAAGGCGGAATGGCTGGCGCAGTGGATGCCCAGGCTGACGTCGAACGAGGCGCCGCTGTCGCCCTACCGCGTCCTCTGGGATCTCGCCAACACGGTCGACCGGGCGAACACCATCATCACCCACGACGCCGGCAGCCCGCGCGACCAGCTCTCGCCCTTCTGGTCGTCGACGACGCCGCTCTCCTACCTCGGCTGGGGCAAGACGACCCAGCTCGGCTACGGGCTCGGGCTGGCCATGGGCGCCAAGCTCGCCTGCCCAGACAAGCTGTGCATCAACGTCTGGGGCGACGCCGCGATCGGCTTCACCGGCATGGACTTCGAGACCGCGGTGCGCGAGCGCATCCCGATCCTGTCGATCCTGCTCAACAACTTCTCGATGGCGATCGAGCTGCCGATCATGCCGGTCTCGACCGAGCGCTACCGCGCCACCGACATCTCCGGCGACTACGCGGCGATGGCGCGCGCCTTCGGCGGCTACGGCGAGCGCGTGACCACCCCCGCGGACATCGTGCCGGCCATCCGCCGCGGCATCGAGCAGACGCAGAAGGGCGTGCCGGCCCTGCTCGAGTTCATCACCAGCAAGGAGATCGCGATCTCCAAGTTCTAGGTATCGAGGCCGGGGATCGGCGCCAGGCGCAGCTCCGCGATGGCGTCGATCAGCCAGCGCGCGAGGAAGACCGCATAGGACGGGCGCACGAAGACCCAGAAGGTCGGCGCCTCGTCGCGTTGCACCAGCAGCACCGGGACCCGGGCGAGCGCGGTCTGCGCGCAGTCGCCGGGGGCGAACGCGCGGGGGTGCAGGTCGAGGCCGCAGCCCTTGGCCAGGACCTGGCGGGCGGCCGGCCCCGAGAGCGCCAGGCCGAGGCGCGCCGCACTGGTGTCGACCGCCGCGAAATGGCCGCCGTCGAGCGCCATCTCCAGTCGCGCGACGGTGGACGCGACGTCGCCGCGCGGCAGCAGGATCAGCCATTCGTCGGGGCCCAGCCAGACGGCGGCGCGCCCGCCGTCGGAGGCGACCCGGTTGGGCTCGGTCGGCAGCGCCAGATCGAGGGCCACACCCGCCAGCGAGACCGCGTCGCGGCCGGCCCGCAACGTCACCTGGCCGACCAGCGGCAGGCGCGACAGGCGGGCTTCCTCGCAGGAGGCGGCGGCGATGGCCGCCGCCAGCGGGTCGAGGATGGTGGTGCCGCGGTCAGCCATCGCGCCGGCTCCCCCCGGGGTCGAACAGGACGGGATCGGCGATTCGGGCCGCCACGACATGCGCGCCGGCCGGTGCGAAGACCCGTCCGCCGATGCGCTGCCGTCCGTCGCGCACCAGCGCCAGGGCGAAGCTGCGTCCCAGCGCGGCGCTGCGGTAGCTCGACGTGACGTGGCCGACCATGGGCACGGGCGCCGGCGCCTTCGGATCGTCGACGAGCTGGGCGCCTTCCGGCAGCAGCTCCTCGGGATCCTCGGGCAGCAACGCCACGAGCTGCTTGCGGTCGGTGCGCACGGTATCGCTGCGCCCGAGCGACCGCTTGCCGAGGAAGTCCTTCCTCTTGGCGACCATCCGCTCGAGGCCGAGATCGATCGGCGTCACCGTGCCGTCGGTCTCGTGGCCGACGATGAAGTAGCCCTTCTCCGCACGCAGCACATGCATCGCCTCGGTGCCGTAGGGCACGATGCCGTGCCGTCGCCCCGCCGCCAGGACGGCGTCCCACAGCGCCAGGCCGGCGGTGCTCTCGACGTTGAGTTCGAAGGCGAGCTCGCCCGAGAAGCTGATGCGCGCGACGCGCGCCGCCATGCCGGCGACGATGCCGTCGCGGAAGGTCATGAAGGGGAAGTCGGCGGCACCCAGCTCCATCTCCGGCGCCAGCGCGCCCACGACGGCGCGGGCCAGCGGACCCGCGACCGCCACCGTCGCCCACTGCTCCGTGACCGACGTGCAGAAGACGCGCAGCCCGGGCCATTCGGTCTGCAGCCATTCCTCGAACCAGTCGAGCACGCGGGCGGCGCCGCCGGTCGTCGTCGTCACCAGGAAGCGGTCGGGCGCGAGGCGCAGGACGACGCCGTCGTCGAACACCATGCCGTCCTCGCGGCACATGACGCCGTAGCGGCAGGCGCCGACGGCGAGCCCGGCCATCGGGTTGATGTAGATGCGGTCGAGGAAGGCGGCCGCATCGGGTCCCCGCACCTCGATCTTGCCGAGCGTCGACGCGTCCATGGCGCCGACCCCCTCGCGCACCGCCCGGCACTCGCGCAGCACCGCGCCTTCCAGGTCCTCGCCCGGATGCGGGAAGAAGCGCGGACGCTTCCACTGGCCGACATTCTCGAAGACCGCTTCCGCCTCGACGTGGCGCGGGTGGATCGGCGTCACCCGCTCCGGATCGAACAGCTCGCCGACGAAGCGGCCGGCGAGCGCGCCGTAGGCGACGGGCGTATAGGGCGGGCGGAAGGTGGTGGTGCCGGTCTCGCCCGGTGACCGGCCGAGGACGCCGGACAGCACGCCGATGGCGTTGACGTTGGCGGTCTTGCCCTGGTCGGTCCCCATGCCGGTCGTGGTGTAGCGTTTCAGATGCTCGATCGCCGTGAATCCCTCGCGGGCGGCCAGCGCCACGTCGTCCGTGGTCACGTCGTTCTGCAGGTCGACGAACGCCTTGCCGCGCCCGGCCGGCGGCCGGTCCCAGAGCATCGCGGGCGGCAGGGCGGGCGGCTGCGCCGAGGTCCGCGGCGCCGCCGCGACGGCGGGGAAGCCCGTGGCGACAGCGGCCGCGAGCCCGGCCTCATGGCCCGCGGCGAGGCAGGCCGCCAGGTCGAAACGCCCGTCCGCCGCCCCGGCCACGGTCACGCCGGCCACCGACCCCGCGGGCCGGAAGCAGGCCAGCCGGTCGTCGTAGGCGAGGCGGCCGCGGAGCTGGCTGTAGAGATGGACGACCGGGCTCCAGCCGCCGGAGACCGCCAGCAGGTCGCAGCCGATGCGGCGCGCCTGCCCGTCCCCGCTGCCGTCGAGCGCCGCGACGAGAACGGATTCGACGCCGCCCTTGCCGTCGGCCGCGATCACCGCATGGCCCGGAAGGACCGCGATGCCGCGCGCGGCCAGCGCGGCGGCATCCGGCGCATCCCGGCGCGGGTCGACGACGGCCGCCACGGCGACGCCCGCGTCGGCCAGCGCCGCGGCGGTCGCATAGGCGGCGTCGTCGCCGGTGAAGACCACCGCCCGCCTGCCGCACGCGACGCCGTAGCGCCGGAGATAGGTGCGGACGGCGCCGGCGAGCATCACGCCCGGCCGGTCGTTGCCGGGGAACACCAGCGGCCGCTCGTGCGCCCCGGCCGCCAGCACCGTCCGCCGCGCCCGGATGTGCCACAGCCGCTGGCGCGCATGGCCCGGCGCCGCCCCGGGCGGCAGATGGTCGGTGCGGCGCTCGACCGCCACGGCATAGCCGTGGTCGTAGAGGCCGGCCACGGTCGTCCGGCGCAGGACGGTGACGGTGTCCCTCCCCGCCAGGTCGGCCGCGACCTCGTCCGCCCAGGCGATGCCCGGCACGCCGTCGACCGTCGCGTCATCGTCGACCAGGCCGGCGCCGAGCAGCGGCCCGTCCTCCGCCAGGACGACGCGCGCGCCGCCGGATGCCGCGGCACGCGCCGCCGCCAGTCCGGCCGGCCCGCCGCCGACCACCAGCACGTCGGCATGGATGTGCATGTGGTCGTAGAGGTCGGGATCGGGCAGCGTCGGCGCCCGCCCCATGCCCGCCATGCGGCGGATCGCGGGCTCGTAGAAGCGCCGCCACCAGCCGCGCGGGCCGAGGAACGTCTTGTAGTAGAAGCCCGCCGCCAGCAACGGAGCGACGAGCTGGTTGGCCGCGCCGAGGTCGAAGCGCAGGCCCGGCCAGGCATTCACCGCCGCGGCGACGAGGCCGTCATGCAGCTCGATCTGGGTCGCCCGCAGGTTCGGCTCGCTGCGCGCGCCGGCGCCGAGCTGCACCAGGGCGTTGGGTTCCTCCGCCCCCGCGCTGTAGACGCCGCGCGGGCGATGGTACTTGAAGCTGCGGGCGACGAGGCGCTCGCCCGATGCGATCAGCGCCGAGGCGAGCGTGTCGCCCTGGAAGCCCGTGAAGCGCCGCCCGTCGAAGGTGAAGGCGAGCGGCCGGTCGCGGTCGACCCGGCCACCGGCCGGCAGGCGATATCCGCTCATGGGCACTCGTCCGGCAGCGGCGGCAGCGGCGCGCCGACGAGATAGGCGCCGGCGATCTCGTGCGTGACCGTGTGCCGCACCAGGTTGAACCAGCGGCGGCAGCCCTGGGCGTGCATCCACCGTTCGCGCATCCAGCCCTTGGGGTTGTCGCGCATGAAGACGTAGCCGGCCCAGGCGGCGTCCGGCAGCGCCGGGGGATCGAGCGGCCGCGCAATGTGCGCCTCGCCGCCGCAATGGAACTCCGTCTCGTCGCGCGGGCCGCACCAAGGGCAGGAGATCAGCAGCATGGCCGCGTCCTCAATGCGCCACGGCGGCGGCGCCGTGCTCGTCGATGAGCGCGCCCGAGGTGAAGCGGTCGAGGGCGAAGGGCGCGTTCAGCGGGTGCGGCGCGTCGTTGGCGATCGTATGGGCGAAGACCCAGCCCGAGCCCGGAGTGGCCTTGAAGCCGCCGGTGCCCCAGCCGCAGTTGAGGTAGAGGCCGCCGACCGGCGTCCGCCCGATGATCGGCGAGGCGTCGGGGCAGACGTCGACGATGCCGGCCCAGGTGCGCATCATGCGCAGGCGGCTGAAGATCGGGAACAGCTCCAGCAACGCGCCCATCTGGTGCTCGATGACGTGGAACGAACCGCGCTGGGCATAGGAGTTGAAGGCGTCGATGCCGGCCCCCATCACCAGCTCGCCCTTGTCCGACTGGCTGACATAGACATGGACGGCGTTCGACATGACGACGCAGTCCAGCACCGGCTTGATCGGCTCCGACACCAGCGCCTGGAGGGGGTGCGACTGCACCGGCAGGCGGAACCCCGCCATCGCCGCCAGGACTGAGGAATGCCCGGCGGTCACCAGGCCGACCTTGCGCGCCATGATCGCGCCGCGGGTGGTGCGCAGCCCGACCACCCGGCCGGCGAGCACGTCGATCCCGGTGACCTCGCAGTTCTGGATGATGTCGACCCCGAGCGCGTCGGCCGCCCGCGCGTAGCCCCATGCCACGGCGTCATGGCGCGCGACGCCGCCGCGCCGCTGCAGGGTGGCGCCCAGGACCGGATGGCGCCGTCCCTCGCCGATGTCGACGATCGGGCAGAACGCCTGCACGTCCTGGGGCGACAGCCATTCCGCGTCGATGCCGTTGAGGCGGTTGGCCTGGACCCGGCGCACCCCCTCGCGCACGTCGCCCAGATTGTGCGCGAGGTTGAGGACCCCGCGCTGGCTCAGCATCACGTTGATGTTGAGGTCGGCCGACAGCCCCTCCCAGAGCTTCAGCGAATGCTCGTAGAGATGGGCGCTCTCGTCCCAGAGATAGTTGGAGCGGATGATGGTGGTGTTGCGCCCGGTATTGCCGCCGCCGATCCAGCCCTTCTCCAGGACCGCGACATTGGTGATGCCGTGATTGCGCGCCAGGTAGTACGCCGTCGCCAGCCCATGTCCGCCGCCGCCGACGATGACCGCGTCGTAGGCCCGCTTCGGTTCGGGGCTGCGCCAGTAGGCGGGCCATTTCTCGTGATGAGCCAGCGCGTTGCGGACGAGCTGAACTAGGGAGAAGCGCTGCATCGACTCTCGGGGATGGCCCTCGGGCGCCCCAAGGTTAGGCGAGCGGCGGTTCCCTGTCTAACGGCACGGTGTCACTCTCGCGCGGAACGGGCGCCCGGCGGTCCCGGGCGCCCGCAGTGGGAGCTACACGCGCTCGACCGGCGGCAGATGATGGCTGCCGATCGGCTTGATGGTCGAGGCCTGCGCGCCCTTGACGCCCTCGCCCTCGGCGATCTCGCAGCGCACCGGCGTACCGACGGCGAGCATCTCGAAGGTGCCCTCGGCAACGGCATTGCGGTGGAAGTAGACCTCCTGCCCGTCGGGCATGCGCACGAAGCCGTAGCCCTGGTCGGAGAACAGGCGCTCCACGACGCCGTGCGGCGGCACCTCGTGGGACTTGACCGCGCCGCGCTGGCGCTCGCCACGGTCCATGAGCGTGCGGTGAGCGGCTTCGAAGGCATCGCGGATGGCGATCATCAGCCCGTCATGCCTCTGGTCCTCGTAGCTCTCGCGCGCGACCGCGACCTCGCCGCGCGGATAGGTGATGTCGAGACGCACCTTGAAGAGCTTCGCCAGCCCCTTGCGGCGGATCGCCTCGATGGCGACCCGGCAGCTCGTGATGCGCTCGCGGTGCCGCTCGAGCCGATCGACCTGCTCGCGGACCTGCGACTCCACGGCCTCGGAGGGCTCAAGATGGCGGAAGGTAATCTGCAGTGGAACCTGCATGGACGGAACCTCTCATTTATCCGACGATCGTCTTCAGATCCGCGGGAATCCCGTCCCGCCGCTCACAACCTCCCATTTCTGATGTCGGACGGAATTGAGGAGAATCAAGCCCCAGCGGCGTCCACGGCCGACTCCGCCGCGCAATGCTTCCACCAGATCGTGCGAAGGGCCGCTCCGAAATCGTGGACGTAGCGGTCGATGTCCCATGCCGGCGCCGATTGCAGCCGCTCGCGCATGCCGCGCTTCAACGCCAGGAGCGCCGCCCCGGTCGGCAGCCATCCGCGCCGCGATCTCCACCTATTCCGCGTCGTCGCGGGAACCGTCTCGCCTACAGCCGTTCGATGGTCCCTTCACCTGGAACGGCTGTGACGAAATGGACGAGGTCTCCGGCGACGGGGCAGGAGATCGAACTCGACCCTCACCACAGCGACGAGGTCACCCTCAAATCCGTTCGCCAGCCTTCTTCAACAGCCTGCTAGAGGTTGTCGGCCGCGAGCGCCCGGCAGACCGCCGCGGTCACGTCGGCGGTGGTCGCCCGGCCGCCGAGGTCAGGCGTGTGCAGCGACGGGTCGGCGGTGACGCGCTCGATGGCGCGCATCAGGCGGGCCGCGGCGGCCGGCTCGCCGAGATGCTCCAGCATCATGACACCCGACCAGAAGGTGCCGACCGGGTTGGCGATCCCCTTCCCCATAATGTCGAAGGCGGAGCCGTGGATCGGCTCGAACATCGACGGAAACCGGCGCTCTGGGTTGAGGTTGGCGGTCGGAGCGATACCGAGCGAGCCGGCCAGGGCCGCCGCCAGGTCGGAGAGGATGTCGGCATGGAGGTTGGTGGCGACCACGGTGTCGATGGTCTGCGGCCGCAGCGTCATGCGCATGGTCATGGCGTCGACCAGCATCTTGTCCCAGCTGACGTCGGGATAGCCGCGCGCCACCTCGGCGGCGATCTCGTCCCACAGCACCATGCCGTGGCGCTGGGCGTTCGACTTGGTGACCACCGTCAGCAGCTTGCGCGGTCGCGAGCGCGCGAGGTCGAAGGCGAATCGCATGATGCGCTCGACGCCGGTGCGGGTGAACATGGACACGTCGGTCGCGACTTCTTCCGGCAGGCCGCGATGCACCCGGCCGCCGACGCCGGAATACTCGCCCTCGGAATTCTCGCGCACGATCACCCAGTCGAGCTCGGGGCCGCTGACGGCGCGCAGCGGGCTGGTGATGCCGGGCAGGATGCGCGTCGGCCGGACGTTGGCGTACTGGTCGAAGGGTTGGCAGATGGCGAGCCGCAGCCCCCACAGAGTCACATGGTCGGGCACATCGGGTACGCCGGCCGAGCCGAACAGGATGGCGTCGTGGCCCTTGATCTGCTCGCGGCCGTCGTCGGGCATGAAGGCGCCGGTGCGCTTGTAGCGCGCCGAGCCCCAGTCGAAATGGTCGAAGGCGATGGCGAACGTGCCCTCGCGACCCGCGCAGGCGTTCAGCACCTCGACGCCGGCGTCGATCACTTCCGTGCCGATGCCGTCCCCGGGGATGGCGGCGATCCTGTAGGTGCGCATCGTGCTCAGGCTCCGTAGTCGATCGGCGTGCGTTCGGACGGGTCGTCGTGCCGCTGCCAGTAGAGGTCGCGCACGCGCAGCGTCGTCGGGCCGGGCACGCCGTTGTAGAGGATGCGGTCGTCGAGGCGGACCAGCGGCACGATGCCGCCGGCGGTCGAGGTCAGGAAGATCTCGTCCGCCTCGCGGAAGCGCTCGCCCGGGATCGGTCCGACGTCGAGCGGCAGGCCGCGTTCGCGGCAGATGTCGATCACCGTCTGGCGGGTAATGCCCTCCAGCACGCCGCGGTCGGGGGTCGCGATGCGCTCGCCGAACACGGCGAAGACGTTGAAGCCGGGCCCTTCGGTGACATTGCCGTCCATGCCCAGCAGGATCGCCGTGTCGGCGCCGCGGTCATACGCCTCGAACTGGCCGCGCTCCATGTCGAGCCAGTGATAGTTCTTCACCGTCGGGTCGACCGATTCCGGCGGGATGCGCCGGAACGAGCCGATGACGGCGCTGAGCCCGTCCTTCTGTCCCTCCCGGCCGCCGATCCAGACGAAGGGAATGGCGTAGGCGATGAAGCGGTTGCGCGCGAGACGCAGGTCGCGCGAGCCGACGGGCGGCCGGCCACGCGTGCACAGCATGGCGACATAGGCCTCGCGCAGGCCGGTGCGCCGCACGCATTCGATGAGGACGCGACGCAGGCCCGCCCGATCCATCCCGATGTCCATGCGCAACTCGCCCAGCGAGCGCAGGAAGCGGTCGAGATGATGGTCCAGACGGAAGAAGCCGCCCGACCAGACATGCACGACGTCGTAGGTGACGTCGGAGCGGGTGAAGCCGTAGTCGAGGACCGAGATGGTTGCCTGCTCCATCGGCACGAAGGCGCCGTCGACATAGGCGATGCCCGAGCCCGCCGGCGGGGCGACCGGAAGTGCGCTCATGACGCCAGCAGCTCCGCCACCGCGGTGGCGATGAAGCGCTCGTCCTCGGGGTTCTGCACCGGGTTGCCGGCGCGATGGCCCCAGGCGGATGGAATGGGCTTCAGCCTGGCATAGGGCATGTGCGGCACCTCCCGCGCGTTGTCGGCCACCTGGAAATAGAGATCGGTCTCGCCCGGCATGACCAGCGCCTTGGCGCGAATGCTGCCGAGCGCCCGGCGCAGGTCGCCGCGGTAGCGGGCGTTCATGCTGATGTCGCCTTGCTGCCAGGTCCAGAGCTGCGCCAGCAGGTCGCCGGCGTTCCGGCGCAGGTAGTTCCCTTCCCAGTTCGAGACGAGAAAATCCTCCAGCGAGGCGTAGCCCAGCCCGCGCCACATCTCCTCGCGATAGAAGGTCTGGGAGAGCGCCCAGCCGGCATAGACCCGTCCCATGGCGCGCAGGCCGCGCAGCGGCGTCTCGTGGAACCAGCCGTCGCGATAGGCCGCGTCGGCGGTCAGCGCGGCGCGCACGCCCTCGATGAACACCCGGTTGTGCGGGGCGGTGCGCGCCGAGCCGCACACGACGCAGATGCGCTCGACCATCTCCGGGAAGAGCGCCCCCCAGTGGTACGCCTGCTGCCCGCCCATCGACCAGCCATAGACCAGCGCGATCCGCTCGACGCCGAGTTCCTCAGTCAGCAGCCGGTGCTGCGCCGTGACGTTGTCGAGATAGCTGACGTCGGGCCAGCGCCCGCGGGCGTGCGGCGCGCCGACATTCGACGGCGACGTCGACAGGCCGTTGGCGAACTGGTTGGGGATGACGACGAACCAGCGGGTGGGGTCCAGCACGCGGCCCGGGGCGATCAGCCACTCCGTGTCGTGATGCTGCGCCGAGTAGGACGTCGGATAGAGGACGACGTTGTCCCGGGCCGGCGACAGGGTGCCGTAGGTGGTGTAGGCGAGCTGCGCGCCGCGCAGCGTCATGCCGCTCTGGAGCACGAAGTCCCCGAGCGCGAACGTCCGATGATCGGTCATGGCGTGGAGGCGAGATCCTTCAGGATTGCGCGGTGCGTCCCGGCGTAGCCGTGGGCGACGTGGGCGAGATGCGGGCCGAGGCGGCGATGCGCCGCCGGCAGCGCGTGGAAGGGGATCGAGGGGTAGAGGTGGTGCTCGGCATGGAACGGCATGTTCCAGTGCACCAACCGCACCGGCCACGAGACGAGGGTCGTCCGCGTATTGCGGAAGGCGTCGCCGTCCGCGCTGCACAGCGTGTGCTCGGTCAGCAGGATCGCCCGCAGGATGGGCTGGGCCAGCACCACCGGGCCGATCCAGTAGAGCAGCGGTCCCCAGGGATCAAGGACGCTCCAGCCGGCGAGCACGACGGCCGCTGCCAGCACCGTCGCGACCATCGAGCGCCGGGCCGCCGCACGCGATCGCTCGGGAATGAAGCCGTAGGCGGCGAAGTCGCCGCGCAGCACCCGCCAGGCGTTGCGCAGCCGCGCCTCCCAATAGGCGAGCGCGGTCATCCGCCGGACATAGGCGCCCAGGGTCGCCGGCGGCGGCGGCGTCAGCTCGGGATCGCGCGCCGGGTCCTGGCAGTGGCGATGATGGGCGTAGTGGAAATAACGGTAGAAGGTGGCGTCGAGCAGGCTCGGCACCCCGGCGATCCAGGCCGCAACGTCGTTGACGAGGCGCGTGCGGAATGCCGTGTAGTGCACGCACTCGTGCACCACGGCGAACAGCGCCACCAGGAACCAGCCCAGCGGCAGCATCGCCGGGACGACCAGCCAGCCCCCGCGCGTGACCGTCACCAGCCCGGCGGCGGCGGCGATCAGGCCGAGATGGATCGCCAGGCGCAACGCGCCGTGCCGGTTCGAGCGCAGCGTGAGGGCGCGCAGCTCGTCGGGCGCCAGCAGCCGCCCGTCCCTCGCCTTGCCATCCGCCTCCGCCATGCGGCCCAGCTTAGGCGATGCGAGCGATCCCCCTCAAGATTCGGGTCGGGCGGCGTCGATCGGCGCCGCTTCCCGCGCCCTTCATCCGCTGGTCGTGCCGGGCGGGGAACCCGGCACGCTCGCCGTCGGCGCCGGCGGCGTCGACCGGAACCACGACGCGATCTTGGCCGCGATCCGCTTCAGCACGCGCCACAGCTTCGGCAGGAGCCAGATCACCAGCAGCATGAACAGCGCCAGCAGCACCAGGAACACCCACGGGTGCTGCAGGGCCGTCCAGAGGCCGGCGAACACCGCGAAGTCCTCGGCGACCGACGCCCCCCAGTTGGTGAACGGCTCGGGCGACGTGTTGATCACCAGCCGCGATCCGGCCTTCATGGCATGGCTGGCGGTCGCGAGCGTGCCGCCGACCAGCCCCGCCGCGAGCCCGACCGCCGGATCCACGTCCCACACGGCCCCGGCCGACAGCAGGGCGCCCGCGGGAATGCGGATGAAGGTGTGCAGCGCGTCCCAGCCGCTGTCGACGCCGGGCACCTTGTCGGCGACGAACTCCACCGCGTACATCAGCGCGGCCGCCATGATGACGATGGGCGAAGCCAGGATCTGCAGGTCGGGCGGCAGCGCCATCGCGCCGGTCGCCCCCATCAGGCCCAGTGCCAGCATCGCCGCGTAGAGATTGATTCCGCTCGCCCAGCCGACGCCGAGCGTCAGGGCGATCGTCGATACCGGGTCCATGGGCCCCTCCCGTGGCGGGCGCTCAGTATGCCCGACAACGGCGCGCCGTTGCCGCCAATTCCGGCGCGGCGCTAGGATCGAGGGCGATCGCCCTTCGCCGCCCGCCCGAGAGGACCTTCCGACCATGCAGGACCTGCCGTTCCGCTCCGCCAAGGAGCTCGCCAGCCTGATTCGCCGCAAGAAGGTCGGCTGCCTCGAATTGCTCGACGCGTACCTCGCGCGCGTCGAGACGCACAACCCGGCGCTCAACGCCATCATCGCGCTGGACGTCGAGGGCGCGCGCAAGCGCGCGAAGGCGGCCGACCGGGCCCTGGCCCGGGACAAGCCGTGGGGGCCGCTGCACGGCGTGCCGATGACGATCAAGGAATCCTTCGACG
>JADZBA010000292.1 GCA_020852355.1 Alphaproteobacteria bacterium
GGTCATCGCGGTTCCGACAGGCGTGAAGATCTTCTCGTGGATCGCCACGATGTGGGGCGGCTCCATCCAGATGCGCGTGCCGATGCTCTGGGCCATCGGCTTCATCTTCCTGTTCACGGTCGGCGGCGTTACGGGCGTCGTGCTCGCCAATGCCGGCATGGACGTGGCCCTGCACAACACCTACTACGTGATCGCCCACTTCCACTATGTGCTGTCGCTGGGCGCGGTGTTCGCGATCTTCGCCGGCTTCTACTACTGGATCGGCAAGATGAGCGGCCGGCAGTTCCCGGAGACCCTGGCCAAGATCCACTTCTGGACGACGTTCATCGGCGTCAACCTGACCTTCTTCCCGATGCACTTCCTCGGGCTGCAGGGCATGCCGCGGCGCATCCCGGACTATCCCGACGCGTTCGCCGGCTGGAACATGGTCGCGTCGCTCGGCTCCTATATCGCCGGCGCCAGCTCCATCCTCTTCCTCTTCATCGTCTGGCGCACCTTCACCGCCGGCGAGCGGGTGGGGGCCAACCAGTGGGGGCCGGGCGCCACGTCGCTGGAATGGACGGTGTCGTCGCCGCCGCCCTTCCACACCTTCGAGGATCCGCCGCACATCACCGCGTCGGCCGGCCATCACTGAGCTGGGCGGCATGAAGCGAAAGCGACCGGCATCGTGACCGAT
Organism: Alphaproteobacteria bacterium; assembly: GCA_020852355.1. Lineage (GTDB taxonomy): Bacteria > Pseudomonadota > Alphaproteobacteria > ATCC43930 > Allostellaceae > Allostella. The sequence continues at coordinate 677 of JADZBA010000292.1, forward strand.
CTCGCCAACGACACCGCCTCCGTCGCCCCCGCCGCTCCTGCGGCGGGGGTCGGCGATTTCGTCCAGCTCCTGAAGCCGCGGGTGATGTCGCTCGTCGTCTTCACGGGACTGGTCGGGATGGCGGTGGCGCCCGGCCATCTCCATCCGTTCCTCGCCGGCGTCGCGATCCTGTGCATCGCCGTCGCCGCCGGCGCCGCCGGCGCGATCAACATGTGGTACGACCGCGACATCGACGCGGTGATGCAACGGACCAGCGGCCGGCCGATCCCGGCGGGCCGCATGCCGGCGGAAGAGGCGCTCGCCTTCGGCGTCGCGCTGGCCCTGGCGTCCGTCGTGGTCATGGCGCTCGCCGTCAACTTCGCGGCGGCGGCGCTGCTGGTGCTGACCATCGCCTTCTACGTCTTCGTCTACACGATCTGGCTGAAGCGGCGGACGCCGCAGAACATCGTCATCGGCGGCGCGGCCGGCGCCTTCCCGCCGATGATCGGCTGGGCCGCGGTGACCGGTGACGTCGCGCTGTTCCCGGTGCTGCTGTTCGCCATCATCTTCTTCTGGACGCCGCCCCATTTCTGGGCGCTGGCGCTCTACCGCTCCGGCGACTACGGCCGGGCCGGCGTGCCGATGCTGCCCAACGTCGCCGGCGCCCGCGAGACGCAGCGCCAGATGCTGCTCTACACGCTGGTGCTCGTGCCGGTGACGCTGGCCCCTTGGGCGCTCGGCTTCGTCGGGCCGGTCTACGGGGCGGCCGCTGCGGTTCTCGACGGCCTGTTCGTCCTCGCCGCGCTGCGCGTGATGCGCGATGGTGGCGACCGCAGCGCCATGCAGATGTTCGCCTACTCCATCCTCTATCTCTTCCTGCTGTTCGCGCTGGTCCTCGTCGACCGCACGCCGGCGGCGGCCTGAGCGGTGGCCGCGATGGCCGATCGCGACCTGCGCCGCCGCCAGCGGGCCAAGAATCTGGCGGTTCTCGCCATCCTGGTCGGCATGGTGGTCCTGTTCTACGCGATCACCATCGTGCGGATGGGGAAGCTCTGAGATGGCGACGCGGAACGGACGCACGGCGCTGGCCCTGGGCGGCGTCGCGGCCGTCATGGTCGGGCTGTCGTTCGCCGCCGTGCCGCTCTACCGGCTGTTCTGCCAGGTGACGGGCTTCGCCGGCACGCCGCTGCGCGCCGACCGGCCGAGCGACGCCGCCGTCGCCGACACCATCGTCGTGCGCTTCTCGGCGACGGTGCAGAGCCAGCTTCCCTGGACCTTCGCGCCGGAAGTGCCCTCGCTGCGCCTGCCGATCGGCGAGAACGCCCTGGTGTCCTTCCGTGCCCACAACCTCGCGGCCCAGCCCCTGGTCGGGACCGCGACGTTCAACGTGACGCCGGAGAAGGCGGCGCCCTATTTCGCCAAGGTGCAGTGCTTCTGCTTCTCCGAGCAGCGGCTCGCCGCCGGCGAGACCGTGGAGATGCCCGTCGCCTTCTACGTCGACCCGGCGATCCTGCAGGATCCGGGGACGCGCGACCTCAAGACCATCACCCTCTCCTACACCTTCTTCCGGGCCGCGGACGCCAGGGACCAGCGCGTGGCCGCGCCGGCCGCGTCGCGGACGGCGACCAACTGAACGCAGCAACCGACAGATTCGCGAGCGGGAAGACGCCATGGCCCACGACACTCACGCCAAGACCCATCCCTACCATCTCGTCGACCCGAGCCCGTGGCCGTTCTGGGGAGCGATGGCGGCGCTGTGGCTGGCGGCGATGGCGCTGCTGTTCATGCACCCGGAGATGCTGGGCGAGAGCCACGCCGCCTCGATCAAGAGCCTCGGCGCCTGGAAGGTGGTGCTCGGCCTGGCGCCTGTCCTGCTGGTCATGGCGCTGTGGTGGCGCGACGTGGTCCGCGAGGGCGAGTACCAGGGGCACCACACCCCGGTCGTGCAGATCGGCCTGCGCTACGGCATGGCGCTCTTCATCGCCTCGGAGGTGATGTTCTTCGTCGCCTTCTTCTGGGCCTTCTTCGACGCCAGCCTGTATCCGCGCGAGGGGATCGGCCATGTCTGGCCGCCCAAGGACATCGTGCCGTTCGACGCCTTCGAGCTGCCGTTCCTCAACACGCTCATCCTGCTGCTCTCCGGCGTGACGGTCACCTGGGCCCATCACGAGATGATCGAGGGCAACCGGCAGCGGCTGCTGCAGGCGCTCGGCATCACCATCCTGCTCGGCCTCTGCTTCACGTCGCTGCAGGCCTTCGAGTACAGCCACGCGGGCTTCGGCTTCCGCCAGAACATCTACTCGTCGACCTTCTTCATGGCGACCGGCTTCCACGGCTTCCACGTCATCGTCGGTACCTTGTTCCTCGCGGTGTGCTGGTACCGTGCGTGGCTCGGCCACTTCAAGCCGGACCATCATTTCGGCTTCGAGGCCGCGGCGTGGTACTGGCATTTCGTCGACGTGGTCTGGCTCTTCCTGTTCGTCTGCGTCTACTGGTGGGGCGGCAACTGAGCGGTTCCCGCTCGCCGCTGTCCACCGGGCTCGCGGGCCGCTGTCCACGCTGCGGCAAGGGGGCGCTGTTCGAGGGGTTCCTCACCGTGCGGGCGCGGTGCGCCGCCTGCGGCCTCGACCTGTCGCGCCATGACACGGGCGACGGCCCGGCGGTGTTCATCATCCTGATCCTGGGCGCGCTGGTCGTCAGCCTGGCCCTCTGGGTGGAAGTGAAGTTCGCGCCGCCGCTGTGGGTCCACGCCGCGCTGTGGACGCCGTTCACGCTGGGCGTGGCCCTCGCCATGCTGCGACCCCTCAAGGGCGTCATGGTGGCGCTCGACTACCGCCATCGCCGGGACCTCGATGGCGGCCCTTGATCGCTGGCCGTTCCGCTTCACGCCGCAGCGCTGGCCCTCGCTCATCGCGCTGCCCGCGATCGTCGTGCTCATCGGCCTCGGCGTCTGGCAGCTCCAGCGCCACGAATGGAAGGCCGGCCTGATCGCCGAGCGCGAGGCGGCGATGGCGGCGGCGCCCACGCCGTTGCCGGCGCGGATCGACGA
>JADZBA010000293.1 GCA_020852355.1 Alphaproteobacteria bacterium
AGCTGTCGAGCGGCGCCATCCGCAACCACAAGCCGGAGATCATGTACAAGGCGTTCGAGATCGCCGGCTACACGCGCGAGCAGGTGGAGACGCGCTTCGGCGGCATGCTCAACGCCTTCAAGTTCGGGGCGCCGCCGCACGGCGGCTCCGCACCCGGCATCGACCGCATCGTGATGATGCTGGCCGACGAGCCGAACATCCGCGAGATCATCGCCTTCCCGCTGAACCAGCAGGCGCAGGATCTGCTCATGCAGGCGCCGTCGCCGGTCCCGCCGGAACGGCTGAAGGAGCTGCACATCCGCCTCGACCTGCCGCCGGCCAGGAAGGCCTGACCCGGCGACTCAGAGGCTGCCGGGGTCGAGCTCGACCGTCGTCGGATCGAGCGTGGCCACGAGGTTCGCCCAGTGGGCGACCTTGGGCAGCTCCCAGCGGAAGAACCAGGCGCAGGCCGCGCGCTTGCCCGCGTGGAAGACGGCATCGGCCGCGGACGCCGAACGGAACGCGGTGATCGCCTGGTCGAGCCACAGCCAGGCGACGACGACGTGGCCCAGGAGATCGAGGTAGGGGGCGGCGTTGGCGAGGGCCAGCCGGACCTCGCCGGCGGCCAGCGCGCCGCGCGCCGCCGCGGTCGCCCGCCCCACGTCGGCCAGCGACGCGTCGAGCGCGCCGGCGAATTCCGACAGCGACGCCACCGATGCCGCGGCGTCGATGGTGGCCCGGATGCGCCCGACCAGCTCCGCCAGCAGGGCGCCGTCCTCCATCATCACCTTGCGGCCCAGCAGGTCGATCGCCTGGATGCCGTTGGTGCCCTCGTGGATCGGGTTGAGGCGGTTGTCGCGGTAGAGCTGCTCGACCGGGTACTCGCGAGTGTAGCCGTAGCCGCCGTGGACCTGGATCGCCAGCTTGTTCGCCTCCAGGCACCATTCCGCGGGCCATGCCTTGACGATCGGCGTCAGGATATCGAGCAGCCGTCGGGCGGCGGCGCGCGCCGCGCCGTCGGGTGCCGTGCGCGCCTCGTCGACCAGACGGGCGGCGTAGAGGCAGAGCGCCAGCCCGCCCTCGGCATAGGCCTTCTGGGCGAGCAGCATGCGGCGCACGTCGGCGTGCTCGACGATGGCGACCTGCGGCGCCGCGGGGTCCTTGGCATCGACCGGCCGCCCTTGCGGCCGCGCCTTCGCATAGGCCAGCGCGTGGCGATAGCCGGCATGGCCCAGCATCGCCGCGCCGAGGCCGACGCCGATGCGTGCCTCGTTCATCATGTGGAACATCTGGGCGAGGCCGCGCCCCGGCTCGCCGATCAGCTCACCGAAGCACGTGTCGTTCTCGCCGAAGCTCAGCATCGTCGAGGTCGTGCCGCGCCAGCCCATCTTGTGGATCAGGCCGGCGAGCGCGACGTCGTTGGCCGCGCCGGGCGAACCGTCGTCGCCGACCAGGCGCTTGGGCACCAGCATCAGCGACAGGCCCTTGACCCCCGGCGGCGCGCCGGCGATGCGGCACAGCACGAGATGGACGATGTTGTCCGCCAGCTCGTGGTCGCCGCCGGAGATGAAGATCTTGGCGCCGCGCACGCGGTAGCGCCCGTCGCCCGCCGGAGTCGCCGTGGTGCGCACGTCGCCCAGCGAGGAGCCCGCGTGCGGCTCCGTCAGGACCATCGTGCCGAAGACGCGGCCCGAGCGCATCGCCGGGAGCCAGCGCCGCTTCTGGTCGCTGCTGCCGAACGTATCGATGAGGTTGGCCGCGGCGATCGTCAGCAGCGGATAGGAGGCCGTGGCGATGTTGGCCGCGTCGAACAGGCCGAAGCAGGCCTGGGCCACGACGTGCGGCAGCGCCATGCCGCCCGCATCCAGCGGCGTCTCCATGGCGAGGAAGCCGGCCGCGGCGAACGCGTCGAGCGCCGCCTTCGCCTCGGGGACGACGATGACCCGGCCGTTCTCCAGCCGCGGCTCCTCGAGGTCGGCCTTGCGGTTGTGCGGCAGGAACTCGCGTTCCGCGATCGCCCAGGCGGTGTCGAGGGCGGCGGCGAAGGTCTCCGGCCCGTGGTCGGCGAACGCCGGACGCTGCGTGAGCGCGCCGACGCCGAGCCATTCGAAGAGCAGGAAATCGAGGTCGCGGCGGCTGACGGGGAGGGTCACGGGTCGGGGGTCCCATGCGAACGCAGCAGGTCGCCGCCATCGCCCTCGTCGCCCTGGAGAGCGGCGAGGGAGGTCGCCCGCGATGGCGCCACCTAAGCCGCCTGGAAGCGCGCGAGGTGGTGGTCGCTGTCGCCGAAGCTCTGCTCGATCGCGGTCAGGCGCTTGAAGTAGTGGCCGACCTTCATCTCGTCCGTCATGCCCATGCCGCCGTGGAGCTGGACGGCCTTCTGGCCGACGATGCGGCCGCTCTTGCCGATCTGCACCTTGGCGGCCGACAGCGGACGGGCGCGGGTCGTGGCGTCGGGGTCGTCGCAACGGACGGCGGCGACGATCGCCATCGAGCGTGCCTGCTCCAGCTCGATGAACATGTCGACCAGCGCATGCTGCAGCGCCTGGAAGTTGCCGATGCGGGTCCCGAACTGCTCGCGCGTGTTGAGGTAGTCGCGGGTCGCCTCGAGCAGCGCCTGCATGCAGCCCACCGCCTCGGCGCAGACCGCGGCGGTGGCGACATCGACGGCGTGCTCGATCGCCGGCAGGGCCCCGCCGTCGGGGCCGAGCATCGCATCGCGGCCCACCTTCACGCCCGCGAATACCACCTCGGCGGCGCGCTGACCGTCGATCGTCTGGTAGGGCCTGAGCGACACGCCCGGCGCCGCGCGATCGACGAGAAAGAGCGCGATGCCCGCCGGCGTCCGCGCCGAGACGAGGAGCTGGTCGGCGGCGGCGGCGCCCAGGACCACGCTCTTGACGCCGTCGATCGCGAAGCCGTCGGCCGCCGGCGTCGCCCGCGTCTCGACATGGGACAGGTCGTAGCGCGCCCGCCGCTCGCCATGGGCGAAGGCGAGCAGGCGCTCGCCGGCGATCACCCCCGGCAGCAGGGCGGCGCGCTGGGCGCGGCTCGCCGCGCGCTTCAGCAGCGTGCCGCAGAGCACGACGGTCGGCAGGAACGGCTCGACGACGAGGCCGCGACCGAACGCCTCCATGACGACCATGGTGTCGACGCCGTCGCCGCCGATGCCGCCTTCGTCCTCGGCGAACGGCAGCCCCAGCAGGCCGAGCTCCGCGAAGGTCCGCCAGTGGGCGCGGCTGAAGCCCTCGTCGCCGGCGACGGTCCTGCGCCGCGCGTCGATGGCGTACTCGTCCCGGATGAAGCGAGCGAGCGAATCCGCGAGCTGCTGCTGCTGCTCGCTCAGGGCGAAATCCATGGTTCAGGCCCGCAGCAGGATCTTGGAGACGATGTTCTTCTGGATCTCGTTCGACCCGCCGTAAATCGACGTCTTGCGCCAGTTGAGATAATGCGGGGCGAACGCCGCCGCGCCCTCGGGGCCGATCGATTCGACGTTCGATCCGCCTTCGAGCGCCTCGGGCAGGAAGGGCAGGGCATAGGGGCCGGCCGCCTCGACGAACAGCTCGGTGATGGCCTGCTGGATCTCGGTGCCGCGCACCTTGAGGATCGACGGCTCGGGGCCGGGGACCACGCCCTTGGTCTCGTTCGCGAGCGCGCGCAGGTTGGTGTATTCCAGCGCCATCAGCTCGATCTCGACGCGCGCCATCTTCTCGCGGAACGGCGGGTGCTCCAGCAGCGGCCGGCCGCCGATCGTCTCGTCGGCCGCGACCTTGCGCAGCTTCTCCAGCATCTTCTTCGAATAGGCGATGCCGGCGATTCCCGACCGCTCGTAGCCGAGCAGGTACTTGGCGCAGGTCCAGCCCTTGTTCTCCTCGCCCACCAGGTTCTCGACCGGCACCTCGACGCCGTCGAGGAAGACGTCGTTGATCTCCTGCGAGCCGTCGATGGTGCGGATCGGCCGCACCGTCACGCCCTTGCTGCGCATGTCCATCAGGATGAAGGAGATGCCCTCCTGCTTCTTCGCCGCGGGATCGGTGCGCACCAGGACGAACATCCAGTCGGCATACTGCGCCAGCGTCGTCCAGGTCTTCTGGCCGGTGACGACGTAGCGGTCTCCCTTGCGCTCGGCGCGCGTCTTCAGCCCCGCGAGGTCGGAGCCCGCACCCGGCTCCGAATAGCCCTGGCACCACCATTCCTCGCTCGCCAGGATCTTCGGCAGGTAGCGGCGCTTCTGCGCCTCGGTGCCGAACTGCAGCAGCACGGGCGCCAGCATCTTGGTGCCGAAGGGCATGATGCGCGGCGTGTTCCCGAAGTTCAGCTCCTCGTCGAAGATGTGGCGCTGCACCGGCGTCCAGTCGCAGCCGCCCCATGCGACCGGCCAGTGCGGCGCCATCCAGCCGCGGCCGTGGAGCAGCTTCTGCCAGGTGACGTAGTCCTCCTTGGCGAGATGCTGGCCAGCGGCGACCTTGGCGCGGATGTGCGAGGGCAGGTTGTCGCGGATGAACGCGCGGACCTCGTCGCGGAACGCGAGGTCCTCGGGGCTGTGGCTCAGGTCCATGGACGCCCTCCCGGATTGCGGCGGCCGTCTGCGGCGGCGTCCGGGAAGCTAGAGGCGGGCCGGCGGCTTGGCAAGCCGAGGGGGCGGGCGGCGTGGCCGGCCCCCAGCCTGCACTCTATAGTCGGGGCGGCGCCATCGAGGAGGGAGCATGTTCGATCTCAAGGGCAAGGTCGCGATCGTCACCGGCTCCAGCCGCGGCATCGGCAGGGCCGCGGTGGAGGAGCTGGCGAGGGCCGGCGCCAGGGTGGTGGTGTCGAGCCGCAAGGCCGAGGCGATCGAGCCGGTCGCCGCGGCGATCCGCGCCGCGGGCGGCGAGGCGGTGGCGATTCCCTGCAACGTCGGGCGCGACGAGGAGCTGCAGGCGCTGGTCGACGGCACGCGGCGGGCCTTCGGGCGGATCGACGTCGTCGTCGGCAATGCGGCGGTCAATCCCTATTTCGGGCCGCTGGCGCAGCTCCAGCGCGACGCCTTCGACAAGATCATGGCGACCAACGTGTGGAGCAACCTGACGCTCGCCCGCCTGGTCCTGCCGGAGATGGCCGAGCGTCGCGACGGCGCGGTGATCTTCATCTCCAGCATCGCCGGCCTCAAGGGTACCCAGGCGCTCGGTGCCTACGCCGTCTCCAAGGCCGCCGACTTCCAGCTCGCGCGCAGCCTCGCCGTCGAGTGGGGCCGGCACAACGTGCGCATCAACTGCATCGCGCCGGGCCTGGTGCGCACCGACTTCGCCCGCGCCCTGTGGGAGAACGAGAAGGTGCTGTCGGCGACGCTGCGGCAGTGCCCGCTCGGCCGCATCGGCGAGCCGGACGACATCGCCGGCGCGGTGGTCTTCCTGGCGTCGGACGCGGCGAAGTTCATGACCGGCCAGGTGATGGTGATCGACGGCGGCGTCACCCTCGGCGCGACCAACTGAATGCCGGTGCGATGGCGAACCTCGCCCCGCCGGCCGATCTGCTCCTCGACCTGGCCGTCGCGCTCGGCATCGGGCTGCTGATCGGCCTGGAGCGCGGCTGGGAGTCGCGCGCGGA
>JADZBA010000294.1 GCA_020852355.1 Alphaproteobacteria bacterium
CTCGACCGCCGGCCGCGCGAGGCGAAGGCGTTCTACGCCACCATCGCGGTCGCGACCCTGGTCGGCGTCGCCCTCAACTTCACCGCGCTCGATCCGGTCAAGGCGCTCTACTGGAGCGCGGTCGTGAACGGCGTGCTCGCGGCGCCGCTGATGGCCGTGATGATGGTGATCGCGAGCAACCCGCGCATCATGGGCCGGCTGACGCTGCCGCCCGCCATGATCGTCGTCGGCTGGCTCGCGACGGCGGTGATGGCGGCGGCGACGGTCGCCTTCTTCTTGCTCTGACGGGGCGGCGCTACGCGCGCTTCTTCTGCCGGTGACGCTCGCGCGAGAGGTAGGGTGCGAGATACTGGCCGGTATAGCTGGCGTCGACGCGCGCGACGTCCTCGGGCGTACCCTGGGCCACCACCTCGCCGCCGCCGTCGCCGCCCTCCGGGCCCATGTCGATGATCCAGTCCGCGGTCTTGATGACCTCGAGGTTGTGCTCGATCACCAGCACGGTGTTGCCCTGGTCGACGAGGCGGTGCAGCACCTCCAGCAGCTTGCGCACGTCCTCGAAGTGCAGCCCGGTGGTCGGCTCGTCGAGGATGTAGAGGGTCTGCCCCGTCGCGCGCCGCGACAGCTCCTTGGCGAGCTTGACGCGCTGCGCCTCGCCGCCCGACAGCGTCGTGGCCGCCTGGCCGATGCGGATGTAGCCGAGGCCGACCTCGCGCAGCGTCTCCATCTTGTCCCGGATCGCCGGCACCGCCTTGAAGAAGGCGCAGCCGTCCTCGACGGTCATGTCGAGCACGTCGGCGATCGACTTGTCCTTGAAGGTGATCTCCAGGGTCTCGCGGTTGTAGCGCTTGCCCTTGCAGGCGTCGCACTGGACGTAGACGTCGGGCAGGAAGTGCATCTCGATCTTGATGACGCCGTCGCCCTGGCAGGATTCGCAGCGCCCGCCCTTGACGTTGAAGGAGAAGCGCCCGGCGGCGTAGCCGCGCGCCTTCGCCTCGGGCAGGCCGGCGAACCACTCGCGGATCGGGGTGAAGGCCCCGGTGTAGGTCGCGGGGTTGGAGCGCGGCGTGCGGCCGATCGGCGACTGGTCGATGTCGACGATCTTGTCGATCAGCCCGACGCCTTCCATGGCGTCGAGCGGCAGCGGCTGCTCGCGCGCGCCGTGCAGGCGGCGGGCCAGCGCCTTGTAGAGCGTCTCGACGATCAGCGTCGACTTGCCGCCGCCGGAGACGCCGGTGACGCAGGTGAAGGTGCCGAGCGGGATGTCGACGTCGACGTTCTTCAGGTTGTTGCCGCGCGCGCCCCTGATGGACAGCACGCGCTCGCGCTTGCCGGTCCGCCTCGCCTTGGGCACCGGGATCTGGCGCAGGCCGGTGAGGTACTGCGCGGTCAAGCTCGCGGGATCGCGCATCACCTCCTCGGGCAGGCCGGCGGCGACCACGTGGCCGCCATGCACGCCGGCCCCGGGGCCCATGTCGACGAGCCAGTCGGCGGCGCGGATCGCGTCCTCGTCGTGCTCCACCACCAGCACGGTGTTGCCGAGGTCGCGCAGCCGCTTCAGCGTCTCCAGCAGCCGGTCGTTGTCGCGCTGATGCAGCCCGATCGACGGCTCGTCGAGCACGTAGAGCACGCCCGTCAGGCCCGAGCCGATCTGCGAGGCGAGCCGGATGCGCTGGCTCTCGCCGCCCGACAGCGTGCCCGACCCGCGCGACAGCGTCAGGTAGTCGAGCCCGACATTGACGAGGAATCCCAACCGCTCGTTGATCTCCTTCAGGATGCGCTCGGCGATCTCCCGGTGCTTGGGCGACAGCGTGTCGCGGAGCGCGGTGAACCAGCGCGCCGCCTCGGCGATCGACAGCTCTGCGACCTCGCTGATGTTGCGGCGATCGACCTTGACCGACAGTGCCTCGGGCTTCAGCCGCTGGCCGTGGCACACCTCGCAGGGGCGGCTGTTGTGGTAGCGGCCGAGCTCCTCGCGCACCCAGGCGCTGTCCGTCTCCTTCCAGCGCCGCTCCATGTTGGGGATGACGCCCTCGAAGGCCTTGGCCGTCTTGTAGGTGCGCAGCCCGTCGTCGTAGGCCATCTCGATGGCCGTGCCGGCCGAGCCGTAGAGGATCGCCCGGCGCGCCTCCTCGGGCAGCTTCTTCCACGGCGTCGAGAGCGGCACGCGGAAATGCTTCGCCAGGCTCTCCAGCGTCTGCTGGTAGTACTGCGAGGAGGAGGATGCCCACGGCGCCACCGCGCCCGCGCCCAGCGCCAGCGTGTCGTCCGGCACCACGAGGTCGGGGTCGAAGAACATGGTGACGCCCAGGCCGTCGCAGGTCGGGCAGGCGCCGAACGGGTTGTTGAACGAGAACAGCCGCGGCTCGATCTCCGGGATGGTGAAGCCGGAGACGGGGCAGGCGAACTTCGCCGAGAAGAGGGTGCGCTCGCCCGTGTCGGCGTTCTCGGCGATCACCATGCCGTCGGCCAGCCCCAGCGCGGTCTCCAGCGAATCGGCGACGCGGTTGCCGAGCCCCTCGCGCACGACGATGCGGTCGACCACCACCTCGATGTCGTGCTTCAGCTTCTTGTTGAGGGCGGGCACGGCGTCGATCTCGTGCAGGGCGCCGTCGACCTTGACGCGCTGGAAGCCGCGCTTCTGCAGCTCCGCCAGCTCCTTGCGGTACTCGCCCTTGCGGCCGCGCACGACGGGTGCCAGCAGGTAGAGCCGCGTGCC
>JADZBA010000295.1 GCA_020852355.1 Alphaproteobacteria bacterium
CGCCCGCGCCCGCGGCAGGCGGATCTCGGCTGCGGCACCGCAATGGGTGCCGCCCTCGAACAGCGGCGCGTCGCCCAGGGTCAGCGTGCCGCCATGTTCCTCGACGATCTTCTTGACGATCGAAAGCCCGAGCCCGGTGCCCTTGGCGCGCGTCGTCACATAGGGCTCGAACAGCCGCGACCGGTCCTCGGGCAGGCCGGTGCCGTTGTCCTCGATGCGGATCGTCACCACGTCCTCGGCCGCCTGCATGGTCACGCGCACTTCCGGGGCGTATCCCTCGGGCGCACCCTTTTCAGACAGGGATTCAATGGCTTCTCCTGCGTTCTTGATAAGGTTCGTGACCGCCTGCGAAATCATCGTCGCGTCGAACTCGGCGATCACCGGCTCCGCAGGCAGGCTGGCCACCAGCCGCGCGCCGTGCAGCGAACCTTCCTGCAACGTCACCGCGTCGTGCATGAGCCTGGTGAGATCGTGCTCGCGCCGGTCGGGCTCGGGCATCCGCGCGAACTTGGAGAACTCGTCGACGATCCGCCTGAGGTCGCCGGTCTGGCGCACGATCACGTCGGTCATCTGTTCGAGCGATGCCGCCTCGTCGCCGACGAGCCGCATGAACTTGCGCTTGATCCGTTCGGCCGAAAGCTGGATCGGCGTCAGCGGGTTCTTGATCTCGTGGGCGATGCGGCGGGCGACGTCGCCCCAGGCGGCCATCCGCTGCGCCGAGACCAGCTCGGTCACGTCGTCGAAGGCCACCACATAGCCTTCCAGCCGCCCGTCGGCATTGCGCCGGATCGCCATGCGCACCAGCAGGTTTTCCAGCCGCCCGGCGCGGGAGACCTTGATCTCCTCCTGCGCGACCTCGCCGATGCCGTCGCGCAGCCGTTCGAGGAGGGCGGCAAACTCCGGCACCGCCTCGGCCAGAGGGCGGCCGTGTTCGGCGGTCTCGTCGAGACTGACGAGCCGCGTCGCGGCAGGGTTGAGGAAATCCACCTTGCCCTCGGCATCGAGCCCGATCACCCCCGAGGTGACCGAGGACAGCACCGAATCGAACAGCCGCCGCCGCCGTTCGGTCGCGCGGTGGCTGTCGACCAGCGCCTGCCGCTGGGTCTTGAGCTGGCGCGTCATCTGGTTGAACACCCGGCCCAGCATCGCGATCTCGTCGTCGCCCTCCTCCTCGACCACCTGCACGTCGAGATCGCCCGCGCCGACGCGTTGCGCGGCACCGGCAAGCCGGCCCACCGGGCGCGACAGGCGTTCGGCGAACCACAGCCCCACCCAGATTGCCGCCAGCACCAGGATCAGCGCGAAGCCGAGGTAGACGAGGCCGAACTCGAACAGCACCCGCCCGCGCGAGGATTCAAGCTGCTGGTAGAGCCCGACCGTCGCCCGCGTCTCGTCGAGCAGGCTGAGGATCTGGCCGTCGACATTGCGGCTGACGTAAAGATAGCGGTCGGCGAAGGCCGGCAGCGCCACCAGCGCGCGGAACTCGTTGTTGGCCCAGTCCTCGATCAGCACCGTCTCGCCCGCCTTGGCGCGGGCGAGGTCGTCCGCCGTGGGCTCCTCGAAGTCGAAGAGATAGCTGCGCTCGCCCCGCGCCCGGATCGTGCCGCTGCCGTCGATCACATAGGCCTCGCGCAACCCGCGCTGGATCTGGCCCTGGCCCTGGGTCAGGATCTGGCGCAGGTCGCCGTCGGACAGGAGGAAGCTGTTGCGCCGGGCGGTGTTGATATAGGCGGCGAGCGCCTCCGCGTCGGTCACCAGATCCTGCCGGTGTTCGCCCTGATAGGCCTCCGCCGCCGACAGCGAGGTGCCGACGACGCCGCGCACCCGGTCGGAAAACCAGCCCTCCAGGCCGATGTTGACGGTGAGGCCAGCGAAGATCGCGACGAGGATCGTCGGCACCAGCGCGATGCCGGCGAAGACGCCGGTGAGCCGCAGGTGCAGCCGCGAGCCGGCCGATTTCGCCCGCCGCGCCGCGATCATCCGCGCCAGCCGCGACAGGACCATGCCGCCGAGCGCGAGGAAGTAGACGAGGTCGGCCAGCAGGACCAGCCTGAGCGGCGCCGAGTTCGCCCCCTGTCCGAAGGGGCCGAGCGCCACGAATGTGGCAAGCGCAAGGAGCGGGCCCAGCACGACAAGGCCCAGCGTCACCGCATTCTGAAAGCGGCGTTGCCTGCGGAGCCGGGTGAACCGGTCCCAGGATGTGCCGCGCGCAAGGCCCTGCACGAGTGCGCCTCTGATCTTCGGCCGTCGTTGCGGCCACCGCCGAAAAGTCCGTGGCTTCTGCGCCGGATGACACCGGCGGGCCACAGTTCCTGTTGCCTTGTTACATCAACTTGCGCCGGCGTGTCACGCGGATATCCAGATCGGTGATCTTCTTGCGCAAAGTATTGCGATTGATGCCGAGAAGATCGGCACATTTCGCCTGGTTCCCCGCCGTCGCGTCGAGCGCGATCTCGATCAGCGGCGCCTCCATCTCCTTGAGGATGCGGTCATAAAGGCCGGGCGGCGGCAGGCTGCCCTGGTGCAGGTCGAAATAGCGTTGCAGGTGGCGCGCGATCGAGGCGGAAAGCCGCTCGCCCCCGTCGCCGGGGCCGGCCTGCGCCGGTTCGGCCGGCGCCGCGCCAAGCGCGGCCTCGACCTCGGCCCGGCCGATCTCGGGCTCTGCCGCCGTCACGATCAGCCGGCGCAGCGTGTTCTGCAACTGGCGGACGTTGCCCGGCCAGCGGTGGCCGCGGATGAGCGCCATCGCCTCGGCGGAAAGCCTGCGCGCGGGCGCGCCGTCGCGTTCGGCGCGGGCGAGGAAATGCTCGGCCAGGAGCGGGATGTCCTCCACCCGCTGGCGCAAGGGCGGGACCGCGAGGGTGACGCCGCTCAGCCGGTCGTAGAGGTCGGGCCGGAATCCGCCCCCATCGAGCCGCGCGCCGGGGTCGTGCTGGCTGGTCGAGAGGATCCGCGGCGCGCCGTCCGGCAGCGCGTCGAGCATCCGCACCATCCGGCCCTGCGCCTCGGCGTCGAAATCGCCGATCTCGTCGAAGACGATGGTGCCGCCGCGGGCGCGGGAGAGCAGCGCGGCCGGCCCGTCGATGCCGTGAAGATCGGCCGCGGCGGCGGTGACGAAGGGCATGGTGCGCCGGTCGGAGAAATCGTGGATGGCGCGCGCGACGAGCGACTTTCCGGTGCCGGATTCTCCGGTGATCAGCACCGGAAGATCGGCGTTCATCACCCGCGCCACCAGCCGGTAGAGCGTCTGCATGGCAGGCGTGCGGCCGACCAGCGGCAGGTCGTCCACGGGCCGCGCCGCCGCCGGTTCTGCCGCCGGCGCCGCGTGACGCTTCCGGCCGAGCGCGCGGGCCGCGCGTTTCATCAGGTCGGGCAGGTCGAAGGGTTTGGGCAGGTAGTCCCAGGCCGCGGCCTCCTCTGCCCGGATCGCCGTCGTGATCGTGTTCTGGGCCGAGATCACGATCACCGGCAGGCCCGGGCGTTCGGCGGCGATCCGCGGCAGCATCTCGATGCCGTTGCCGTCGGGCATGACGACGTCGGAGATGACGAGATCGCCCTTGCCCTCCTCGACCCAGCGCATCAGCGTCACCAGCGAGGACGTGGCGTGAACCTTGCAGCCGGCCCGTGTCAGCGCCTGGGTCAGCACGGTGCGGATGGTGCGGTCGTCGTCGGCGACAAGAACGGTGCCGTCCATCAGTCGGTCTCCTCGGTTCGGGGTTCGGCCGGCGGCTTCGGCGTGACGGGATTCGGGGCGACGGGATTCGGGGCGACGGGATTCGGGGCGACGGGCAGCGACAGGCGGAAGACCGTCCGGCCGGGAGCGGATTCGGCGGTGATCCAGCCGCCGTGGTCGGCCACGATCTTCGACACCAGCGCGAGGCCGAGGCCGGTGCCGTTCTCGCGCCCCGAGACGAAGGGACCGAAGATCGAGTCGGCGATCTCCGGCGGGATGCCCGGCCCGTCGTCGACGACCTCGATCTGCAATGGCAGCGCCGTGCCGCCGCCGCCCGCGCGCCTGAGCCTCAGCGCGTGGTCGTAGAACGTGCGAAGGCGGATGGTTCCGCCTTTTCCGCCAGAGGCTTCTGCGGCGTTCTTCAGAAGGTTGAGAACCACCTGCACAAGCTGATCGGCATCCCCCAGCGTCGGCGGCAGCGAGGGGTCATAGTCCTCGACGATCGCCATGTGGGCGGCAAAGCCGAGCAGGGCGGAGCGGCGGGCGCGGTCGAGCACGTCGTGGATGTTCACCGCCCGCGCCTCGGGCGGGCGCAGGTTGCCGAACTGCTCCACCTGTTCGAGCAGCTTCACGATCCGCCGCGTCTCGGCCACGATCAGCCCGGCCAGTTCCAGATCCTCGGGGCCGAGGCTCATCGACAGCAGTTGCGCCGCCCCGGCGATCCCGGCGAGCGGGTTCTTGATCTCGTGCGCCAGCATCTCGGCCATGCCGATGGCCGAGCGCGCGGCGTGCCGCATTCCCTGCCCCCGCCCGATCCGCTCGGCGAACTCGCGCGGCGAGATCAGGAGAAGCACATGGCCCGGCGCCTCCGCCACCGGCGCGGCATGGAGGTTGCACAGGACCGGCGCGCGGTCGCCGGTGCCGACATCGACATCGTTGATGAAGAGAGAGGACCGGTCCGCCCGCACCCGCGCCAGAACCTCCTCCAGCGGCGCGTCGACGGCGAGCCGGTCGAAAAGCGGCTGGTCACGGAGCGCGCGGGCCGAGAGGTTGAGGAACGCCTCGGCCGCCGGGTTCGCCGCCACCGCACGGCCGGCCGCATCGACGATGATCGCCGGAACCGGCAGCGAGGCCCAGAGCGTGGCGGCCGGCGGCAGGGTCATGCGGCGTGCCTCAGACCGGTGCCGGCGAAGGCGCGCGCGATCAATCCGAGCACGTCGCCGGGGCTGTCGGCCACCATCAGCATGGCGCGGAGCGCGGGCTCGATCCCGGCCTCGTCGGCATACCATCCCAGATGCTTGCGCGCGATCCTGAGCCCGACAGAGTTGCCGTAAAACCTCAGCATGTCCTCGTAATGGTCTGATATGTAATCGACAAGCGCCGATCCAGACGGGATGCCCGGCGGCGGCGCACCGGACAGGGCGGCGGCGATCCCGGCCAGCCGCCAGGGCGCCCCCTGCGCCCCGCGTCCGACCATCACGCCCGCCGCGCCCGAGGCCGCCAGCGCCGCCCGCGCCGCGGCCGGGCCGCGGATGTCGCCGTTGGCCACGACCGGGATCGACACCGCCGTGGTGACGGCGCCGATCGCCGCCCAGTCGGCGCTGCCCTTGTAGAACTGCTGCCGGGTGCGGCCGTGGACGGTGATCATCCGCACCCCGGCCGCCTCGGCCCGCCGGGCAAGATCGGCGGCATTCAGGCAGTCCGCATCCCAGCCGAGCCGGCATTTCAGCGTCACCGGCACCGCGACCGCGCCCGCCACCGCGTCGATGAGGCGCAGCGCATGGTCGAGGTCGCGCATCAGCGCCGAGCCGGAGAGCCCGCCGGTGACCTTCTTCGCCGGGCA
>JADZBA010000296.1 GCA_020852355.1 Alphaproteobacteria bacterium
CCGTCGCGGCGGCGTCGAGCCCGAAATGACGGGCGAGCAGCCCCCTGATGGTGCGGCGCTCGCTGTCGTCGAAATGGTCGTTCATGCGCGCCGCCTCGACGAGCAGCGCCGCGACGGCGGTCTGGAGGTCGCCGTCGCCGGCATTCCGGCGTGGTCCGCCGGCGAAGAGATCGAGGATGCGGTCGAGCATGGGGAGGAGCCTCGTCGGGGGAGGGGCGGATGTCGCCGGTGGTGGAGTTCAGGTGATCGCGATGCGCCCGATCGGTTAGTTCCGGCCACAACAATGCCTTGTTGCGGCCCCTATTCCATCCGGATTCCCGGCGCCAAATGCAGCGTGGCGCAAGCCGCGCCGATACGAAGGAGCACGGATGGGCGCGTTCGCGGCGGCAGGGCTCGGCATCGACGGCGACGCGGGCAGCCACGCCCGGTCGGCCGGCGGCCGTGCCCCCTATGCCAAACCCAGGGTTGCCCAGCCCCGCCTCCCGGCAGCGATCCGGGACCTGAAAGATATATGTATGTGCTGGTCCGACTTGAACGGATCGGAAATGTGCGCACGATCGTTGAAGTTGTGCGTGACGGCCGCGCGGCCGCTGCGCACCCGTGATCCGGGGCCTTCCCGGCGCGCGCAGATGGTCGGTCCCAGCACGGAGCGCGACATTGGCCAGCCACAAGACCCACGGGCGTCGGCCGGAAGACGGCAAGGGCCGGGCATCCGCCGCCGGCCCCGATACGCTTCCCGACCAGGCGATCTTCGACGCCTGGGTCGATCGTCGGCTGAAGTCGATGCACGACGCGATTCTCGACGAGGCGATCCCGGAGGATCTGTTGCGGATCCTCGGGGCGGCCGCGTCGCCCGAGCCATCGTCGCTCGACCGATCAACGACAGAGAGAGGGACCTCCGATGACCCGCATGGACGCCCAGGACAGCCCGCGCCAGAGCCAGGCCGCCCCTCGCCCGACAAGCGGTGCCACTGATCCGTCCTCGATCACGGCCTACCGCGGCGACTTCCGCGAGGGTCTCCTCCTCTGTCTCCCCCAGCTCCGCGCCTTCGCCCGGGTGCTGACCGGCATGCGCGACCGGGCCGACGATCTCGTCCAGGATGCGCTGACCCGGGCACTGGCCGCCGAGGGCCGCTTCGAGGGGGGCACCAACCTCCGCGCCTGGCTGATGACCATCCTGCGCAATCAGTGGATCAGCGACCTGCGCTCCGCGCAGCGCCGCCGCCGCGAAGCGCTTACGCCGGACATCGCGGCGCTGCCCGCGGCCCAGCTGCCCTCGGTGGAGCTGGCCGAGCTCGGCGCGGCGATGGAGAAGCTGTCGGTCTCGCACAAGGAGGTGCTGCTGCTGGTCGCCGCCGCCGGCCTCGATCACGAGGAGGCGGCGCAGGTGTGCGGATGCGCGGTAGGCACGATCAAGAGCCGTCTCAACCGCGCCCGGACCCATCTCCGCGCCGTCCTCGACGGACCCGAGGGGGCCGCGCCGCAGCACGGCATCGAGCCGCGTCGCGGCCGGCCGGTCGCCCGGATCGAGCACCGCGCCCACCACGGCTGATCGCGTCGCCGCCGAGAAAAGCGCCCCGCCGGGCAACCGGCGGGGCGCTTCGATTTCAGCGTCGGAAGAAGCGAGAGGCGGCGCGTCGGGCACGCCGCCTCCCTCGTTCCGGGACGGTCAGCCGCGGAACTCGGGCTTCGTCTCCAGCTCCTTCTTGGTCACGTTGTAGACGATCGATCGATCGTTGCCGAACGTCAGCTCGTCCCACGGCACCGCCACCTTGCGGTCGCCGATCCCGAGGAAGCCGCCGACCGAGATCACCGCCAGGACCACCTGATCCTTCGAGCGGATCACCAGGTCGTCGACGGCTCCCACGGTCTCGCCGGCGCTGTTGTGCACCTTGGAGCCGATGATCTTGCTCACCCGCATGCCCGTGACCGGATCGCCGCGGTCGGCGTCGGAACGTGCGGTGGGGGCCGGCCGCATCGGCGCGGTCATGGGCGGGTTGGCGGTGCCGGGCGCGGATGGCGCAGGCATCGTCGTCTGCGCCATGACCGTGCTCGCCGCCAGCATCCCGGCCGCGGCGAGAACGGCGATCATGGAACTGCGCATGGGAAGTCTCCTGGGTTGAGGCAGCGACGGCTCAGCGCTGCTGACCGCCCCCGCCCTGGTCGCCGTCGCGGCGCGGGCGCTGCTCGCGCTCGGTCTCGCTCGGATTGCGGACCGTGTCCTGCCGGGACCGGTCGCCCGGCTGTCCCGGCTGCTGCTGCTGCGGCTGCTGACCCGGGCGGTCCTGATCCTGCCGCGGGTTCTGGGGATTCTGCTGGTTCTGCTGCGCCTGCGGGTTCTGCGGATTGTGCTGCTGAGCCATCGTGGCTTCCTCCGGATTCGAGGATGGTGGTCGCCGGGGCCGAGTACCGTGCCCCGGTGTCGCGCGGGCGGCGTCATGTCGCTCGCCACAGCAGGAGAACCGGCGGACATGCGGATGGTTCCGGCCGGGGCAGGGGCTGCGGAACCGGCTTTCGCACCGGGACGTTCCAGCACCGGACGTTCTCTCACCCGAAAGGATCACCCATGGCCAAGGAAGACCGCGAAATGCGCAGGCTCCAGGCGAGCGTGCGCTCGTTGCAGGGCGCCCTCGCGACGATCGCCGGCGAGATCGAATCGATCGGTGCGACCGGCAAGACGGTCGGCCTCGACCAGGCGAAGGCCAAGATCGACGAGATCCGCGAGCAGATCGGCGATCTCGTGACCGGCCAGATCGAGCGCGCCGAGGAAGTCGGCGAGTCCGTGCGGCGCTCGGTCGTCGAAAACCCGTTCACCGCGATGTCCGCCGCCTTCGTCGCCGGCCTCGCCGCGGCCGTCCTGCTCGGCGCGCGTCGCTGATGGGCGCCCTGCTCCGCCTCCTGGTCGCCGGCCGCCTCGCCGCCAGGGCGCGGACGCAGGCGCGCCTCATCGCCTTCAGGCTCGTCGCCGGGATGGGCATCGCGTTCGTGTCGGCGACCGCCTTCGGGTTCCTGCTGGTGGCCGCCTACCAGGCGCTGCACCAGCGCTGGGCACCGCCGCTGCCGGCGGTGATCCTCGGCGTCGCGCTGCTGGTTCTGGCGGCGATCATGGCGGGGGTGGCCCATCTCGCGGCGCGACGCCTGGCATGCCGCTCCATCGCCGCGACGCCCGCCGTCGATCCGGCGTTGGCGGGGTTGAGCGCGCTGGCGGGGAAGGTGCCCTCATCGATGATCGTCGCCGCCATCGCGGGCTTCGTGTACGGGCTGAGCGGCCGCACCCGCTGACGGCGGGCCGGACGCGCAAAGGGCCCCGGCCGCCGCGGCGGCCGGGGCCCTTCGTCGTTCCGCCTACATCCAGTAGGGCGGGACGCGATAGTAGTCGTGGACCTTCCGGCCCCACGCCTGGTCGTCGTAGTTCGGCGTCTCCGACGCCGAGTAGGACGGCGCCCCCTCGAGCATCTTCTTGTCGAGGTCGACGACATAGCCGGACTGGCCGCGATCGTAGCGCAACATGCCCCACGGCAGCGGATGGTACTTCTCGCCGATCCCCAGGAAGCCGCCGAACGACATCACGGCGTAGGCCACCTTGCCCGAGGGCTTGTCGATCATCACGGTCTTGATCGAGCCGAGGTGATTGCCCGCCCGGTTGTAGACCGCGGTGCCTTCCACCCGGTCGGCGGAGATGAGCGAGCCGGTCTCGTTGGCGGCGAGTGTCTCTTGGCGCATGACGGGTCCTTCGGTGGGGGCGCGCCGCCCGATGCGGGGCGCCGTCACCCACTCGAACTCCCGCGTCTACCGAAGGTTCCGCAGTTCTTCCGCAGGGAACCGCCGGCGCGGCGGCGGCGTTCGTGCCGTTGCGCCGGCCTCGCCCGCGGCCTGCCGTGACAGGAGGCACTACCCGTGCTGTACTACGCCCTGGTCTTCCTCGTCGTCGCGATCATCGCCGGCGTTCTCGGCTTCGGCGGCGTCGCCGCCGTCTCGACCGACATCGCGCGCATCCTCTTCCTGATCTTCCTGGTCGGCTTCCTCGTCACCATCGTCATGCACGCCATGCGCCGCCGCTGACGGCCCCGCGCCGCGCGGGGCCGCCGCTCGCCGACCTCACGCGGCGCGCAGGCCCGCCAGCACCTTCTCGGGCCTGAAGGGCACCGAGCGCAGGCGCACGCCGGTCGCGTCGAAGACCGCATTGGCGATGGCCGCGGGCACGACGGCCGCCGTCGGCTCGCCGGCGCCCCAGGGCTTCTCGGCGGGACGATCGATCAGGTCGATGACGACGTCCGGCACGTCGGGGAAGGTCAGGATCGGATAGGTCGCCCAGTCGATGCTCGTCACCGCCGAGCGGTCGAAGGTGACCTCCTCGATCAGCGTGCGGCTGACCGTCTGGACGACGTTGCCCTCGATCTGGTTGCGCAGCCCGTCGGGATTGATGATCTGCCCGCAATCGTGGGCGACGAAGCAGCGCTCGACGCGGATCTTCCCCGTCTTGCGGTCGACCGCGACGTCCGCGACGATCCCGACATAGGTGCGCACCAGCTCGTACTTCGTGTAGGCGACGCCGCGGCCGCGCGCCACGTCGCCGTCGCCGGCGCGGGCCGCCGTCCGCGGCTTCCAGTCCGCGAGCTTCGCCAGCCGCTCCAGCATCTCCAGGCCGCGCGCGTCCTTGAGGTTGCGCCGGCGGAAATCCAGCGGGTCGACCCCGGCGACCGTCGCGCACTCGTCGATGAAGGACTCGTTGGCGAAGGTGTTCTGCATGCGGCCGGGCGTGCGGATCCAGGACGGCTTGAGCGGCGTCTCGGCGAGCCAGCGCGCGGTCGCCTTGATGTTCGGGAAGGCGTAGGGGATGGCCAGCCCCTGGTGGACGTTGCCGGGGAAGGCCTCGTCCTTGGGCAACCCCGCCAGCTCGGCTGCGACCAGGGTGACCGCAAAGCCCTTGGGCCGGTCGGGAATGAACGCCATCGATTCCCATCCCACGACGTCGCCGCCGTCGACCGCGGCGCGCATGTCGATCAGCGTCGGCGGGCCCTTCGGGTCCCAGCCGTGCTCGTCGGCGCGGCTCCACTGGACGCGCACCGGCCGGCCGAGCTCGACGGCCAGCAGGGCGGCGTCGGCGGCGGCGTCCTCATGGGCGTTGCGGCCGTAGCAGCCCGCCCCTTCGAGATAGACGCAACGGATGTCGTCGGCCTTCAGGCTCAGCATGTTGGCGAGCTGCTGGCGCAGCAGGTGGGTCGCCTGCGAGGCGGTCCACACGGTGAGCCGGCCGCCGGTGAAGTCGGCGACGGCGCAGGACGGCCCGATCGAGCCATGGGTGTGGATGGCGAAGTCGTAGGTCGCCGACATCACCTTGGCGGTGCCGCCCTCGCGCATCGCCGCGGCGGTGTCGCCGGCCGTCTGCAGCGCCTCGTCGCGGGCGACCCTGGAGCCGCGGACATGCTCCCACAGCTTGCCGCTCTCGGGCAGGCCGGCCCAGCTCGACCAAGTCGGCTCCAGCGCCATCATGCCCTTGATCGCCGCCCACTCGCTGGTCGCCACGGCGGCGAGGAAGCTGCCCTTGCGCACCGTCGCGACGTAGCCGGGCACGCGCCGGGCCTTGCCGTCGTCGACCGACTGCAGCGTCGCCTTCAGCGCCGGCGGCCGCAGCACGCGGCCGTGCAGCATGCCGCGCAGCTTGAAGTCCTGGACGTAGACGAAGGTGCCGGTCACCTTCCCCGGGATGTCGAGGCGACGCACCGGGCGGCCGACGACGGTGTAGCTCGCCGGATCCTTCAGCGGTGCGGCGGCGTCGACCTTGGTCTCGAACCGCCGATCGCCGATCAGCTTGGCGTAAGGGACGCCCTTGCCGCCGCTGCGCCTCACGACCGCGCCGTTGCGCGTCGTCAGCTCCTCGCGCGCGACCGCCAGCCGCTCGGCGGCACGGCCGACCAGCAGCTCGCGTGCCGTGGCGCAGGCCTGGCGGATCTGCATGCCGCCGACCTGGATGGTCAGGCTGCCCCAGGTGATGCCCTGGTCGGGCGTCAGCGCGGTGTCGCCCTGCACGACGCGGACGCGGTCGAGCGGTACCGACAGCTCCTCGGCGGCGATCTGGGTGATCGCCGTGCGCACGCCGGTGCCGAGGTCGACCTTGCCGGAGAAGATGGTGACGTTGCCGGCGGCATCCACCGCGACGAAGCCGTCGACCTGGTCGAGGGCCACGGTCTTGAAGTGCGCCTCGGCGGCGGGCCGGGCGGCCGGCGGGCGCATCGCGGCTGCGGCGGGGGCGGCCGCGAAGGAGACGACGATGGCGCCGGAGGTCGCGAGGAAGCCGCGGCGCGAGAATTCGATGCGGGTCATGGCGGCTCTCCTCAACCCATCGCCTCGGAAGCGCGCTTGACCGCGCGCACGATGCGCAGATGCGTGCCGCAGCGACAGAGGTTGTCGGCCAGCGCCGTCTTGATCTGCTCCTCGGTCGGCCGCTTCGTCTTCTTCAGGAAGGCGGCGGCCTGCATGATCATGCCGTTGATGCAGTAGCCGCACTGCGCGGCCTGCTCGTCGATGAAGGCCTTCTGCAGCGGATGCGGCTTACGCTCGGTGCCGAGCCCTTCCAGGGTCGTGACCGACTTGCCGGCGGCGGCGGAGAGCGGGAAGGAGCAGGAGCGAACGGCCTCGCCGTCGACGTGAACCGTGCAGGCGCCGCATTGCGCGAGGCCGCAGCCGAACCGCGCCCCGTGCAGGTCGAGGTCGTTGCGCAGTGCCAGCAGCAGCGGCATGTCCGGGTCGTCGACGGTCAGCTTCGTCGGCTTGCCGTTGACGCGCAGGTTCACGGTGGTGGTCATGGCGTTCCTCCGATCGAGACCCAGCCTCGGCGGGAGAGGAACGACGCATCGCGGCGGGCAGGGTCGGCGTCGTCGGCGTCCTGGCCGCGTTGCCCGTTCTCCCTTCTTTGTCCGTCCTTGCGGAAAACCGTCGCACGCCGGCCAGGGGCGCGCAAGCGGCGCCGGGAACGCCGGATGCGCCGCAGCGTTGCCTTGCCCATGCCGAACGATCCACCCGCGTCCGATCCCGCCCCCACCCCCGCCGCGCCGCCCTCCGAGGCGCCGGGGCCGACCCCGACGGATGCCCGCCAGGGCGTCGAGCTGCACCGCATGCGCTACGTGCTTGCCGTCTCGCTGGCGGCGGCTGTCGCGGTCCTCGCCGTCGTCTATCTCGCCGCCTGAACGATGCGCGAGCTGACGTTCATCGAGGACATGGCGATGCCGCCCGAGATGATGGCCGGCCGCCTCGGCGCGGCGCTGCTCCTGGGAGCCTGCATCGGCCTCGACCGCGAATGGCGGCGCAAGCCCGCGGGGCTGCGCACGCACATGCTGATCGCGCTGGCATCCTGCACCTTCACGGTGCTCGCGACCGAGCTCTACCTCGAGGCGCTGGAAGCCAATCCCGACGCTTCGGCCGATCCGCTGCGCATCATCGAGGCGGTGACCGCGGCCGCCGCCTTCCTGGGTGCGGGCTGCATCATCCAGTCCCGTGGCGAGGTCAGCGGCATGACGACGGGGGCCGGGATCTGGCTCGCGGCCGCGGTCGGGCTCGCCTGCGGCGCGGGGTTCGTGTGGCTGGCGGCGGTCAACGTCGCGCTGGCGATCGTGATCCTGTCGGTTCTCGGCTGGGTCCAGGGCCGGTTAGAGCGGCGCGCGGCGGGCGGCGACCCTTCCCCCGAGCGACCCCGCGCCTGAGCGGTCGGGGCGGCGGCGCGTCAGGCGCCGCCGGTCTTGGTGGGCGCGCCGTCGTCGCCGGTGGGTGCTGCCGCCCCCAGCGTGTGCAGCGCCTTGCGCACCTCGCTCAGCTTCTCTCCGGTCTTGCCGGGGTCGGTCCCGGGCATGTTCTCCTCCGACGCCACCAGCAGCAGGCGCAGGTCGGTCTCCCACTGGTTCAGGAGCCTGATGCGCTGCTCCTTCGTCAGGTCGCGCGCGGTCAGCACCGCGGTCGGATTCTCGAACTCCTTCGAGACGTCGGCCATCGCCGACTTGAAGCGCTCGCCGTCCATCGCCCGTTCCTCCTCCGGTGCCCGCCGTCATCGGCGGGCGGTCCGGGATGAACGCAGGCCCGGGAGGCCGGTTCCGGGAACTTCCGGAAGGCCCTTTCGTTCGTTCGTTACCGCAACGCAGGAAGGAACCTCTCGATGAACTGGGATCAGATCGCCGGCAACTGGAAGCAGGCCAAGGGCAAGGTGAAGGAGAAGTGGGGCAAGCTCACCGACGACCAGCTCGACGTGATCGACGGCAAGCGCGACCAGCTGGTCGGGCGCATCCAGGAAGCCTATGGCATCGACAAGGAGCGCGCGGAACGCGACGTGAAGGAGTGGGAGAGCCGCACCCGCTGGTAGCGGCGCCGCCGCGGCGGGCCGGGGGCGGGCGCTCCCGGCCCGCCGTCTCCTGTGGCCCCGTCGTCCCCTACGGCAATGGCGGCACGGTCCGCAGCCAGGCGACCAGGGCGTCGAGGTCGTCCTCCGCCATGTTCGCATAGTAGCGGAACGCCATCGGCGGCCGCAGCCGGCGTCCGTCGCGCGATACGCCGTCGGCGATCGCACGCCTGATCTCGCCGTCGCTCCAGGCGCCGATGCCGGCGACAGGGTGCGACGTGATGTTGCTCGAGGTCGACGACGTGAATCCCGCGCCGATGCCCTGTACCAGGGCCGGCGAGAACTCCACTCCGCCGCGACCCATCGCGGTCTCGTAGTCCGAGACGCCGCGCACGCGGGGCGTGTGGCATTCCATGCAATGACCGATGGTGGCGAGGTAGGCGCCGCGGACGACGGGATCGCGCAGCGTCGTCTCGTCGTAGCGCCGCTCCGCGTCGGGATAGCGCGCATGCACCGCGGGCAGCTTGTAGACCGGCGGCGGCACCGCATTGCGCACCGGCGGCACGCTGCGCAGATAGGCGACGACGGCCGCCAGGTCGGCCGGCGTCAGGGCCTTGTAGAATCCCGCCGGCATGATCGCCGCCAGCGGCACCCCGCCGAGGGCGGCGTGGCCCGGCCGCACGCCCTCGGTCAGCGCCCGGGCGATCTCCTCGTCGCTCCATCGTCCGATGCCGGTGTCGGGGTCCGGGGTGATGTTCGCCGCGGTGGCCGTGAAGGCCGGCGTGTCGAAGGCGAGGCCGCCGGACAGCTCGCGGCCGGGCAGCGGCGATCCGTCCGCTGCGCGCGGCGAATGGCAATTGCCGCAGGCGAGGATCGTCGTGACGAGGTAGCGCCCGCGTTCGGCCGGGGTGCCGGCCGCGCCCGGCAGCGACGGCAGCAGCCCCGTGAGGGCGAACAGGGCCGCCCGGCCCCATGGACATTTCCGCATCGCGCTCGCCCCCGACGGCCGTCGGGGCGATGGTAGGTGATTTTCGCCCGACGTACAGCGCAATCCGAGGGGGCGCCGGCCCCCGCGCGCGGGGCAATTTCGTCCTAGACCCCGTCCCGGTGCGACTGTTGCAATCGATCAGGTGATCGGTGACAGTTCACCGGTGGCATGCCGCCGGCCGCTTGTTGCGGCTACGCGACGGCATGCTTCAGCGCACGACCGAGAGGACATTCTCGTGGAGCATGCCAGGATCACGACGCGGGCCGCGTGGAAGGGCTCGGAAGTGGACTATCGCAGCGAGATGATGCACCGCTTCTCCGCAGGCGAGGTGGCGGAGATCGACGCGGCGCTGCGCCATTGCGGCGAGCGCGACATCCCGGAGATCACGCCCGAGACCTTCCCGTTGCCGGGCATGGGCGCCACCATGCGCCGGCTGCGCGACGAGCTGCTCGACGGCACGGGCGTGGTGCTGCTGCGCGGCTTCCCGCGCGAGCGCTATACGGCGGACGAGATGGCGCGCGTCTATGTCGGCCTCGGCGCCCATCTCGGCGAGCCGATCGCCCAGTCCTGGCAGGGCCAGCTCCTCGGCAGCGTCATCGACATCAGCGACGTGGTCGAGAAGGTGCGCGGCTACAACGCCGGCGGCGGCCAGCATTTCCACATCGACGGCTCGGCCTGCGACATCGTCTCGCTGATGTGCCTGCGCGCCGCCAAGTCGGGCGGCGCCAGCCGCATCGTCAGCGTCGCGGCGGTGCACAACCAGCTCCTGGACACCAGGCCGGATCTGCTGGATGTGCTGTATCGCGGCTACTACCATCGCAATCACGAGATGGATGCGAAGTATTCGCTTTTCCCGCCGCAGAGCGCCGAGAAGATCCCGGTCTTCACGCAGACCGACGGGCGCATCACCTGCGTCATCGACACCGGCTGCCTGCGCTACGCCGTGCACTACGGCGGCGTGAAGCTGACCGACGAGGAGATCGCCGCCTACGACGAGCTGCAGCGGATCTCGCGCTCGGAGGAGTTCTTCCTCGACATGAACTTCGAGGAGGGGGACATCCAGTTCCTCAACAACCGCTCGATCATGCACGGCCGCACCAATTTCGAGGATCACGACGAGGTCGCCCGGCGCCGGCACCTGCTGCGCCTGTGGCTGCGCGTCCCGGACTGGCCGGACCGGCTGCAGCACCAGATCTTCATGAACGAGGCGGACTGCCGCCACTGGGCCGGCCGGCGCACGCCCTTCATGGACATGCCCTCGCAGTATCTCGCCTCGCTCATGCGCCAGCAGGAAGAGCGCAAGCGCGCCGACACCGTGATGCCCAAGCAGGCGCCGTCCCAGCGCTACCGCAGCGCCGCCGACTGGAAGCCGGAAACGGAGCTCGTGACGAGCTGATCTCCGACCCGGCAGGCAAGGCGGGCGGATCGACAACGATCGACAGGAGAGGTGACCGATGACCATGCGCGACGATGATCCATCCGGCCTGCTGCTGCCGCGGCGCCGCTTCCTCCAGATGACGGCCCTGGGTGCCGCCGCTGCCGCCCTGCCCACCGGCCTCGCCCGCGCCCAGGCGGTGCCGCCGCCGCCGCCCCGCGGCACCCGCAAGGGCCAGATCGTCATCGGCCTGTCGCAGGAGCCGACGGTCTTCAACCCGCTGCGCGCCCGCATCGAGGTCGACGACGGCGTCCATCTCAACCTCTTCAGCCCGCTCTGGTCGCTCGACACCAAGGGCAACCTCGTGCCGCAGCTCGCGGTCGAGATCCCGACGGTCGCCAACGGCGGCGTGTCCGAGGACGGCCTCAACTGGCGCGTCAAGCTGCGCCCCGGGGTGACGTGGCACGACGGCGCGCCCTTCACCGCCGAGGACGTGAAGTTCACCTTCGAGCTGATCCAGCGGCCCGACTTCCCGGTGATGAGCCGCAACGGCATCAGCCTGGTCCGCGACATCCAGGTGGTCAGCCCGACCGAGATCGCCTGGAAGATGGAGAAGTTCTTCGCGCCCTTCTTCTCGATCATCGCCTGGACCCAGATGGTGCCCAAGCACATCCTGGGTGCGGTCGCCGATCCCAAGGACTCGCCGTTCAACAACAAGCCGGTCGGCACTGGCCCGTTCAAATGGGGCGAGCGGCGGCCGGGCGACTACCTGATGTTCGAGGCGAACGACAAGTTCTACGGCGACGGGCCGTACGTCGAGCGCCTGATCTTCAAGTACATCCCCGACCTGATCGTCCTGAAGACGCAGTTCGTGACCGGCGCCATCGACGCGGTCGGCATCCAGGGCATCACGGCCGACAACTACGAGGAGGTCAGCAAGGTCCCGACGGTGCGGCTCTTCCGCGCGCCGATGCCGTTCCTGGAGAGCCTGTCGTTCAACAACGAGCGGCCGCAGTTCAAGGAGAAGGCCGTCCGCCACGCGCTCTATCACGCGCTCGACAAGGCGACGATCATCAAGGACATCTACTACGGCGCCCACCGCCCGACCGAGACCTACCTGCCGCAGCAGTCCTGGGCCTACAACCCGGACCTGCCGGCGCACAAGTACGATCCGGCGCTCGCCCGCAAGATGCTGGACGAAGCCGGCTGGAAGCCCGGCGCCGGCGGGGTGCGCGAGAAGAACGGCGTGAAGCTCGCCTTCTCCAACTCGACGACGGCGGGGAACCACCTGCGCGAGCAGCTGCAGCAGCTCGTGCAGCAGAACTTCCAGCAGGTCGGCGCCCAGATGACCATCAAGAACTTTCCGCCGGCGGTCATGTGGGGCGACTACTGGCGCAAGAGCGAGTGGGACACCGTGGTCGTCGGCTCGGTCTTCATCATCGGCTCCGACCCCGACGCCGGCGACCGCATCGGCAGCTGGTCCATCCCGGCCAAGACCGGCAGTGGCGCCAACACGATGCAGTACGCCAATCCCGAGGTCGATCGGCTGCTGCGCGAGAGCGTCGGGCTGCTCGATCGCGAGAAGCGCAAGGTCAACTACCAGAAGATCCAGGCGCTGTTCCGCGAGGACCTGCCGCTGCTGCCGATCTACCAGCCGAACCAGACCGAGGGCACCAAGAAGAACCTCATCGGCTACGACCCGAACGTCAACTACCGCTCCAACTGCTGGAACGTCCACAAGTGGTACTGGGCGGCGTGAGCCGCTGACGCTGGCGCCCGGGAGCGCGCTCCTGCTCCCGGGCGCTGGGACATCTCGATCCATATCCTGCAGTTATAGGCGTTCGACTTCTGTTGTGTAGACAAGTGACTTTTCGCCACCCGACAGTAGCCGGCGACGACGGTTCCGCGGAGGTCCGGCGACGCGCGGCGCGTCGGTGGTGCCGCGGGCCATCCTGGACCCGGCGCAGAAGGTGGTGACCATGTCCCGTTCTCCGATCGCTCCGTCGGCTCATGGCGATGCGTCCGTCGGCGGTTCCGCGCTGCCGCGGCGACGCCTGCTGCAGCTGGCCGGTCTCGGCGCGCTCGCCGCCGCCGTGCCCGGCGGCCGTGCCGTCGCGCAGGGCGCCTCACGCCCGCCGGCCCGGCGCAAGGGCCAGATCGTCATGGGGATCTCGCAGGAGCCGACGGTCTTCAACCCGGTGCGGCCGCACATCGAGGTCGACGACGGCGTCTACTTCAACATCTTCAGCCCGCTGTGGCTGATCGATCCCAAGGGCGACCTCGTCCCGCAGCTCGCCGTGGAGATTCCGAGCAAGGCCAATGGCGGCATCTCGGCCGACGGGCTCACCTGGCGCATCCGGCTGCGGCCGGGCGTCACTTGGCACGACGGCGCCCCCTTCACGGCCGAGGACGTCAAGTTCACCCTCGAGCTGATCAACCGTCCCGATTTCCCGGCCTACAGCCGCTCCGGCCACAACCTGGTGCGCGACATCCAGGTGGTGAGCCCGACCGAGCTGACCTGGCGGATGGAGCGGCTATACGTTCCCTACCTCTCGGTGCTGGCCACCACCTTCATGGTGCCCAGGCACATCCTCGGCGCCGGCGGCGATCCCAAGGATTCGCCGTTCAACAACAAGCCGGTCGGCACCGGCCCCTTCAGGTTCGTCGAACGCCGCCCCGGCGAGCACATCCTGCTCGAGGCGAACGACCGCTTCTTCGGCGAGGGGCCCCATGTCGAGCGGGTGGTGATCCGGTACATCCCCGACCTGACGGTGCTGAAGACGCAGTTCCAGACCGGCGCCATCGACTATATCGGCCCGCAGGGCATCTCGGCCGACAACTGGGAGGAGGCGAAGGCGATGCCGGGCCGGCGCGTCTTCAAGGCGCCCAGGGCCTTCATCGAGAACATCGCGCTCAACCACGAGCGCGCGCCCTTCAAGGATCCCGCCGTGCGCCGGGCCCTCTACCTCGCCATGGACAAGGCGACGATCATCAAGGACATCTACTACGGCATCAACAGCCCGGCCGAGACCTACATGCCGGCCGAGTCCTGGGCCTTCAACCCCGACCTGCCGCTGCACAGGTACGACCCCGCCCTGGCACGGAAGGTGCTTGACGATGCGGGATGGAAGCCGGGACAGGGTGGGGTGCGCGAGAAGGACGGCGTGCGGCTCGCCTTCAGCAACTCGACCACCACCGGCAACCACCTGCGCGAACAGACGCAGCAGTTCCTGCAGCAGGGCTGGCGCGACATCGGCGCGGACATGTCGATCAGGAACTTCCCGCCGGCGGTGATGTGGGGCGACTACTGGCGCAAGTCCCAGTACGATTCGACGATGACCGCGACCGCCTACATGGTCGGCTCCG
Organism: Alphaproteobacteria bacterium; assembly: GCA_020852355.1. Classification (GTDB taxonomy): domain Bacteria; phylum Pseudomonadota; class Alphaproteobacteria; order ATCC43930; family Allostellaceae; genus Allostella. The sequence goes on from JADZBA010000296.1 coordinate 14,056, forward strand.
ACCCCGACGTGCGCGATCGCCTGAGCAGCAAGGCGATCCCGAACCGCACGGGCAACGGCCTCAACACGCCCGGCTACGAGAATGCCGAGGTGGACGTGCTGCTGGAGGCGGGCAACGTCGAGCTGGACCGCGAGAAGCGGAAGGAGATCTATCGCAAGGTCCAGGCGATCGTCCGCCGCGACCTGCCGATCCTGCCGATGTTCCAGTCCACCACGATCGAGGGCGTCAAGTCCGGCCTCGTCGGCTACCAGGCGAACGTCAATCTGCGCGCCAACTTCTGGAACGTGAACACATGGTACTGGGCGACGTGAGCGCCATCGCGGCGACGGGCGGGCAGGTCCCGGCATGACGAACTTCCTGCTCCGCCGCCTGGCGCAGAGCCTCGTGCTGCTGTGGATCGTCTCGATGATCGGCTTCGGGCTGCTGCACCTGACGCCGGGCGGCCCGCTGTCGCAGTTCGCCAACACGCCGGGGATGACCGAGGCCGACCTGCAGCGCCTCGCCGAGCAGATGGGTCTGAACCGGCCGCTGCCGATCCAGTATCTCGACTGGTTCGGCCGCCTGCTCACCGGGGACTGGGGCCGCTCCTACCGCGACGACGTGCCCGTGCTGCTGGTCATCGGCTCGCGCCTGTGGGCGACGCTCGAGCTGATGATCGCGGCGACGATGATCGCGGTCCTGGTCGGCGGGCTGATCGGCATCCTCGGCGCGGTGCGGCGCTACTCGTTCTTCGACCAGCTCGCCACGGTCGGCGCAATGATCGCGCTGTCGATCCCGACCTTCTGGTTCGGCCTCGTCGTCATCTACGTCTTCTCGGTCAAGCTCGGCTGGCTGCCGGCCGGCAACCGCGCCCCGGTCGGCAGCACCTCGCTGCTGGAGTTCGCCTACCACCTGATCGCGCCCGCCCTCGTGCTGGGCCTCGTGACCACGGCGATCTGGAGCCGCTTCATGCGCTCCTCGATGCTCGACGTCATCAACCAGGACTATGTGCGCACCGCGCGCGCCAAGGGCATTCCCGAGCGCTTCGTGCTGATCCGCCACGTGCTGCGCAACGCGCTGCTGCCGATGATCACCATCGCCGGGCTCGAGCTGCCGACGCTGCTGAGCGGCGCCCTGGTGACCGAGACGGTGTTCACCTGGCCCGGCATGGGGCGGCTCTTCCTCGATTCGATCGGCTACCGCGACTACCCCGTCGTGATGGGCCTGCTCACCTTCACCGCCATCCTGGTCATCATCGGCAACCTGCTCGCCGACATGCTGTACGTCGTCGCCGACCCGCGGATCCGGCTGCAATGACCGTCCAGGACGTCACCGCCGCGCCACCGGCGGCCCCCGACCAGACGCTGCGCCAGCACCGCCGCTACCGCACGCTGCGCCGCTTCGCCCGGCACCGCCTGGCGATGTTCGGGTTCTTCGCCATCATCGTCCTGGTGCTGGCCTGCACGATCGGCCCCAACCTCGTGCCCTACGACCAGTTCCAGATCGACATGCGCGGCCGCTTCAAGCCGCCCTTCGCCGGCCCGCACATACTGGGCAGCGACGAGCTCGGCCGCGACCTGCTCGCGCGCCTGCTGATGGCCGGCCGCATCTCGCTCTCGATCGGCTTCGCGGCGATGGTGATCAGCGTCATCGTCGGCACCGTGGTCGGCACCGTCGCCGGCTTCTACGGCGGCGCCGTGGGCGCCACGCTGATGCGCATCGTCGACGCCGTGCTGTGCTTCCCCACGATCTTCCTGCTGCTGACGCTGGCCGCGCTCGTCAGCCCGAGCATCGCCACCATCACGCTGATCATCGCGCTGACCGCGTGGATGGAGGTGGCGCGCGTCGTCCAGGGCCAGATCCGGGCGCTGCGCGAGCGCGACTTCGCGGTGGCGGCCGAGGCGATGGGCGCATCCGACCGCTGGATCATGTTCAAGGAGCTGCTGCCCAACGCGGTGGCGCCGATCGTCGTCGCGGCGACCCTCATCGTGGCGCGCGGCATCCTGCTCGAATCCTACGTCAGCTTCCTCGGCTACGGCATCCAGCCGCCGATCGCGAGCTGGGGCAACATGCTGGAGAAGGCGCAGCAGTACCTGACGACCGCGCCGTGGCTGGCGCTGCTGCCCGGCATGATGATCACGCTCGCGGTGGCGAGCTTCAACTTCGTCGGCGACGGGCTGCGCGACGCGCTCGACCCGCGGAGCGACCTGACGTGACCGGCGCGATGGCGGCCGAGCCGCTGCTGCGGGTGCGCGACCTGACGGTGGAGTTCCGCGCCGAGACCGGCACGGTCGCCGCCGTCAACGGCGTCACCTTCGACGTGCGTGCCGGCGAGACGCTGGCGCTGGTCGGCGAATCCGGGTCGGGCAAGAGCGTCACCAGCCTCGCCATCATGCGACTGATCGGCTCGGCCGGCACGCGGCGGATCGGCGGCAGCATCCTGCTGCGGCGGCGCGACGGCCGCGTCGCCGACCTGCTCGCCGTGCCGGACCCGGAGATGCGCGAGATCCGCGGCAGCGAGATCGCCATGATCTTCCAGGAGCCGATGACCTCGCTCAATCCGGTGCACCGGATCGGCCAGCAGGTGGCGGAGGCGATCGTCTTCCATCGCGGCCTCGGCCGCCGCCAGGCGCTGGACGAGGCGGTGGCGCTGCTCGACCTCGTCGGCATCCCCGAGCCGCGCCGCCGGCTGGACAGCTATCCCCACCAGCTCTCCGGCGGCATGCGCCAGCGCGCGATGATCGCCATGGCGCTGTCGTGCAGCCCGAATCTGCTGATCGCCGACGAGCCGACGACGGCGCTCGACGTCACCATCCAGGCGCAGATCCTGGATCTTCTGCAGCGCCTGCAGAAACAGACGGGCATGTCGATCATCTTCATCACCCACAATCTCGGGGTCGTCGCCGAGGTCGCCGACCGCGTGCTCGTCATGTATGGCGGGCGCATCGTCGAGGAGGCGCCGGTGGTGCCGCTCTTCAAGCGCCCGCTGATGCCCTACACCCGGGGCCTGCTGCACTCCGTGCCGCGCCTCGACCCGCGGCTGGCCGGGCGCGACGAGCTGCAGGCGATCCCGGGCAACGTGCCCGACCCGACCGACATGCCCAGGGGGTGCGCCTTCCATCCGCGCTGCGCCCATTTCCTGCCGGCGACCTGTGACGTCCAGGTGCCGCCGCTGGAGCCGGCGGAGGACGGGCACGGCGTGCGCTGCTTGCGCTGGCGCGACGTCGCCCTCGCGGGAGCGGCGGCATGACCGAAGCCGCGACGCCCGTGCTGGAGGTCGACGGCCTCGTCAAGCACTTCCCCCTGCGCTCGGGCCTGTTCGGCCGCGCCCGCGACCATGTGCGCGCGGTCGACGGCGTCTCCTTCGCGATCGCCAAGGGCGAGGTGCTGGGCCTCGTCGGCGAATCCGGCTCGGGCAAGACGACGGTCGGGCGCACGGTGCTGCGCCTCGATACGCCCACCGCCGGGGCCATCCGCTTCCTCGGCCAGGACATCACCACGCTGTCGCGCCGCCAGCTCCGCCCGATCCGGCGCAAGATGCAGCTCGTCTTCCAGGACCCGTTCGCCTCGCTCAACCCGCGCATGCGCGTCGACCGCATCGTCGGTGCGCCGCTGATGATCCACGAGCCGGGCATGAAGGCGGCGGAGCGCACGCAGCGCGTCGAGGACGCCTTGGCCATGGTCGGCCTGCCGCGCAACTCCGGCGAGCGCTTCCCGCACGAGTTCTCCGGCGGCCAGCGCCAGCGCATCGGCATCGCCCGCGCCCTCATGCTGCGGCCGGAGCTGCTGGTTGCCGACGAGCCGGTCTCCGCGCTCGACGTGTCGATCCAGGCGCAGGTCGTGAAGCTGCTGCTCGACGTGCGCGCGCGGCTCGGCCTGACGCTGCTCTTCATCGCCCACGACCTGGCGGTGGTCGGCCACGTCTCCGACCGCGTCGCCGTCATGTATCTCGGCAAGCTGGTGGAGATCGCCGACACCCGCACCCTCTTCGCCGACCCGCGCCACCCCTATACCGAGGCGCTGTTCTCCGCCGCCCCGGTCCCCGATCCGACGCTGCGCCGCAAGCGCATCGTGCTGACCGGCGACATCCCCAGCCCGATCAACCCGCCGTCCGGCTGCGCCTTCCGCACCCGCTGCCGCTACGCGCTGCCGGCCTGCGCGGATGCCGTGCCGCCGCTGCGCGCGGTCGGTCCCGGCCACTTCAAGGCGTGCATCCGCGACGACCTGGAGCTCACCGCCTGGCAGGCCCCGGAGGTCGCGGCGGCGTAGCCGCGACAAGCCCGCCCGGCGCCGTGTAGTCTCGCCGGCGCCGCGGACCCGCCGGGAGGAAGCATGCAGGCCGATACGCTGGTGACGAGCGCCCGCGACGGCGACATCGCCGTCGTCACCGTCGCCAACCCGCCCGTGAACGCGCTCTCCCAGCCCGTGCGCGCGGGGCTGCAGCGCGCGGTCGCGGCCGCCGTCGCCGACCCCGCCGTGGGCGCGATCGTGCTGCGCTGCGACGGCCGCACCTTCATCGCCGGTGCAGACATCACGGAGTTCGACAAGCCGCCGATGGCGCCGGTCCTCTCCGACGTGCTGATGGAGATCGAGGCCGCGGCCAAGCCGGTGGTGGCGGCGATCCACGGCACCGCACTCGGCGGCGGGCTGGAGACGGCGCTGGCCAGCCATTGGCGCGTCGCGCTGGCGGGCGCGCGCTTCGGGCTGCCGGAGGTGAAGCTCGGCATCATCCCCGGCGCCGGCGGGACCCAGCGCCTGCCCCGCGCCGTCGGCGTCGAGAAGGCGCTGCAGATGATCACCACCGGCGACATGATCGATGCCCGGGAGGCGCTCGCCCTCGGCCTGATCGACGCGATCGTCGAGGGCGACCTCGCGGCGGCCGCCGTCGCCTTCGCCCGGCGTGTCGTCGCCGAGGGCGGGAAGCGGCCGCGCCTCTCCGAGCGCGACGAGCGCGTCGCCGACGCGCGCGGGCGCTCGGAGCTCTTCGCCGAGGCGCGCCGGCAGGCCACGCGCCGCGCCCGCGGCCAGGATGCGCCGCTCCGGGCCATCGAGGCGGTGGAGGCGGGCGTGAACGAGTCGTTCGCCGCCGGGCTGGCGCGCGAGCGGGCGATCTCGGCCGTGCTCAAGGCGTCCGACCAGTCCCGGGCGCAGCGCCATCTCTTCTTCGCCGAGCGCGAGGCCGGCAAGATCCCGGGCCTCGGCCCCGTGGCGAGGCCGGTCGACGTGGCGAGCGCGGCCGTGATCGGCGCCGGCACGATGGGCGGCGGCATCGCCATGTGCTTCGCCAACGCCGGCGTCCCGGTGACCCTGATCGACGCCGCGCCGGAGAGCCTGCAGCGCGGCCTCGCCGTGGTCCGCCGCAACTACGAATCGACGGCCGCGCGCGGCGGCATGACCGCAGCCGAGGTCGAGCGCCGCATGGCGCTGATCCGGCCGGGGGCCGGCATCGCGGACGTCGCGGGAGCCGACGTCGTGATCGAGGCGGTGTTCGAGAACACCGCGATCAAGCGCGCGGTGTTCGCGGAGATCGATCGCCATGCGAAGGCGGGCGCCGTCCTCGGCACCAACACCTCGACCCTCGACATCGACGCCATCGCCGCCGCCACCGGCCGGCCCGACAGCGTCATCGGGCTGCACTTCTTCAGCCCGGCCAACGTCATGCGCCTGCTGGAGGTGGTGCGCGGCGCGAAGACCGCGGATGCGACGATCGCCCGGGCGATGGCGCTCGGCCGCCAGATCCGCAAGGTCCCGGTGCTGGCGGGGAACTGCGACGGCTTCATCGGCAACCGCATGCTGCGCGCCCGCGGCCGCGAGGCGGAGCGGCTGATCCTCGAGGGCGCGCTGCCGCACGAGGTCGACAGGGTGCTCTACGAGTTCGGCCTGCCGATGGGGCCCTACGCGATGGGCGACCTCGCCGGCCTCGACATCGGCTGGCGCATCCGCCAGGAGCGCGGGCTGACGTCGCCGGTCGCCGACCGGCTCTGCGCGCTCGGCCGCTTCGGCCAGAAGACAGGGGCGGGCTGGTACCGCTACGAGGCGGGCAGCCGCACGCCCGTTCCCGATCCCGCGGTCGAGGCGATCGTGGTCGAGGTCTCGCGCGAGTTGGGGATCGCGCGTCGGTCGATCGGCGCCGAGGAGATCCTGCGGCGGCTGCTCTATCCGATGGTCGACGAGGGCGCGCGCATCCTGGAGGAGGGGATCGCGATCCGGCCGGGCGATATCGACGTGGTCTGGGCCTACGGCTATGGCTGGCCGGTCTACCGCGGCGGGCCGATGCACTGGGCCGACTCGGTCGGCCTCGCCCGCATCCGCGACGGCCTGCTGGCGATGCGGCGCGAGGGCGATCCGGCGCCGGCCGCGCTGCTGGAGCGGCTGGCGGCCGAGGGGCGCGGCTTCCGGGATCTCGCCGCCGCGTAGGCGGATTGCCGCCGCCCGCTGCGCGGCGCTACGGTCGCTCCGCAGGTCGGGGGAGGCATCCATGGCCGTGATCCAGGGCGGACCGGGCGGCGACGTGCTGGCGGGGACGGATGGGGCCGACCTGATCAACGGTCTCGGCGGCGGCGACAGCATCGACGGCGGCGGCGGCGACGACTGGCTGTTCGGCGGCAGCAACACCGCCAATCTCGGCAGCGGTGACGATTCGATCCTGGGCGGTGACGGCGCCGACCTGCTCCTGGGCGGCGACGGCGCCGACACCCTGCGCGGCGCGGCGGGCGGCGACGACGTCAACGGCAACACCGGCGCCGACGACGTCGCCGGCGGGCCGGGCGCGGACATCGTGCGCGGCGGGGCCGACGCCGACCGCGTCGCCGGCGGCCCCGGCGACGATCCGCACGTCAACGGCAATGCCGGCGCCGACACCGTCTCGGGCGGCGACGGCGACGACACGGTCCATGGCGGCCAGGGCGACGACCGCGTCGCCGGCGACGCCGGGAACGACGTGGCGAGCGGCGACCTCGGCTCGGACACGCTGACCGGCGGCGGCGGCGGTGCCGACCTGCTCTACGGCGGCGACGGGGCCGACCTGCTGCTGGACGGCGATGGCGACGACACGCTGTTCGCCGATGGCGGCACCGACATCGCCGACGGCGGCCCGGGCGACGACCTCGTCTATGGCGGCGACGGCGCCGACGCGCTGACCGGCGGCGAGGGGCGCGACGTCATCGCCGGCGGCCCCGACGACGACCAGATCGACGCCGGCCGCGGCGACGATCCGGTGCGCGGCGGTGCGGGCAACGACACGGTCCAGGGCGGCCAGGGCGCGGACCTCGTCTCCGGCGACGGCGGCAACGACGCGCTCCTCGGCGGCGAGGACGGCGACACGCTGCTCGGCGGCGACGGCGACGACGCGCTGTTCGGCGAGGCCGACGGCGATTCGCTGCTGGGCGGCGAGGGGGTCGACCAGATCGCCGGCGGTGCCGGCGACGACTGGCTGGAGGGCGAGGGCGGCAACGACACGCTGGACGGCGGCGCGGGCGTCGACGCCTATCGCATCGGCGTCGCGAGCGGCGTCGACCGCGTGCTGCTCGACCCGGCGAGCGAGCACATCGTGCTGACGCCGAGTCCCAACGGCGTGCCGCTCGCGAGCTTCGCCGACATCGTCGCCCGCGCATTCGACGGCGCGGCCGGCCTCACCGTCGATCTCGGCGGCGGCAACTTCCTCATCGTCCCGACGCTGACCAGGGCGACGATGGCCGCCGACGACTTCGTGTTCGCGACGTAACCCCTCGCCGCCCCGTGGGGCGGCGAGGGGGCTCGGCCTACTCGGCCGCCGCGACGGCGGCGTCCTCCAGGCCGAGCCGCCGGGCGACGCCCGCGCCGTAGGCCGGGTCGGCGCGGTGGAAGTGGGCGACCTGGCGCCTCTGGATGGTCTCCGGCACGCCGGCCATGGCGGCGGCGATGTTGTCCATGAGCCGCCCCTGCTGCTCCGCCGTCATCAGGCGGAAGAGGTCGCCCGGCTGGCTGTAGTCGTCGTTGCCGGCCCGGTGGTCCCAGCGCGCGGCGTCGCCGGAGATGCGCAAGGGCGGCTCGGCGACCGCGGGGTCCTGGGTGGGCCCGCCCATGCTGTTGGGCTCGTAGTAGGCGTCGGCGTTGCCGCTGTCGTTGCGGAAGAACCGCATCGCGCCGTCCTTGTGGTAGTGGTGCACGGGGCAGCGCGGCCGGTTCACCGGCAACGCCTCGTAGTGGGTGCCCAGGCGATAGCGGTGCGCGTCGGCGTACGAGAAGATGCGCGCCTGCAGCATCTTGTCCGGCGAGAAGCCGATGCCCGGCACGATGTTGGAGGGTGAGAGCGCGAGCTGCTCGATCTCCGCGAAGTAGTTGTCGGGATTGCGGTTCAGCTCCATCACGCCGACCTCGATCAGCGGATAGTCGGCATGCGGCCACACCTTCGTCAGGTCGAACGGGTTGTAGGCCGTCTTCTCTGCTGCGAGCTCGGGCATGATCTGGACGAACAGCGTCCAGCGCGGGAAGTCGCCGGTCTCGATCGCGCCGAACAGGTCCTCCTGGTAGCTCTCGCGCGACTGCCCGACGACCGCCGCCGCCTCGGCGTTGGTGAGGAAGCGATGGCCCTGCCGGGTCTTGAAGTGGAACTTCACCCAGAAGCGCTCGCCGCCCTCGTTCCAGAAGCTGTAGGTGTGGCTGCCGTAGCCGTTGACGAAGCGCGGGCTGGGCGGCAGCCCGCGGTCGGAGAACAGGATCGTCACCTGGTGCAGGCTCTCCGGCGACAGCGACCAGAAGTCCCACATCGCCGTCGGCGAGCGCAGGTTGGTGCGGGGATGGCGCTTCTGGGTATGGATGAAGTCGGGGAACTTCAGCGGGTCGCGCACGAAGAAGACCGGCGTGTTGTTGCCGACCAGGTCCCAGTTGCCCTCCTCGGTGTAGAACTTGACGGCAAAGCCGCGCACGTCGCGCTCGGCGTCGGCCGCACCCTGCTCGCCGGCCACGGTGGAGAAGCGCGCGATCAGCTCCGTCTTCTTCCCGACGGCCGAGAAGATGCGGGCGCGCGTGTAGCGCGTGATGTCGTGCGTCACCGTGAGGGTGCCGTAGGCGCCCCAGCCCTTGGCGTGGACGACCCGCTCGGGGATGCGCTCGCGGTTCTGGTGCGCCAGCTTCTCGATGAGCTGCCAGTCCTGCATCAGGACCGGGCCGCGCGGGCCGGCGGTCAGCGCGTTCTGGTTGTCGGCGACCGGCGCGCCGGCGGTGGTCGTCAGGATGTTCGGCATGGCAGGGGACCCTCCTGTTGACGTGATGGCGATCAATCTGGAGCACGCCAAACGCGACTTCCAATCATGTTCGGCGCCTCGACGATCGGATAATCTGATCGTCGATGGTCACCATGCGACATCTCCGCTACCTCGTGGCGCTGGCCGAGACGCGGCATTTCGGCCGCGCGGCAGAGCTGTGCCATGTCACCCAGCCGGCGATGTCCGCGCAGATCCGCGAGCTGGAGGAGATGCTCGGCATCGATCTGGTGGAGCGTCGCCGGGGCGCCATCGCCATCACCTCGGAGGGCGAGGAGATCGTCCGCCGCGCCGCCGCCGTCGTCGCCTCGGTCCGCGACATCGAGGACCTCGCGCGCCAGCGCCAGGGCGTGCTCGTCGGGCCGCTCGCCCTGGGCATCATCCCGACGGTCGCACCCTACCTCCTGCCGCTCTGCCTGGCGACGCTGCGCGCCCGCCATCCCCGGCTGGAGCCGCGGCTGCGCGAGACGCGGACCACGAGCCTCCTGGCCGAGCTGGCGGCAGGCCGCATCGACGTGGCGATCCTGGCGCTGCCGGTCGACCGGCCGGAGCTGGAGACGCTTGCCCTCTTCACCGACCGCTTCCTGCTGGCGACGGCGGCCGACGATCCCGATGCCGCCGCCGGGCCGGCCGATGCCGCGACGATCCGCCCGGAACGGCTGCTGCTGCTGGAGGACGGCCATTGCCTGCGCGAGCAGGCGCTCGCCCATTGCCGCCTGGCGAGTGCCGCCAACCTGGCGACGCTCGGCGCCACCAGCCTGACGACGGTGCTGCAGATGGTGGCCGCCGGCTACGGCGTGACCCTGATGCCCGAGCTGGTCGCCCGCGCCGGCTTCGACGACCCGCGCATCGTGCTGCGCCCCTTCCGCGAGCCCGCGCCGGCGCGCGAGATCGCGCTGGCATGGCGTGCCGCCTCGCCGCGCCGCAAGGACTTCCAGGCGCTGGGCCGGCTGGTGACGGAGTGCTGGAAGGCGGCTGACGGTCGGGCGGCGGCCTAAGCCGCCAGCCGCATCCGCGCATCCTCCTTGATCATGTCCGCCGCCTTCTCGGCGATCATGATGACCGGCGCGTTGGTGTTGCCCGACACCAGCGTCGGCATGATCGAGGCGTCGACGACGCGCAGGCCCCGGACGCCGTGGACGCGCAGGCGCTCGTCGACCACCGCCATCGGGTCGCTGCCCATCCTGCAGGTGCCGACCGGGTGATAGACCGTCTGGCCGTTGCGCCGGGCGAAGGCGAGCCAGTCGGCGTCGGTCCGCACCGCGTCGCCCGGCGTCATCTCGAAGGCGCGGTAGCGATCCATCGCCGCGTTGGCGACGATGCGCCGGGCGATCTTCATGCCGTCGACGACGGTCTGGCGGTCCACCGCCTCGGCGAGGAAGTTGGGGCGGATCGCCGGGGGCACCAGCGGATCGGCCGACTTCGCGTGGATCGTGCCGCGCGATTCCGGGCGGAGCTGGCACACGGCCACCGTCATGCCCGGCTCGCGATCGAGCCGGCGGTCGTCGGCCGAGGGATAGCTGGCGTGGGCGAAATGGTACTGCACGTCGGGCCCCGCCACCTCCGGCCGCGTCCTCACGAATCCGAAGACGATGCCCGGCGTCAGAGTCAGGATGCCGCGCCGGGTCGTCAGGTAGCGCGCCAGCTCGCGCGCCAGCGCCAGGCCGCGCGTCTGCTCGTTCAGCGTGATCGGCAGCTTCACGCGCCAGTTCATGCGCGTGGCGAAATGGTCGCGGTAGTTCTCGCCGACGCCGGGCAGGGCGTACCGCACGGTGAGGCCCAGGCCGCGCAGCAGCTCGGGGTTGCCGATGCCCGACAGCTCCAGCAGGTGCGGCGACTGCACGGCGCCCGCCGCGAGGATCACCTCCGCTCCGGCGCGCGCCTCGCGGACGATGCCGCCCTGGACGTAGGAGACGCCGACGGCGCGCTCGCCCTCGAGGATGATGCCCGTCGCCTGCGCATCGCACTCGATCCGCAGGTTGCCCCGGCCGCGCGCGGGGTCGAGGAAGGCACGCGCCGTCGACCAGCGCCGGCCGCCCTTCTGCGTCACCTGGTAGTAGCCGAACCCCTCCTGCTCGCCGCCGTTGTAGTCGGGATTGCGGGGGAAGCCCTCGGCCTCGGCGGCGTCGACGAAGGCGTCGAGGATCTCGTGGCGCAGCGGCATCTCGCCGACGTTGAGCGGCCC
>JADZBA010000297.1 GCA_020852355.1 Alphaproteobacteria bacterium
CGCTTCCTCATGTGCACGACGCACGGAGCCCTCTTCGAGGTCAAGGACGGCTTCTGCGTCCGCGGCCCGTGCCGCGGTCTCTCGCTGGAGAAGCTGCCGATCATCGTCGAGAACGGCGAGGTCGTCCTGCTGCCGCCACCGGAAGCTACTCCTCCAGGCCCAGCCAGTCCCGGTTGTTGAGGTGCTCCGCCTCCAGGAAGGAGGCGTGTCGCAGGGCCGGCTTGTAGATGCGGAACGTGCGCATGATTCCGAGCGTCGCCGCGCTCTCCAGTGGCCCCTGGAAGGACGTGTCGCGGTCGCCGAACCAGGGCTGCGCCCGCCATCGCGCGAGCTGGGACGCGCTGATGAAGAAGCAGCCGGCGTGGGGGTTGGCCGGCCGCTCCAGGATGACCGCGCCGTCGAGATAGGCGACGCGCAGCCCGCGGTCCACGGCGATATCCTGCCACGTGGCGGTGTAGCCGTCGGCCAGCGGCCCATCGATGTAGAGCTTGTCGATGTGCCGGCCGGGTCGGCGCTCGAAACGGTTGGGCAGGAGAACGGCGGCGCCGTTCGTCTGCGATTCGATGAGTGCCACCTTGCGCAGGAACCAGCCGTCGGCGATGGCGACGTCGTCCTCGAGATAGCCGAACCAGTCGTAGCCGGCGGCCCGCGCCGCCAGGGCCTCGTGACAGGCGAATCCCAGCATGCGGGGATCGCCGCCGAGTCGGTCGAGAGGCACTTCCAGGACTTCGAACCAGTCGCGCGGCAGGTCGAGGAGGTCGAGGGCGTTCCTGCCGGGGATCGTCACCACGACGATGTCGAAGCGCGCCGGCAGCGCCGGCAGGTTGGCCTGACGGAAGACGACCGTCGACGCGCCCTCGAGCGTTCCGTGCGGCGTCTCGATCGCGGAGCGGCGACGGATGCGCCCTTCGATGCGCGCCTGCCTGGGACCCAGATTCTCGCGCAGGCCGGCGATCGTGCGCTCCAGCGCGCGGGCGCGCGCGGCGGCCGCCCCCGGCAGGACGGAACCGTAGTGCGCGGCACCGGCCGCGGGCGGCCCGACATAGTGCGGGATGGCGACGAGGAGGCGGGGGCCGTCGCCGCCCTCGGGCGGGGCGCGCCGGGTCACGGATCGCGGCCCGGCCATATGCGGGCCGCGAAGTCCGCGGCCGCCGGAAGGCGGGTGTCGGATACGGCGGGCGCACGGACCCGGAGGCGGCGCAGGAAGCGGTCGGGCAGCGGCACCGCCTCTACATCGCCTCGGCGCCGGAGGCAGGCGAACCCTTGCCGGAATGCCGAGATCGACATGGCCATCCCGGACATCTTCCGCCTTTGCACCCACGATCGCCGGCGATGGACGACACCGGGCTGCCGTCTGCCATCTCGCCGCCTCCGCGCGCGCAGCCGAGCATCACGAGCCCTGTCGATTTCTTCTCCGCTTATGTTCCTATTGGTTGCTTCGGCTGTCAATTGCCGTTCAGATTGAGACGCAGAATTGTCGGACGCTTCAGAGACCGACGTTCCAGAATGGGGACGCACGTGCAGGTCGAGATTCCCGGCGCCGAGGACGGCAGCAATTCGCTGCCGCCCGGCCCCATGCGCCGCCTCTTGTGCCGGCCGCGATTCGCCGGCGGTGCGCAGCAATGAACGAGGAGCCGATCACGACGGTCGCGATATGCACCCGCAACCGCGCCGCCCTGCTGGATGCGTGTCTCGCTTCGGTGCTGACCCAGACTCTTGCGCCGCAGCGCTACGCGGTCATCGTCATCGACAACGTGTCCGAGGACGATACCGAGGCGGTGGTGGCACGGCACCGGGCCGCCGACCCGCGCATCATCTACGAGCGCGAGCCCGACATCGGTGTCTCGCCCGCCCGCAATCGTGCGCTGCGGCTCACGCGGACGCCGTTCATCGCGTTCATCGACGACGACCAGAGGGCCCAGCCGAACTGGCTGGAGGAGCTGATGGCTCCGTTCTTCCATGTCCGGCCCCGGCCGGCCGTCGTCGGCGGCGACAACGATCCTGTCTGGGGAGTGCCGCGACCGGACTGGCTCGCGGACTGGATGCTCCCCTGGTATGGGGTGTGCCTGAATCTGCCCGATGCGCCGCGCCTCATCACCAAGGACGAATTCATTCTCGAGGGGAATTGCGCGATCGATTGCGCGGCGCTGCGCGCGGTCGGCATGTTCCCGGAGGCGCTCGGCCGCCGCGAGGGCACGCTCATCTCCGGCGAGAATACGGCGTTCGACCTCATTTGCGCGGCGGGCGGCCCTGTCTGGTTCCAGGACACCGCCCGGACGCTGCATTACATTCATCCCGAACGCCTCGACCCGAAATGGCTGCGCCGGCGGGCCTTCTGGGAAGGCGTGACCAAGTCCCGCCGGCAGCGCGAATTCGCGCGCAAGGGCCTGACCCGGGAGCCGCAGCCGATCGCCGTGCCGACGACGCCCGATCACTGGCACGCGATCCTGAAGGCGGGTTCGGGGAGCAAGGGCCTGGCACGCCTGATGGCCCATCTGGAGGGCATCGGCTTCGCATTGGACCAGATCGGCCTCGTCGACCCGTGAGAGGGTCGCACCGCGATGGCGGCGACCCGTCCGAGTCGGAGGACGGCGGCCGCGGAGCCTGGATCGTTCTCGAGCCGACGCTGGGCGAGTGGATCGGCCACCAGCGGGGCCTCGTCGAGGCGCTCCCGGAGCTGGCGCTGCGACGCGGGCGGGCGGTCCGGGTCTTCGCCAGCACGGCCGCACCGCCGGAGCTGGTCGCCCGGCACGGGGTGGTTCCGCTGTTTCGGCTGCGTCCGCTGCCCGCGTGGGTCGCCGGCGATCACGCCATGGAGCTGGCGCGCCTGATCCAGTCCTCCCAGGAGATCGCAGAGGATCTCCTCGGCCGGCATGGACCGACGGCGGGCGCCGCGGACTTGGTCCTCCTTCCGACGGCATATCCCTGGCTCATGCTGGCCGTCGCCTCCTGGCTGCGCCGGATGCCGTCGGCGAGCCGGCCGCGGCTGGCCGTGCTGATCCACGAGGGACACGGGCTGTTCGCCCCGCCCGGCCATCCTCCGACCGTCGACCAGGCGGCGATCATGCTCGGCGTGTCCGCGCTCACGAGCGTCGTGCCCGGCCATCGCCTGCTGGTCGCGGCGACATCCGAGGAGCTGGCCGACGCGACCGCGCGCGCGCTCGGCCGGCCGATGCCCGTCGTGCCGGTGGCAAATCCGGTGGGCCGCCTCGTTCCGGCCGTTCCCGCCGAGCGGCGGACCACGCCTTCCGGGGCGATCCGCGTCGCCCTTCCCGGCGTGCCCCGACCCGGGAAGAACGCGCGGCTGCTGCCCGCCGTCATCGCGGCGATCCGCAGCGCGGCGCCCGACGCTTCCATATTGGCCCAGGTCGGCGCGGGGCACGCCCCGGACATCGAAGACGCGATGGTGGATCTGCGCCCGGGTGCCCTCTCCGACGACGACTACCGCGACATGCTGACGAATGCCGCCATC
>JADZBA010000298.1 GCA_020852355.1 Alphaproteobacteria bacterium
AAACGCCATCGTCCGGCCGACCTTTCGACGCATACGCGTTTCATAAGAGCGAGTCTACGCCGAAGTGCCGAGGTAGGTGATTTTAATGGATTATTCAGGGTCTGAGGTCATCGCGCGCCGGCCCGGTCCGGTCCTCCGAGCAGCCGCGACGGCCGACTCGTGAGACGCCCCGGCGCGCCGGATCCGGCCTTCGCCGCCGCCGTCGGCCTGCATCGGGCCGGCCGACTCGGCGAGGCGGCCTCCGCCTACCGCGCGATCCTGGCGGCGAGGCCGGACCATGTCGACGCCCTCCATCATCTCGGCATCGCGGCGCTGCAGGCCGGTGCCGCGGCCGACGCGCATGCGGCGCTGGCGCGGGCCGCGGCGCTGGCGCCGCGCCAAGCGGCGATCCAGCACGATCTCGGCCATGCCCTGGCCGGCCTCGGACGGCTCGCCGACGCGGCGGCGGCGTGGGAACGGGCGGCGCGCCTCGCGCCGCGCATGGCCGACGCGCACGCCAACCGCGGCGGCGCGCTCGCCACGCTCGGCCGCGTCGACGAGGCGGCGGCCGCCTTCCGCGCCGCGCTGCAGGCCGACCCCAACCACCGGCTGGCGGGCCTGGGCCTCGCCGACATGCTGCTGCGCGCCGGCCGCCCCGACGAGGCGGTGGCGGCGGCGGACCGCGCGCGGGTGCGGCTCGGGCCGCTGCCCGACCTCGCGGTCGTCAAGGCGCAGGCGCTCGCCGCCAGGGGCGACCGGGCCGCCGGCGCGGCGCTCCTGGAGCAGACGGTCGCCGGCGCGCCGGCCCATGCCGGCGCCTGGGGCGCGCTCGGCCTGGCCCGCCTCGAGGCGGGGGATGTCGACGGCGCCGTCGCCGCCTTCGAGCGGGCGGAGGCGCTCGATCCGGCGACGGCGGAGACGCCGTTCAACCGCGCCACCGCCGAGCGCCTGCGCGACCGGCTGGGCGCCTGCGTCGCCGCGCTCGACCGGGCGATCGCACGGCGGCCGTCCTTCGCCGCCGCCCGGCTCAATCGCGGCTATGCGCTGCTGGAGCAGGGGCGGGTCGCCGACGCCGACGCGGCCTTCGATGCCGTGCTGGCGCTCGACGCGGCGCATGTGCAGGCGGCATCGGGGAAGCTGTTCGCGCTCAACTACCGCGACGACCTGCCGGCCGGCGTGGTCGCCGAGGCCCACCGCGCCTGGGGCCGGCGCTTCGCCGCGACCCCGCCGCCGCCGGCCCGCCACGGCGTCGCGCGCGATCCCGACCGGCGCCTGCGCGTCGGCTACGTCTCCGCCGACCTGCGCAGCCATTCGGTCGCCTGGTTCGTCGGGCCGCTCTTCGCCGCCCACGACCGCGGCGCCGTCGAGGTGGTGGCCTATGCCGACGTCGCCGCGCCCGATGCGACGACGGCCCGCCTGCGGCAGGCGGCCGATCTCTGGCGCCCGATCGACGGCCGCGACGACGCGGCGGTCGCGGCGCTGGTGCGCGACGACGCGGTCGACGTCCTGGTCGATCTCGCCGGCCACACCGCCTACAACCGCCTCGGCGTCTTCGCCCGGCGTCCGGCGCCGCTCCAGGGCGCGTGGCTGGGCTATCCCAATACGACCGGGCTCGCGGCGATCGGCTTCCGGATCACCGACGCCGTCGCCGACCCGCCCGGCGCGGCCGACGCGCTGCATGTCGAGCGCCTCGTCCGGCTCGACCGGCCGTTCCTGTGCTGGGGACCGCCGGCCGACGCGGGTTCCGTCGCCACGCCGTCCGCCGGCCCGCTGCGCTTCGCCTCGTTCAACGTTCCGGCCAAGATCTCGGCGGCGGCGGTCGCCGCCTGGGCGCGCATCCTCGCCGCGGTTCCCGACGCGCGGCTGCTGCTGAAGGCGCGCGGCCTCGACGATCCCGATACCGCGGCGCTGTGGCGGGCGCGCTTCGCGGACGCGGGCGTCGACCCCGGCCGGCTGGAGCTGCGCGGCCGCATCGCCGCGACGGGGGACCATCTCGGCCTCTACGGGACGGTCGACATCGCCCTCGACCCCTTCCCCTACAACGGCACGACGACGACGCTGGAGGCCCTGTGGATGGGCGTGCCGGTGGTGACGCTGGCGGGCGACCGCCACGCCGGGCGGGTGGGCGCGTCGATCCTGGACGCGCTCGGCCTCGCCGACCTCGCGGCGGGCGACGTCGATGCCTATGTACGGGTGGCGGTCGCGCTCGCCCGCGACGGGGGCCGTCGTGCCGCGTTGCGCCGGGACCTGCGGCCGCGCCTCGCGGCCTCGGCCCTGACCGACGCCGCCGGCTTCGCGGGTGCCCTGGAGGCCGCCTTCCGGGCGGAGTGGCGGCGCTGGTGCGCCGCTGGCCCCGGGCCATGATGCGACGCCGCGTCGCATCATGCTGCAGTGCACAATAATCCCTTGACCCGAGCCAATGGATACCGATATAAAGTCGCGTGTTGCGGTGCAACATAATCGGTGGTTGCACCGCGAAAGGATCGCGACACCGGAACCCCAAAGGCTGAGGAGATACCCCCGTGAGCAGCAAGACCAAGGCGGCCTTCGCGGCCGAGGATCTGGGCAAGCCCGTCGACACCGGCATCGTCGCCGGCAAGGAGATGATGGACACGTTCGTGAAGGTCGGCCAGGAAGCCGCCCAGAAGGGCTACGAGCAGGCCATGACGATGACCAAGGAGCAGGTCGAGAAGGCCCGCGTCGCCGTCGCCAAGGGCTATGACGAGCTGAACGCCATCGGCAAGGACAACGTCGACGCGCTCGTGAAGGCGTCGACCATCTGCGCCAAGGGCTTCGAGGCCATCGGCAAGGAGGTCGTCAACTACACCCAGGCGCGCGTGGAGTCGAACCTCGCGGCGATGAAGGCGCTGATGGGCGCCCGCACGCTGAAGGAGTTCGTCGACCTGCAGACCGAGTTCGCGCGCTCCAGCTTCGACCAGCTCGTCACGGAGTCGACGAAGCTGTCGGAGATCGGCGTGAAGGTCGCCAACGACGCCTTCGCCCCGCTCAACGCCCGCGTCAACACCGTGGTCGAGAAGCTGACCAAGCCCGCCGCCGCCTGATCGGCGTCCCCCACGGCTGGCTGCGACGGCCCGGCGGTCTCCGCCGGGCCGTTCGCGTTTGTGGGGGCGGGCGGCGTGCGAGACCCTTTCCCCGACGCACATGAATTCAATATCATCGCGCGGGTACCGCGAAATCGCCATCATCGATCCCCACATTGATGGCGCTGGGCCATGCACGAAGGAGCGGGTGCGCGACGAGCGTGTTCGCGGGCGGTAGATGAGCGACAACGAGCGCCGAGGCAACGATGGGCCGGTCACCGGGGTGGTCGTCAAGGCCAAGCCCAAGACCAAGAAGCCGTCCATGTACAAGGTGCTGATGCTGAACGACGATTACACTCCGATGGAGTTCGTCGTCCACGTGCTGGAGCGATTCTTCTCCAAGACCCGGGAGGAGGCGACGCGCATCATGCTGCATGTCCACCGCCGCGGCGTCGGCATCTGCGGGGTCTTCACCTACGAGGTGGCGGAGACGAAGGTCACGCAGGTGATGGACTTCGCCCGCCAGCACCAGCATCCTCTCCAGTGCACGCTCGAGAAGGAGTAGCCTTCATGCTTTCGCGCAATCTCGAGGAGACGCTCCACCGGGCGCTCGCGAACGCCAACGAGCGGCGCCACGAGTACGCGACTCTCGAGCATCTGCTGCTGGCGCTGACCGAGGACCGCGACGCGGTCGCCGTGCTGCGCGCCTGCGGCGTCGACATCGAGAAGCTCCGCCGCGCGGTCGTCGAGTATCTCGACAACGAGCTCTCCAACCTCATCTCCAACCGGCTCGAGGATGCCAAGCCCACGGCGAGCTTCCAGCGCGTTCTCCAGCGCGCGGCGATCCATGTCCAGTCCTCCGGTCGCGAGGAGGTGACGGGCGCCAACGTGCTGGTCGCGATGTTCGCCGAGCGGGAATCGCACGCGGTCTATTTCCTGCAGGAGCAGGACATGACCCGCTTCGATGCGGTGAACTACATCTCGCACGGCATCGCCAAGGTCGCCGGCAAGGGCGAGGCGCGGCGGGTCCATGGCGCGGACGAGGATGCGGCGGCGGAGAAGGTCGTGAAGAAGGGACACGAGGCACTCGATGCCTACTGCGTGAACCTCAACAAGAAGGCCCGCAACGGGAAGATCGACCCGTTGATCGGCCGGGAGAACGAGGT
Organism: Alphaproteobacteria bacterium; assembly: GCA_020852355.1. Taxonomy (GTDB): domain Bacteria; phylum Pseudomonadota; class Alphaproteobacteria; order ATCC43930; family Allostellaceae; genus Allostella. The sequence continues at coordinate 4,187 of JADZBA010000298.1, forward strand.
CGAGCGCACGATCCAGATCCTCTGCCGCCGGCAGAAGAACAACCCCCTCTATGTCGGCGATCCCGGGGTCGGCAAGACCGCGATCGCCGAGGGCCTGGCGCGGCGCATCGTCCAGGGCGAGGTGCCCGACGTGCTCAAGGAAGCGGTGATCTTCGCCCTCGACATGGGCGCGCTGCTCGCCGGCACCCGCTATCGCGGCGACTTCGAGGAGCGGCTGAAGGCGGTGCTGGGCGAGCTCGAGGCGATGCCCCACGCCATCCTGTTCATCGACGAGATCCACACGGTGATCGGCGCCGGCGCCACCAGCGGCGGCGCGATGGACGCCTCCAACCTGCTGAAGCCGGCGCTGGCCAGCGGCACCATCCGCTGCATCGGCTCGACCACCTACAAGGAATACCGCAGCTACTTCGAGAAGGACCGGGCGCTGGTCCGCCGCTTCCAGAAGATCGACGTCAACGAGCCGACGCTGGAGGATTCGGTGAAGATCCTCATGGGGCTCAAGCCCTACTACGAGGACCATCACCACGTCCGCTACACCAACGACGCCATCAAGGCGGCCGTCGAGCTGTCGGCGCGCTACATCAACGACCGCAAGCTGCCGGACAAGGCGATCGACGTGATCGACGAGACCGGTGCCGCGCAGATGCTGGTGCCGGAGAGCCGGCGCAAGAAGACGATCGCCGTGAAGGACGTCGAGGCGGTGGTCGCCAAGATCGCCCGCATCCCGCCCAAGACCGTCTCGCGCGACGACGGGCTCGTGCTGCGCACGCTGGAGCGCGACCTGAAGACGCTGGTCTTCGGCCAGGACAAGGCGATCATCGCCCTGACCGCGGCCATCAAGCTGTCGCGGGCCGGCCTGCGCGAGCCGGAGAAGCCGATCGGCTCGTACCTCTTCTCGGGACCGACCGGCGTCGGCAAGACCGAGGTCGCCCGCCAGCTCGCCCGCGTGCTCGGCATCGAGATGAAGCGCTTCGACATGTCGGAGTACATGGAGCGCCACACCGTCTCGCGGCTGATCGGCGCGCCGCCGGGCTATGTCGGCTTCGACCAGGGCGGCCTCCTGACCGACGCGATCGACCAGCATCCGCACTGCGTGCTGCTGCTCGACGAGGTCGAGAAGGCGCATCCCGACCTGTTCAACATCCTGTTGCAGGTGATGGACCACGGCAAGCTGACCGACCACAACGGCAAGCAGATTTCGTTCCGCAACGTCATCCTCATCATGACGACCAAT
>JADZBA010000299.1 GCA_020852355.1 Alphaproteobacteria bacterium
ACGCGCGGATCGATGTAGGCGTAGAGGATGTCGACGACGATGTTGAGCAGGACGCAGGACGTGGCGATCAGCAGCAGGGCGCCCTGGATCACCGGATAGTCGCGCCGCGCGATGCCGGCGACGACGAGGCGGCCGATTCCCGGGATCGAGTAGACCGTCTCGATCACCACGGCGCCGGCGAGCAGCAGGCTGAAGATGATGCCGATCACGGTCACGACCGGCACCAGCACGTTGCGCAGCGCGTGCTTGCCGACCACCTTCCAGGCCGGCAGGCCCTTGGCGCGCGCCGTGCGTACATAGTCCTGGCGCAGCACCTCGATCATGCTGGCGCGGGTGATGCGGGCGAGCAGGCCCATCTGGAGCAGGGCCAGCGACAGCGCGGGCAGCACGAGGCAGCGCAGCCAGCCGGCGACGCTCTCCTCCGGGCCGACATAGCCGCCCGACGGCAGCCATCCCAGCTCGACCGCGAAGACCAGGATGAACATGATGCCGAGCCAGAAGTTCGGCAGCGAGACGCCGACCAGGGCGAAGCCCATGAGGGCGGCGTCGAGCCAGGAGTTCTGGCGCAGGGCGGCGGCGATGCCGATCGTCATGCCGATCGCCAGGGTCATCACGAGGGCGAAGGCCGCGAGGCTGAAGGTGACCGGCGCACGCTCCATGATGGCGGTGGCGACGCTGCGCCCGAGCGTGAAGGACTGGCCGAGGTCGCCCTGCGCCAGGCGGCCGTACCAGGCGAGCAGCCGATCGTACCAGGGGGCGTCGAGCTGCAGCATCTCGCGCACGCGGGCGAGCTCGGCCGGCGACGCGTCCTGGCCGGCGATCACCGTCGCCGGGTCGCCCGGCACGAGCTGGATGAGGCCGAATGTGATCAGGCTGACGAGGAGGAGGACCGGCAGCGCCGTGAGCAGGCGCCGCGTGATGAAGCGGCCCACTCCCGGCTACCTCAGGCGACGCCGCAATACCGCACCGCCGTCGCGGCGTAGACGCGGGCGACCGTCTCCAGGTCTGCGACATCCACCCACTCGTCGTCGGAATGGGCCGTGCGATAGGCCGGCCCGAAATAGAAGGACGGGACGCCGCAGCCATGGACGTAGATGTTGGCGTCGCCGACGATGCGCCGCCCGATCAGCTCGGGGTCGCGGCCGCTGACCAGCGTCGCCGCCTCGCGGACGGCGCGCACCGCCGCGTCGTCGGCGCCGACCTCGAACGGCTCGCGCTCCATCGCGTGCGAGACCGCGAGCTTCAGCCCGCCCGCCTCGGCGATCGGCCGGGCGATCGCCTCGATCTCGGCCATCACGTCGGCCAGCGTCTTGCCCGGCGCCCAGCGCCGCGTTCCTTCCAGATAGACGCGCAGCGGCGTGCGGTTGTGATAGTCGCCGGCCTGGGCGATGCCGAGATCGACGCGCTCGGCGCCGGCCAGGGGATGCCGGACGCCGGCGTCGAGCCGCAGCTGGAGATCGTGCAGCGCGCCGACCAGCTCGCCCATGAAGCGGATCGGGTTGCGGCCGAAGGGCACGTTGTTGGTGTGCGAGCCGCCGAAATCGGATTCCATGGTGATCGAGAAGACCGTCGAGCCCATGCTCATCACCCAGAGCGACTGGTCGCCCTCGACGATCAGGATGCGCTCGCAGGGCAGCCGCCCGCTCTTCACGTCCTCGACCAGCGCGCGCGGGCCGTCCTTGCGCGCCTCCGCTTCCTCGTGGCCCACGACCGCCGTCAGCCAGAGGTCGCCCTTCAGCCGCACGCCGGATTCCCCGAGCGCCCGCGCCGCGGCGAGCATGGCGGCCATGCTGCCCTTCATGTCCTCGGTGCCGCGGCCGTGCAGGCGGTCGCCGACGCGGCGGTAGGGCCAGGCTGCGCCGATCGGGATGGTGTCGAGATGGCCGTTGAGGGCGAGCGACGGGCCGCCGCCCGTACCGCGGATGCAGGCGTAGAGGTTGTTGCGGCCGGGCGTCACCTCGCGGACGTCCACGTCCAGGCCGAGGGCGGCGAGCTGCGCCTGGAAGTAGGTGCAGACGTCGCGCTCGTCCATGGTCACGCTCGGGATCTGGACCATGGTCGCGGTCTGCCCCGCGATCCATTCCCGGTCTATGCCGCCCAGCAGCCGTTCCAGATCGGGCATCGCGTCCTCCGTTCCCGCGGGGCAGCCTAGGGGGCGGGCAGGGCGAATCCAATTTGAGATTGCCCGAGCATTTGATCAAATGGCCGCGGAGGTCGACGAATGCGCGGGAGCACGGAGCGATGAGCGGCGCCGCCGAACGAATCCTGGACCGGCTCCGGGGCGACATCGTCTCGGGACACCTGCGCTCGGGCACCCATCTCAAGATCGACTATCTCGCCGCGCGCTACGACAGCAGCCACATGCCGATCCGCGAGGCGCTGCGCCTGCTTGAGGGCGAGGGACTGATCGTGCGCGAGCCGAACCGCGGCGCCCGGGTGCGGGCGGTCGACCCGCGCAGCATCGCCACGATATTCGAGGTGCGGATCTCCATCGAATCGATGCTGGCCCGCCGGGCGGCGGCCCTGGCCGCGCCGGCGGACATCGCCCTCCTGGAGGACGTCCAGGACGCGATCGAGGCCCGCTCCGAGGCCGGCGACACCGAGGGCGCGATCGCCCTCAACCGCCGCTTCCACAACATCATCGAGGACATCGCCGACCACGCCGATGCCGCGGCCATCGCCAACCGCCAGTGCGAGCTGCTCGATTCGCTGTGGCGCGTCTACGGCGTCGACCCCAGCCGGCTGGGCGGCGTGAACTCCGACCATCGTTACATCATCCAGGCGCTGCGCGACCGCTGCCCGGAGACCGCTGCCATCCTGGTCACGGCGCACATCATCAAGGGCCGGATGGATCTCGTACGTCGCATGCTGGAGGCGAGCGCGCCGTGACCGGCCGCATGCCCGCGCCACGGCGGTAGTGACAAAGGCGGCGGGGATCGCTTCACTGGCGCCACAGCGCGCGAACGAGGTGCAGATGGACGACGCCGGCACGATCTCGACCAACGCCCCGCCGACCACGGCAGGAACGCTCGCCGGCTGGATCGCCGGCACCGGCTACGCCGACCTGCCGGCGGACGTGGTCGCCTACGCCAGGCTGTGCATCCTCGACAGCCTGGCCTGCATGATCGGCGGGATGCGGCTGGAGCCCTCGCGCGTGCTGCTCGACGTGCTGGGCGGGACCGCGGCCGGCGCCCCCGTGTCGGTGCCCGGCACCGCCGCGCGCATCGGTCTCCTGGGTGCCGCCTATCTCGGCGCGCAGGCGGCCAACGCGCTGGACTTCGACGATTCCTTCCGCAGTGGCGCGCCTTCCCATCCCGGGGCCACCGTGGTGCCACCCGGCCTCGCCCTGGCCGAGGCGCGCGACGCGGGCGGTGCGGCCTTCCTGGCGGCGGTGGTCGTGGGGTACGAGGTCTCCCTGCGCATCGGCCGTGCGGTGCAGCCCTCGCCGGCGCGCAAGGCGGCCGTCATGGGCTTCTCGCCCTGGCAGTCCTTCGGCGCGGCGGCGGCGGCGGCGAGCCTGCTCGCCCTGCCGGCCGAGGTGGTGCGCAGCGTCCTCGGTCTTGCCGGCGCCCAGGCGCCGGTGCCGAGCGTGCGCAAGTTCGTCGACGGCGTGCGGCCCTATTCCTGGATCAAGAACGCCTACGGCATCGCGGCCGAGGCGGGCGTGCTGTCGGCGCTGCTCGCCGAACGCGGCTTTCTCGGCAATCGCGAGATCTTCGACGGGCCGAACGGCTTCTGGGTCATGTGCGGCTCCGACCAGTACCGGCCGGAGCTGGCGACCGAGGGACTGGGCGGCAGGTGGCTGATCCTCGACGTCGGCTTCAAGCCCTATGCCTGCTGCCGCTGGACGCACACCATGATCGACGCGCTGCGCGCCCTGGCGCCTGCGATCGGCGACCGGCCGGTCGCGCGGGTCGACGTGTACGGTTTCCGCGAGCTCACCCGCAGCCTCGCCGGCGATCCGCCCGACTCGATCATCGAGGCGCAGTTCAACGCCCCCTGGGTGGCGGCGCTGGAGCTGGCCGGGCGGTCGGCCGAGCGCGGCCTGGCCGACGCCGACCTCGCCGACCCGCGGGTGCTCGACCTCGCCCGCAAGGTCCATCTCCACCACGACGAGGCGATGGACGGGCCCTATTTCGAGAAGGGCACCCTGCCGGTCCGGGTGGCCGTCACGCTGGCGGACGGCAGCACGGTGGCCGGCGAGGCCGACAAGCCCTCGGGCAGCGTCGAGGCCGGCGGCTTCTCCGAGGCGGCGATGACCCGCAAGTTCCTGCAGGTGGTGGGGCCGGTGCTGGGCGAGGAGCGCGCGCGCCGGGCGCTCTCCATCGTGGCGACGCTGGAGGGCCATTCGGCGCGCGAGCTCGTCGCCAGCCTGGTGCCGTAGCGCGGCCGCGCGGCGACGCCCCGGCGGTCGGGGCATCGCCGTCGACATCACCGGGCCGGCCCGCGCGGCGACGAGCGAGTTCCCGGCGCTCTTCCCGGAGCGCGAGGACACGTCCGGCACGGCGCATGCGCCCGAGCGTTTCCCCCCACCCGACGGCACCCCCCATGTCCGCGGCGTCTCCGGCGACCGCCCCGGCTGCGCAGCAATCGCTGCCAGGTTTCTGCTGCCGGGCACGACGGCGATCCAAGGTTGTGGTATTGCGATTATCAATGACGCGTCGACGGCCGGCGTTCACGGTTCCATGGGCAGGTGCGCATGCCGCCGGAATCAGCGCTTTGGAAGAAGAAGATGGAATTCACGATCACCCGCAAGATCGAGATCGACGCCGGGCACCGGATCGCCAGCCACGGGTCGAAATGCCGGCATCTCCACGGTCACCGCTACGTGGTGGAGGCGACCTGCCGCACGGTGTCCGGGGAGCTGGTCAAGACGGGCGAGCAGGCCGGCATGATCATCGATTTCGGGTTCCTCAAGGATGAGATGGTGCGGCACGTCGATGCGCCGTGCGATCATGGGCTGATCGTCGCCATCGACGACCGGGACCTCCTGACCATGTTTGCGCCGCAGGGGCGCATTCCCGACGACTGGGCCGCGGAGCTGGCGCGCGAGGTCGCGGCCACCGGCTTTTCCGAGCGTACCGACGGGCGGATGGGGCAGAAGCTGTACGTGGTAGGGTTCCCGCCCACGGCGGAATGCCTGGCGCGGCACTGGTACGAGCGGCTGTCGCCCGCAGTGGCGGCGCGCAGCGGCGGCCATGCCGAGCTGACGGGGGTCACCGTGTGGGAAACCCCGAACTGCCGCGCCGACTACGCGCCGGGCGCATGCGCAAGCGGGCGGCCGGCCGCGACGTGAGGCCACGCGCGTCCTGAGGGCGGGGGCGGCTCCCGGCGGGCCTGTTCGCCTGCGGGCTGTCGGACCCGGCACCGCTCGTTCGTCCTCAGCACGACGAGGAGCGCCTGCCATGCTCTATGCCATCCTCTGCTATCACTCCGAAGATGTCGTCGGCTCCTGGAGCAGGGCGGAGGACGACGCGGTCATGGCCAGGCTGGAGGCCGTCGAGCGCAAGCTCGCGGCGGCCGGCCGCCTTGGTCCCGTCGCCCGCCTGCTGCCGACCACCGCGGCGACCACGGTGCGCAAGGACCGCGATCCGCCCCTGGTGCTCGACGGTCCGTTCGCGGAGACCAAGGAGCAGCTTCTCGGCTTCTTCATCGTCGAGTGCGCGACGCTGGACGAGGCGATCGCGACGGCGCGCGAGCTGGCGGCGGCCAACCCCGGCGGCGCCTACGAGCTGCGGCCGATCGCGCTGTACCGGCCTGCGGGCGGACCGACGTGACCGACCTCGGCCGGATCGCCGCGACCCTGACCGCCGCCCGGCCGCGGGCGCTGGCGGCCCTGCTGCGCTACTTCCGCGATCTCGACAGCGCGGAGGAGGCGGTTCAGGAGGCCTGCCTGCGGGCGCTGCGGAACTGGCCCCGCAACGGGCCGCCGCGCGATCCCGTCGCCTGGCTGGTCCTGGTCGGACGCAACGCGGCGATCGACGCGACGCGCCGCCGCGCCCGGCACCAGCCGCTTCCCCCGGAGGAGGCGATCTCCGACCTCGACGACGCGGAGGCGGCGGCGGCCGAGCGGCTGGATGGCGCCCACTATCGCGACGACATCCTGCGGCTGCTGTTCGTGTGCTGCCATCCGGAGCTGCCTGCGACCCAGCAGATCGCGGTGGCGCTGCGCCTCGTCTCGGGGCTGTCGGTGGCCCAGATCGCCCGCGCCTTCCTGATCGGCGAGAG
>JADZBA010000300.1 GCA_020852355.1 Alphaproteobacteria bacterium
GCACCGGCGCTTCTCCGATGCCCAGGCGGCGGGCAAGTTCGAGGCCGAGATCGTTCCTGTCGAGATCAAGGGGCGCAGCGGACCCGAGCGCTTCGCCCGGGACGAGCACAACCGGCCCGGCACCACGGTGGCGTCGCTGGCGAAGCTGCGGCCGGCCTTCCGCAAGGAGGGCACGATCACCGCCGGCAACGCGCCCGGCCTCAACACCGGCGCGGCCGCGATGATCGTCGCCGACCGGGCCTTCGCCGAGGCCAACGGCCTCGAACCGGCCGCGCGCCTCGTCGCCTTCGGGCTGGCGGCCGTCGAGCCCGGGATGTTCGGCATCGGCCCGGTGCCGGCGGTCCGCCAGGCCCTCGATCGCGCCGGTTGGTCGGTCGGGGACGTGGACCGCGTCGAGATCAACGAGGCCTTCGCGGCGATCGCCCTCGCCGTTCACCGGGAGCTGGGATTGCCCGAGGAGATCGTGAACGTCGAAGGGGGCGCGATCGCGCACGGCCATCCCATCGGCGCGACTGGAGCGGTCCTGACGACGCGGCTGCTCCACGCGATGAAGCGCGACGGGCTGAGGCGGGGCATCGTCACCCTCTGCATCGGCGGCGGGCAGGGGATCGCGCTGGCGCTCGAAGTCCCGAACTGAGGACACGCCGCGCGCCCGGGCCGAGCGCCGGCACCCGGGCGTTCATAATTAATTCACGACGGTGCGACTGTTCCGGAATCATCGAAGCGAGTAGCGTCTCGCCATGGAGCCGCGCGCCGCCGTCGAGGCATTCGCCGCGTTGTCGCAGGAGACCCGGATCAGGTTGCTGCTCCGCCTTCGGGCCGAGCCGGTGGGCCTGTCCGCCGGCGACCTTGCGGCTGCGGTGGCAGTGCCCGCGTCGACCCTTTCCTTCCATCTCGCCGCTCTCGAGCGGGGAGGGCTCGTCCGATCGGCGCGCCACGGCCGCCAGGTGATCTACCGGGCCCGTGCCGCGGGCCTGCGCGATCTGCTGGGCTACGCCGCGGAAATCTGCGGCGACCCGGGACAGCAGACCGTCGAGGCACCACCCTTCGCCGCCGCCTTCAACGTCCTCTTCCTGTGCCGGCGGAACTCGGCGCGCTCGATCATCGCAGAGGCGATCCTCGATCGCCTCGGGAGCGGGCGCTTCCACGCCTATTCCGCCGGGCCGCAGCCGGCAGCGGCGCCGTCGCCCGAGGTCGTCGAGATGCTGCGCTTGCGCGGACACCGGGTCGAAGACCTGCGCAGCAAGGACTGGAGCGAGTTCGCGCGTGCCGGCAGCGCTCGCATGGATTTCGTCATCACCCTCTGCGACATGCCGCCGCGACTGCGCGCGCCTGCGTTCGTCGGGCAGGCGATCACCGGCCTGTGGCTGCTGCCGGACCCCGGGAAGTTCGTGGGCGGTGCGCGGGAGCGCGCAGCGCTGCTGACGGAGCTCTACGGCGGCATCCGACGACGCCTGGAGGAGTTCTGCCGCCTGTCGTTCGACCGCCTCGATCGGCTCGCCGTCCAGGAGCGGATCAATGCGATCGGCGGCAACCAGCCCGCGGCCGGCGGATCCATCGCCTGAGGGAGAGACCGGCATGGGCATCGGCATCAACGGGATGGGGCGCATCGGCCGGCTGGCGCTTCGCGCCGCGCTCGGCGGAGTCGTGCGGGACGACGACGATCCGCGAGGCGGCAACCGGCTCGACGTCGTCCACGTCAACGAGATCAAGGGCGGGGCCCGGGCCGCGGCGCATCTGCTGGAGTTCGACAGCACCCACGGCCGGTGGCGCACCGCCTTCGACGTGGAGGACGATCGGGCGATCGCCATCGGCAATCGGCGCATCGGCTTCAGCGCGGCAGCGGCGCCGGCCGACGTTCCCTGGGGCGATCTCGGGTGCGACGTCGTCCTCGAATGCACGGGAAGGTTCCTGGAACCCGATCGCCTCCAGGGCTATTTCGACCGCGGCGTGAAGCGCGTGATCGTCTCCGCGCCCGTGAAGCACCCCGCCGCGTTGAACCTCGTCGTCGGCGTGAACGACGGCAGCTACGATCCGGCCCGTCACCGCCTGCTGACGGCGGCCTCCTGCACGACGAACTGCCTCGCGCCGGTGATCAAGGTCGTGCACGAGACGCTGGGGATCCGGCACGGACAGATCACCACGATCCACGATCCCACCAATACCAACGTGGTGGTGGACGCGCCGCACAAGGACCTTCGGCGCGCCCGTTCCGCGATGAACTCGCTGCAGCCGACGACCACGGGCAGCGCGACGGCGATCGCGCTGATCTACCCCGAGCTGAAGGGCCGGCTGGACGGGCATGCGGTCCGTGCCCCCGTGCTGAACGCCAGCCTGACCGATTGCGTGTTCGAGCTGCAGCGGGCGACGACGGCCGCGGCCGTCAACGACCTCTTTCAGGAGGCGGCGCGCGGGTCGCTCGCGGGCATTCTCGGGATCGAGCACCGGCCGCTCGTCTCCGCCGACTATGCCGGCGACAGCCGGAGCGCGATCGTGGATGCCCTCAGCACGATCGTCACCGACGGCACCATGCTCAAGGTCTACGCCTGGTACGACAACGAGATGGGATACGCCTGCCGCATGGTGGACCTGGCCGACATCGTGCTGCGGGCGGGTGCGTGATGGGCGGGATGCGCAACTACCTGATCGTGACCGCATCGTACTGGGGCTTCACGCTCACCGACGGTGCGCTGCGGATGCTGGTGCTGCTGCACTTCTTCGGGCTGGGCTACAGCCCGTTCACGCTTGCATTGCTGTTCCTGCTCTACGAGGCGGCGGGCATCGTCGCCAATCTCGCCGGGGGATGGCTGACGTCGCGCTTCGGCATTCGGCGCATGCTGTCGGTCGGGCTGACCCTGCAGATCGTCGGGCTGCTGATGCTCTCCGCACTCGATCCCCAGTGGGGACCGGCGGCATCCCTCGCATGGGTCGTCGGCGCCCAGGGGATCGCCGGCGTCGCCAAGGACGTCACCAAGACCGCATCCAAGTCCGCCATCAAGTCGACGTCCGGTGGCGATGGGCGGCTCTTCCACTGGGTGGCCTGGTTCACCGGCTCGAAGAACGCGATGAAGGGGGTCGGGTTCTTCCTCGGCGGCGTACTGCTGGAGCTGGCGGGCTTTCGCGGCGCCCTCTGGCTGATGGCGCTGCTGATCGCGACGATCCTGACCGCCGCCAGCCTGTCCCTTCCGGCCGCGCTCGGCAGGGCGAGCGCGTCGCGGAGCGTACGAGAGCTGTTCAGCAAGTCGGCCGGCGTCAACCTGCTCGCGGCGGCGCGGATCTGCATGTTCGGGGCGCGCGACGTGTGGTTCGTCGTGGGCCTGCCGGTCTTCCTCTATGCGAGCGGCTGGGGATTCCTCCAGGTGGGCGGTTTTCTCGCGGTCTGGACGATCGGCTATGGCGCGATCCAGGCGGTGGCGCCGATGCTGGTGACGCGGAGCAGCGACGGCCTGAGCCGCGAGATCCCGGCCGCGCGCGTCTGGGCCGGCATCCTGGCTCTCGTCCCGGCGGCGCTGATGTTGGTCCTGTATCTTCCGACGGGCTGGCGGCCGGACTTGGCGGTTGTCGTCGGGCTGCTTCTCTTCGGCGTGCCGTTCGCCGTGAACTCCTCCCTTCACTCGTACCTCATCCTCGCCTATGCGGGATCGAAGAGTGCGGCCGAGGACATCGGCTTCTACTACGCGGCGAACGCCGCCGGCCGGCTGTTCGGCATCCTGCTCTCCGGTGCCCTCTACCAGACCGGCGGCATCGGCTCCTGCCTCGCCGGTTCGACTGTGCTCCTGACCATGTGCTGGGGAGCCAGCTTCCTTCTGCCTCCGGAGCGCGGCGCTCCGGCGGGGCGCGCCGCGCGGGCGGCCGCATCGTCGGGCTGAGACCCATGCGTCGGCGTCCGGGTGCAGGATTCCGCGGCGCGGGCCAAGCTGGCCCGCCGGCCGGTCCGCAAGGCGATGCGCCGACACGCCGCCGACTGCTCGGCGCTGCGCTCGCCGCGCTGTCCGCTCCCCCTGCGGTACGGGCGGAAGAGCCGATCACGCTCGGCCTGACACCCGTCTTCCTGGACTCCGACCTGGCACTGCTCAATGCGATCGAGGGTGACCTTTCGAACCGGCTCGGCGTGGCGGTCACGCTGGTCAAGCGCCGCACCTACCAGGAGATCCTGGCCATGCTGCTGGCGGGCCAGGTCACGGCGGCATGGATCTGCGGCTTCCCGTTCGTGCGCTTCCGCCGGCAGCTCTCGCTGCTGGCGGTGCCCGTCTATAAGGGGGCACCGCTGTACGAAGCCTACTTCATCGCGGCCAGCGAGGTGCCAGGCGCCGAGCTGGTCGACTTCCGCGGCAGGACGCATGCCTTCTCCGATCCGGACAGCAACTCCGGATGGCTCGTGACGCGGCATCTCCTGGCCGGCCTGGGCACGACGCCCGACGGCTTCTTCGGCCGTACCTTCTTCACCTACGGCCACCGCAACGTCGTCCGGGCGGAGGCGGCCGGCCTCGCGGATTGCGGCAGCGTCGATGGCTACGTCTGGGACGTGCTGGCCGAGCGCGAGCCCGCTCTCGCCGGCAAGACCAGGACCGTCTTCCGCAGCGCGCCGATGGGCTTCCCGCCCATCGCCTGCCTGTCGACGCGGCGGAGCACCCGCCCGGTTGCGGCGCTCGGCGCCGCCCTCACCGGCCTCTCCGGCGACGCGGCCGGCCGGCGGATCCTGGATCTCCTTCGCCTGGACGGCTTCGTCGGCGCCGATCCCGGCCTCTACGACAGCATCGCCGACAGGTTCCGTAGCCTGCCGTCATGAAGCGCAGGCCGGGGTCGGGTCGCTGGTCGCTGACGGCCAAGGTGCCGCTGCTCGTCGCCGCTTTGATGGCGCTCGCCGCCGGCCTGATGTCGAGCGGCGTGCTGCTGCGTCTGACGCAAGAGCAGGAAGGCCGGATCGACGCGCTCAGCAGCGCCTACCTCGAAGCCACGGCATCGGCCCTGGCACCCGCCCTGGCGCGCCAGGACGTGTGGGAAGCCTTCGACATCCTGGACCGCAGCCAGCGGAGCTTCGGCGCGCTGCGGCTCCGGCTCGCGGCGGCGATCTCGCCGGACGGGCGGGTGCTGGCCGCCACCGACGCGCGGCGGCTGCCGGTCGGCGCCCCGGCCGCGCCGGCGGTCGATCGGGAGCCGCGGTTCATCTGGGCCTCCCGCGATGTCGTGGAGTCCGGGATCGGGCTCGGACGCGTGCTCATCGAGATCGATGTATCCGAGCAGCAGGCCCAGCGCTTCCGCCTGGGGCTGGTGCTGGTCGCCGCGAACCTCGGGCTGGCGACCTTCCTGGCGGTCCTCGGCTGGTGGCTGGTCCGGCGCATGCTGCGGCCGGTCCGGCTGCTGACCGAGCATCTGGGCCGCGGCGTGGCTGCGGTGCCGGCCGAGGTGTCCCAGTAGGCGATCGCGCACGTGGACAAGGAGTTCGGCGCGCTGTTTCGCGGCTACAACGCCATGGTGCGGGCCGCGGGAGAGCGCGAGGCCCTGCGCCTGCGATTGGCGGAGGAGGAGCGGCTCGCTACCCTCGGCACGCTGGCCGGCAGCATGGCGCACGAGGTGAATAATCCGCTGGGCGGGATGCTGACCGCGCTCGACACCATCGCCGCACACGGGACCGACGCGAGGGTCAGGGAGCAGTCGATCGGCTTCCTGCGGCGCGGGCTGGAGGACATACGCAACGTCGTTCGTGCGTCCCTGGTGCTCTACAAGGCCCGGGCCGGTCCGACGGTCCTGAGCCGGGAAGCGCTCGACGATCTGCGCTATCTCGCCGGCCCGGAAGCTGCGCGGCGAGGTGTCCAGCTGGCATGGGAGAATGCGGTCGAGGCGGCGCCCGTCGGCAATGCGACGGCCGTGCGGCAGGCCGTTCTCAACCTCCTTCTCAACGCGATCGCGGCCTCTCCGCCGCGCGGCACTGTCTCGCTCGCGGCGCGGCACGACGACGGCCGGCTGATCATCGCCGTCGCCGACGAGGGTGCCGGCCTGCCGCAGAGCGTCGACGCCATGCTGTCGGCGCCTGATGCGGGTCTGCCGGCGGGCAGCACGGGGCTCGGGCTGTGGGCGGCCACGCGCGCGGTGCGGGCGCTCGGGGGTACCATTCGACACGAGATCACCGCCACCGGTACCATCCTGGTACTCGAGATACCGACCGAGGGCGCCAATGCCGCCGCCTGACCGACGACGCGCCAGCGAGCCGGGACCGTCGATCACCCTGATCGAGGACGACGCGGTGATGGGCGGCTCGCTCGCCCAGCGCCTCGCGCTGGAGCGGTACCGCGTGAGCTGGCATCGCACCGGCCGGAAGGCGATCGAGGCGTTGCAGGCGGCCCCGACCGATGCCGTCATCTGCGATATCCGCCTCCCCGACATGGACGGCGAGGATCTCTACGCGACATTGCGCTCTGGCCAGCTCACCGTGCCGGTGATCTTCATCACCGGATATGGCGAGATCGACCAGGCCGTCCGCCTCGTCAAGGCGGGTGCGGCCGACTATCTGGCGAAGCCCTTCGAGGTACGCGCGCTCCTGGAGCGGCTGTCGGAGGCGCTGCCGGCCGGGGGGCCGGCCGGCGTGCTCGGCCCCTCCCAGGCGATGCGACTGGTGGAGGCGACGCTGCGTCGCGTCGCCGACCTCGACAGCACCCTTCTGATCACCGGCGAGTCCGGCGTCGGCAAGGA
>JADZBA010000301.1 GCA_020852355.1 Alphaproteobacteria bacterium
AAGGAGGCGGAAACCGGGGCGGGAATGGTGGGCGCGGTAGGGATTGAACCTACGACCCCCGCGGTGTGAACACGGTGCTCTCCCACTGAGCTACGCGCCCGCCCGGCGGATGGCTTATAGTTGCCGTCGTCCGGCGAAGTCAAGGAACCGGCCGGAAAGGAAATGCGATGCGGTGGATGGGAGCGATCGCCCTCGCGGCCTGCCTCTGCCGGGCGGGCGTCGCCGCGGCGGGGCCCGATACGGTCAGCCTGCGCTACGACGTCTACACGGCCGGCGTGCCGTCGCTGACGCTGCACCTGCAGGTCGACGTGTCGCCGCGGAGCTACCGCATCGTCGCCGACATGGAGACCCAGGGCATCATCGGCTTCCTCTTCCCGTGGACGATGCGCGCCGACGTCGAGGGCGCGGTGGCGGGCGAGGACCTGCGACCCGCCCTCTATCGGTCGACGAGCCTCTTGTTCGGTCGCGAACGGACGGCCCGCCTGGCCTACGCCGGGGACGGGACGGTGACGGTGGAGACCAACCGGGTGCCGGGCGACGAGCGTCGCCAGCCGGTCGACGCGGCGATGCGCAAGGGCACGGTGGACGTGCTGACCGCGCTGCTGCGCGTCGCCCGCCGGCTGGAGGCCTCGGGCCACTGCGCGGTGATGGTGCCGGTGTTCGACGGGCGCCGGCGCTACGATCTGACCTTCGCCGACGCGGATCCCGCGACCGCGGCGCGCACGGTACCCGCGAACGCGCGGACCTGCATCGCCTCGATGCAGCGGCTGGCGGGCTTCCTGAAGAGCGGATTGGGCTGGGACGAGGACGACGACGCCCGCGCGGCGGCGGTCGCGGTCGCTCGCGTCTTCGCCGACGCGCCGATGATGCCGGTGCGGCTGGAGCTCGCCACCGCCATCGGCATGGCCCAGGCCGTGCTGGAGGAGGTCGCCTATCGCGGCGTCGCCCTGGCGTCGCCGGCGATCCGGCCGGTCGAGGAGCCGCGGCGCGCGCCGCCGCTGACGGCGTCGCCCCGCGACGACCGCCAGCTCATGCTTCCGCGCGGCGACTGAGGGCGAGCGCGTCGAGCGCGGACGGCAGCTCGGCGAAGGCGGCGATGCGCGCGTCCGCCCCGAGCTCGTCGAGCGGCGTGCGGGAATAGCCGTAGGCGACCACCACGATCGGGACGCCGGCGGCGTGCGCGGTCGCGACGTCGTGCTCGTTGTCGCCGACCATCACCGCCGAGGCCGCCGCGATGCCGAGGCCCGCCAGCGCGGCCAGCAGCGGCTCCGGCCGCGGCTTCCTGACCGCCAGCGTGTCGCCGCCGACCACCGCGCCGAGCAGCCGGTCGAGGCCGAGGCGCTGCAGCATCAGCCGCGTCGCCCTCTCGGGCTTGTTGGTGCACAGGCCCAGCCGGTGGCCGCGTGCGGCCAGCATCTCCAGCGTCGCGACGACGCCGGGATAGGGCGCGGTCTGGTCGGCCGAGATCGGCTCGTAGATCTCCAGGAAGCGCCGCGTCCAGCGTTCCAGCTCGGGTGCGGCGAGCGGCATCGCGCGGGCGGCGAAGCCGCGCTCCACCAGCTTCGCCGCGCCGTCGCCGATCATGCGCCGGACGGCATCGCCGGCGACCGGCTCCAGGCCGGCCTCGGCCAGGGTCCGGTTGAGCGCCGTGCGCAGGTCGGCCGCGCTGTCGACCAGCGTGCCGTCGAAGTCGAACACGATCGCGGGAAAGCGCTGGACCGTCATCGTAGGACACAATCTTTGAGGCGCCGCCGGCTTGACCTGTCGGGGAGCGACCGATATCGCACGGGCAGCGCCTTCGGGAGGCGGGACGCGTCTTCTACCGGGTCGGATTGCCGATGACCACTGCCGATGCCCTTGCTCCGGACACCCTGGCCGTCGTCCTCGCCGCGGGCGAGGGCACGCGGATGCGTTCCGACCGGCCCAAGGTGATGCACGCCGTGGCCGGCCGGCCGATGCTGGGCCACGTCCTGGACGCGGTCGCGGCCGCCGGCATCGCGCGCGCCGTGGTGGTGATCGGCCCCGGCATGGAGGAGGTGGCGCGCTGGGTGGCGCCGCGGCCGACCGCCGTGCAGGACGAGCGGCGCGGCACGGCTCACGCGGTGCTCGCCGCGCGGGCGGCGCTGGCGGAGGGCGCGCGCGACGTGCTGGTGGTCTTCGGCGACACGCCGCTGGCGCGCGGCGAGACGATGGCGGCGCTCCTGGCGGAGCGCCGGCGCGGCGGCGGGGCGGCCGTCGCGGTGCTGGGGTTCCGCCCCGCCGATCCGTCGCCCTACGGCAGACTCGTATTGGCCGCCGACGGCGGCGTCGAGCGCATCGTCGAGGCGAGGGACGCGACGCCGGCCGAGCAGGCGATCGGCCTGTGCAACGCCGGAGTGATGGCGCTCGACGGCGCGCGCGCGCTGGCATTCCTCGATCGCATCGGCTGCGCCAACGCCAAGGGCGAGTTCTACCTGACCGACGTCGTGGCGGTGGCGCGCGCCGCCGGCGGCGTCTGCCGCTTCGTCGAGGCGCCCGCCGACGAGGTGATGGGCGTCAACAGCCGCGCGGAGCTCGCCGCCGCGGAGGCGGCGATGCAGGCCAGGCTGCGGCGCGCCGCCATGGCGGCGGGTACCACGCTGGTGGCGCCCGACACGGTGTTCCTCGCCGCCGACACGCGGCTCGGCCGCGATGCGATCGTGCATCCCCACGTCGTCTTCGGCCCCGGCGTGACCGTCGGTCCGCGCGTCGAGATCCGCTCGTTCAGCCATCTCGAGGGCGCGACGGTGGCGGCCGGCGCGATCATCGGCCCCTATGCCCGGCTGCGGCCGGGTGCGGTGATCGGCGAGAACGCCCATGTCGGCAACTTCGTCGAGATCAAGGCGGCGACGCTGGGGGCGGGCGCCAAGGCCAACCATCTCGCCTACATCGGCGATGCGGCGGTCGGCGCCGGGGCCAACATCGGGGCGGGCACCATCACCTGCAACTACGACGGCTACGGCAAGTACCGCACCGACATCGGGGCCGGCGCCTTCATCGGCTCGAACAGCGCGCTGGTGGCCCCGGTGACGGTGGGGGCGGGCGCCATCGTCGGCGCCGGCAGCGTCGTGACCGAGGACGTCCCGGCCGACGCGGTGGCGATCGCCCGCGGGCGGCAGGCGACGAAACCGGGGGCGGCACCGGCGTACAAGGCGTTGCGCCGCGCGCTGCGGGAAGAGAAGGGCTAGACCATGTGCGGCATCATCGGCATCCTCGGCGACCGGCCGGCGGCACCGCTTCTCCTGGAGGGCCTGAAGCGCCTGGAATATCGCGGCTACGACAGCGCCGGCATTGCGACGCTCGTCAACGGCCACATCGAGCGCCGGCGCGCCAAGGGCAAGATCGCGCGCCTCGCCGCCATCCTCGACGCGGAGCCGCTGCCGGGGACCGTGGGCATCGGCCACACGCGCTGGGCGACGCACGGCGTTCCCAACGAGGCCAACGCCCACCCGCACATGACCCAGCAGGTGGCGCTGGTCCACAACGGCATCATCGAGAACTTCGCCGAGCTGCGCGACGAGCTGACCGCGCTCGGCTGCAACTTCGAGAGCGACACCGATACCGAGGCGGTCGCCCATCTCGTCACCCACAACATGCGCCGGGGCATGGGCCCGGAGGCGGCGGTGGCGGCCACCCTGAAGCGCCTGCACGGCGCCTTCGCCTTCGCCATGATCTTCGCCGGCCACCACGAGATGATGATCGGCGCCCGGCGCGGCGCCGCGCTCGCCGTCGGCTACGGCGAGGAGGCGATGTATCTCGGCTCCGACGCGCTGGCGCTGGCGCCCCTGACCCGGCGCATCGCCTATCTCGAGGAGGGCGACTGGGTGGTCGTACGCCGCGACGGGACCGAGGTCTTCGACGCCGAGGATCGACCGGTCGTGCGCGAGATCCGCGAGACGGCGCTGTCGGGCGCGCTCGTCGGCAAGGGCAACCACCATCACTACATGCAGAAGGAGATCTTCGAGCAGCCGACCGCCATCGGCGACACGCTGCAGTCCTTCCTCAATCCCGCGACGCGCTCGGTCCACCTGCCGGCCCTGCCGTTCGATCTCGCCGCCGTGCCCAAGGCGACCATCGTCGCCTGCGGCACCTCGTTCTATGCCGGCCTCATCGCCAAGTACTGGATCGAGCGCGTGGCGCGCCTGCCGGTGGAGATCGACATCGCGTCGGAGTTCCGCTATCGCGCCGCCGACATGCCCGAGGGCGGCCTCGCCCTCTTCATTTCGCAGTCCGGCGAGACGATCGACACGCTGGCGGCGCTGCGCTACGCCCGCACCCAGCACCAGCACGTGGCGGCGATCGTCAACGTGCCGGAGAGCACGATGGCGCGCGAGGCGGACGTGGTGCTGCGCACGGTGGCGGGCCCCGAGATCGCGGTCGCGTCGACCAAGGGCTTCACCTCCCAGCTCGTCGTCCTGGCGAGCCTGACGCTCGCCCTGGCGCGGGCGCGCGGCAAGCTCGACGCCGCGGCCGAGGCGGCGCTGGCGCTGGCGCTGGCCGACGTGCCGTCGGCCGCCGCCGCAGTGCTGGCCGAGGACGCGACCTTCCGCGCGCTCGCCGCGCACATCGCCAAGGCGCGCGACGTCCTCTATCTCGGCCGCGGCACCGCCTATCCGATCGCCATGGAGGGCGCGCTCAAGCTGAAGGAGCTGTCCTACATCCACGCCGAGGGCTACGCCGCGGGCGAGATGAAGCATGGGCCGATCGCCCTGATCGACGACGCGGTGCCGATCGTCGTCATCGCGCCGCCGGACGAGATGTTCGAGAAGACCGCCTCCAACCTCCAGGAGGCGCTGGCGCGCGGCGGCAGGGTGATCATGATCTCCGACCAGGCGGGCGTCGACCGCTTCGCCGGCAGGCTGGAGGGGGCGGCGGTGATGCCGCGGGTGCACCCGATGATGACGCCGATCCTCTACGCGCTGCCGGTGCAGCTTCTCGCCTACCATGTCGCGGTACTGAAGGGGACCGACGTCGACCAGCCGCGCAACCTCGCGAAGAGCGTGGTCGTGGAGTAGGGCGGCGGCTCACGCCTCGGCGCGCGCCTTCAGGGCGGCGTTCATCGCCGCGAAGCCGGCGCGCACGGCGGCGTAGGAGGCGCGGCCCATCGCCGGCACGAGCAGGCCGACGAAGACCTCGCTCTGGCGGAACACGCAGCCGCCCTCGGCCGGCACGATCGCGAACCCGTGCGCACCGTCGAAGAGCCAGGGCACGACGAGCTCGCCCAGCCAGCGCAGCTCGCGCTCCGGCACGGCGCTCAGCACCCGCGGCCGGAACGTCATCGCGCGGCGGCCCGGCGGCGCGATCTCCACGGTCAGCCGGATGCCCGGGCGCGCGACGCCTTCGATCCGCCGGATGAAGGGATTCCAGTCGGGATAGGCCGCGAAGTCGGTCAGCACGTCCCAGACGCGGGCGGGCGTGGCGGCGACGGCGATCGTGGTGTCGATCGTGCGGGTGAACATCGGGTCGTCGCTCCTCGCGTGCGGCGTCGGGTAAGGGTATTGTGCCGCCATCCCGGCGGGGCGGTCGCGCCCCGTCCCCACTCCCCCCGGAGGATGCCCCCATGCAGCTCAAGGACGCCACGCTGTTCCGCCAGAAATGCTACGTCGACGGCGCCTGGGTCGATGCCGATGGCGGCGGCACGATTCCCGTGACCGACCCGGCGACCGGCGAGACCATCGGCACCGTGCCCAAGATGGGCGCGGTCGAGACGCGCCGCGCCATCGAGGCGGCGAACCGGGCGTGGCCGGCATGGCGCGCCAGGACGGCCAAGGACCGCTCGGCCATCCTGCGCAAGTGGTTCGACCTGATGATGGCGAACCAGGATGATCTCGGCGTCATCATGACGACCGAGCAGGGCAAGCCGCTGCCCGAGGCCAAGGGCGAGATCGCCTACGCCGCGTCGTTCGTCGAGTGGTTCGCCGAGGAGGGCAAGCGGATCTACGGCGACACGATTCCGCAGCACATGGCCGACAAGCGAATCGTGGTCATCAAGGAGCCGGTCGGCGTCGTCGCCTGCATCACGCCGTGGAACTTCCCGGCGGCGATGATCACCCGCAAGGCCGCCCCGGCGCTGGCGGCCGGCTGCCCGGTGGTGATCAAGCCGGCCTCGGCGACGCCCTTCTCGGCGCTGGCGCTGTGCGAACTGGCCGAGCGCGCCGGCGTGCCCAAAGGCATCCTCAACGTGGTGACCGGCGGCGCCAAGGAAGTCGGCGGCGAGATGACCGGCAACCCGACGGTGCGCAAGCTCTCCTTCACCGGCTCGACCGAGATCGGCAAGCTGCTGATGGAGCAGTGCGCCGCGACCGTGAAGAAGGTGTCGCTGGAGCTCGGCGGCAACGCGCCCTTCATCGTCTTCGACGACGCCGACCTGGACGCCGCGGTCGAGGGCGCCATCCAGTCGAAGTACCGCAATGCCGGCCAGACCTGCGTGTGCGCCAACCGCCTCCTGGTGCAGGACGGCGTCTACGACGAGTTCGCGGCCAAGCTGTCGCAGGCGGTCTCCGGCCTCAGCGTCGGCCCCGGCATGCGGGCGGGCGTCACGCAGGGCCCCCTGATCGACATGCAGGCGGTGGCGAAGGTCGAGGAGCACATCGCCGACGCGCTCGCCAAGGGCGCGCGGGTCGTCGTCGGCGGCAAGCGCCACGCGCTGGGCGGGAGCTTCTTCGAGCCGACCGTGCTGGCCGACGTGACGCCGGCGATGGCCGTCGCCAAGGAGGAGACGTTCGGCCCGGTGGCGCCGCTGTTCCGCTTCAAGAAGGACGCCGACGCCATCGCCATGGCGAACGACACCGAGTTCGGCCTGGCGGCCTATTTCTACAGCCGCGACATCACCCGTATCTGGAAGACGGCGGAAGGGCTGGAGTACGGCATCGTCGGCATCAACTCCGGCCTGATCTCGACCGAGGTGGCGCCGTTCGGCGGCATGAAGGAATCGGGCATCGGCCGCGAGGGCTCGAAGTACGGCATCGAGGAGTTCCTCGAGGTGAAGTACCTCTGCATGGGCGGCATCGTCTGACCCGCGGCAGCGCCGCCCCGACGCAGGAAAGGCCGCCCTCGGGGCGGCCTTTCCGCTTCGGACCGGACGGTGCCGGCACTCTTCCCTCGCGGGGAAGCAGCCCTCGTCGGGCCGACAGTCGACGCCGGCCGGGCGCCGCCCCTGGGGGACTTCCGCGCCTGCCGAAGCGCCTCCGACGTGACGACAACGGCCGATCGCTACCGGAGTTCCCGCCTACTGCTCGTCTTTCTCGTCGCGCTTGGCCGGGGCCGCAGCGCCGATTTCGCAGCCCCCGGCGAGCGGGCGCCGCGCGGCCGCGTTGCGTCGTGCCGCCTCGCCAGCGGCGCCATGCTCCATGACGTCGCGCACCAGGGCGTCGATGTCGAACATGCCGCCCTCCTCGTCGGTGATGGAGGCCGTCGGCCCGAGCGGCCCGCCGCTCGTTCGTTCCTCTGCCATCGCTCTCTCCCGTCGTCGGCAACGCGTATCGGCTCAGCCGCGCAACGGCTGCTCGGCGCCGCGGCCGCGGCTGCGCGGCGGCTCGCGCTCGGCGCGGGCGGCGCGCAGCTCGTCGCCGACCGCGCGCATGTCCATGCCTGCCTTGCGCGCCTCCTTGAAGAGCTCGCGCTCCTCCTCCTTGACATGGTGCTTGACGTACTCGCCCAGCACCTTGACCTTGGCGTCGTAGTGGTCGTCGGCGGGCGAGCCCGCTTCGAGCTGGGCGATCAGCTCCTTGGCGCTCGCGTGCTCGACATCGGCCTCGTCGAGGAGGTCCTGGTCCTCCATCACGGCGCGGGCGGCCGGGTAGAACACGGCCTCCTCGATCGCCGTGTGCAGCTTCAGTGCGGCGCAGATCTCCGCGACCAGGGCCGCCTTCCTCGCGTCGTCCGCCCGCTCCCTGATCTTCTCGTAGCGCTCGAATTTCGCTTCGACCGCGCGATGGTCTTCCTTGAGCAGCGCGACGGCATCGGGCTTGCGGACGGTCCGTTGCCGGGGGGCGGCGGGAGCCGCCCTGCGTTTCGGGGGGGTGGGCTTGGCGGCTGGGGTCTTGGCCATCGTGCGACATTCCTCGGTTGGGGGTCGTCGATGGGTTCAACCGCCCGCGTCGCCGGATGTTCCTTCGCCCCGGTCCCGCGCCGCCCGCCGCTCAGAAGATGATGAAGTGGTCGGGGCTGAGCTGGCCGACCGTCGTGCTGCGGATGATGACGCCGTTGCCGGCGCCGAGATCCACGAACACGTCGGTGCCCCCCGGCCCGGCGACGTCGGTGGCGCGGGCGAGGAGGGCGGCCGGCGAGTTGATGGCGATGCCGTTGATGCTGCCCGCGGTGAGGTCGACCGAGATGCGTTCGCCGCCGGCGGCGTCGAAGTCCTCGATGATGTCGACGCCGCTGCCGGCGAAGAAGACGAAGGCGTCGGTGCCGGCGTCGCCGCGCAGGGTGTCCGGGCCGAGGTCGCCCGACAGGGTGTCGTTGCCGAGATTGCCGAAGAGATGGTCGTCGCCCTGGCCGCCGAACACCTGGTCGTTGCCCTGGCCGCCATAGACGAAGTCGGCGCCGATGTTGCCCGAGGCGACGTCGTCGCCCTTGTCGCCGAGGACGAGGTCGTCGCCCTGGCCGCCGCTCACGAAGTCGACGTCCTGGCCGCCGAACAGCACGTCGGAGCCGAGATTGCCGTTCATGGTGTCGGCGCCGGCATTGCCGAACTGCGTGTCGTTGCCGTCGCCGCCCAGCACGAAGTCGCCGCCGTCGCCGGCCGTCACGGCATCGTTGCCGCCCTCGCCCAGGATGCTGTCGCCGCCGGCCTCGCCGACGATGGTGTCGTCGCCGTCGCCGCCCAGGATGGTGTCGATGTCGTCGGTGCCGCTGCCGACCG
>JADZBA010000302.1 GCA_020852355.1 Alphaproteobacteria bacterium
AGAAGTCGCCCGGTCCAAGGTCGATGACCGGGTTTCCGCCGCTGTCGACGACGTGAACGTCGACTTCGACGACTTCGACCCCGGTCCGGAACTGCGGGCGCTGCGCCGAGGCCAGGCCGCACAGGACAAGCGCGAGCAACGCGAAGCGAAGCCGTCCGCCCACGGAAACGCCTCCCCCCGACGGCCGGTTCGGCGAGCCGCAACAACCGGAAGTCGAGTTGACTCAGGGGGCGCATCCTCATGATACGCCTTGTTGCCGCGGTCCTACTCCACGTCGTCGTCTGTGGCGGCAGCGAGCGTGCCCGAGGCCTTCTTCATCAGGTATGCCTTGACGAAGCCGTCGAGATCGCCGTCGAGAACGCGGTTGATGTCCCCCATCTGCTCCTTGGTGCGGTGGTCCTTCACCATCTGATACGGGTGGAGCACGTAGGAGCGAATCTGGTGGCCGAAAGCGATGTCCTTCTTCTCGCCGCCGAGTTGCTCCAGCTTCGCCTGCTGCTCCTTCATCTTCAGATCGAACAGCCGGGCCTTGAGCACCTTCATCGCCGCGTCGCGGTTGCGGTGCTGCGAGCGCTCGTTCTGGCACGACACGACGATGCCGGTCGGGAGATGCGTGAGACGGACGGCGGAATCGGTGACGTTGACGTGCTGGCCGCCGGCGCCGCTGGACCGATAGGTGTCGACGCGCAGATCCTTGTCCTCGATCGCGATGTCGACGTCCTCGGGCAGCTCGGGCCAGACGTACACCGACGCGAACGAGGTGTGCCGCCGCGCTGCCTGGTCGAACGGCGAGATCCGCACCAGCCGGTGCACGCCCGCTTCGGCGAGCAGCAGCCCGTAGGCGTAGTCGCCGATGATGTTCATCGTGGCGCTGCGGATGCCGACCTCGTCGCCTTCCTGCAGGTCCATGACGTCGCGTTTGAACCCGCGGCGCTCGGCCCATCGCAGATACATGCGCAGCAGCATGCCGGCCCAGTCCTGGGACTCGGTGCCGCCGGCGCCCGCATGGACCTCGACATAGGCGTCGTTGACGTCGGCCTCGCCGCTCAGCAGCGTCGCCAGCTCGGCCTTGGCCGCGCGCTGGCGCAGCGCGCCGAGCGCGCTTTCGCCCTCGGCGACCGTGTCGGCGTCGCCCTCGGCCTCGCCGAGCTCGATCAGGGTCACGGCGTCGTCCCGGGCCCGCTCGATCGCGCGCACCTCGGCCACGGCCTGGGACAGGCCGGTGCGCTCGCGCATCAGCAGCTGGGCGCGAGCCGAATCGTTCCAGAGGTCGGGGTTCTCGACGAGAGCATCCAGCTCGGAGAGGCGTCGCTGTGCCTCGTCCCAGTCAAAGATGCCTCCTCAGCAGCGCGAGCGATCCTTCGATCGCCTCGACGTCCGCCTGCAGTTCCGCGCGCATGCGCTGGGTTCCTTCAGATGCGAGCCGCCTATATAGCGACGTTCCTCAATAGATGCCACTCGGCGCGGCGGCCGGCACGACCGGGCGCGGCGGCGGGGCGAACGCGCCGGGCGGGCCGCCGGCCGCGGGGAGGGCCGGGTCGCCGCCGGGCATCGAGGAGAGCTGCGGCGGCACGTCGGCCGTCGGCTCGGTGCCGGGCTTGAAGGCCTCCATGATGGTGTTGGGATCGCCGGGGCCGGCGGGCTGACCCGTCAGACGGTCGATGCGCACGAGGCGCAGGCCCGAGGGCACGCGGAACGGCACCACGGGCTTGTCCTTCAGCGCCTGTTCCATGAAGCGGGTGAAGATCGGTACCGCCGTGCTGCCGCCCTGCTCGCCGGGGCCCAGCGTGCGCGGGCGATCGAAGCCGACATAGGTCGCGACCACGAGGTCGGGCGAGAAGCCGACGAACCACGCGTCGAACGCATCGTTGGTCGTGCCGGTCTTGCCGGCGAGCGGCCGGCGCAGCGCGGCGGCGCGCGCGGCGGTGCCGCGCAGCACGACACCCTCCAGCATGGAGACCATCTGGTAGGCGGTCTGCGGGTCGACGACCTGCGGTCGTGGGTCGGGCAGGACCGGCGGCGCCTGGCCGCTCCAGCGCTCCGGCCGGCAGGTCGGGCACTCGCGCGCGTCGTGGCGGAAGATCGTCTTGCCCTCGCGGTCCTGCACCCGGTCGATCAGGGTCGCGGTCACCTTCTTGCCGCCATTGACGAAGATGGCGTAGGCGGAAGCCATGCGCATCAGGGTCGTCTCGCCGGCGCCCAGCGACAGCGCCAGCACGGGCTGCATGTCGTCGAACACGCCGAAGCGCCTGGCGACGTCGGCGACCTTGCCCATGCCGATCCGCTCGGCCAGCCGCACCGTCATCAGGTTGCGCGAGCGCTCGATGCCGATGCGCATCGGCATCGCGCCGAGGAACTTCCCGTCGGAGTTTCCGGGCTTCCAGCGTTCCTGGCCGCCGCCGGGATCGAACACCACCGGCTCGTCGAGGATGATGGTGTTCGGCGGCATGCCGGTCTCGAGCGCGGCGGTGTAGACGAAGGGCTTGAACGACGAGCCGGGCTGGCGCATCGCCTGGGTCGCCCGGTTGAACTGCGAGCCCTCGAAGCTGAAGCCGCCGATCATCGCCAGGACGCGGCCGGTATGGGGGTCGAGGGCGATGAAGCCGCCGGAGACGTTGGGAATCTGGCGCAGGGCGTAGCGGTCGGACGCCGCCGCCGGCTCGGGCGCCGGGGCGGCCGCGCGGCCGCGCGCCGGCGCCCGCTGCGGCGCCGGGGCGGCCGCGCGCTCGACGGCGACGACGTCGCCCGCCGCCAGCACGTCGGCCGGCGTGCGCACCGCCGGTCCCAGCCGCTGGTCCTCCTTCGTCTCGCGCGCCCAGCGCAGCTCGTCCAGCGGGATGCGGCCCTTGCCGCCGTCGGGCAGGCCGATCACCGCCTCCGCCGGACCGACCGTCAGGACGGCGGCCAGCGTCCACGGGGCGAGGCCGGGCGGCGCGGGAACGGCCGCCAGCCTGGCCTTCCACTCGTCGCCCTTGCCGTCGAGCGCGATCCGGGCGACCGGCCCCCGCCAGCCGTGGCGGCGGTCGTAGGCGACGATGCCCTCGCGGAACGCCGTCTCGGCGTAGGTCTGCAGCACCGGGTCGAGCGTGGTCCGCACGCTGAGGCCGCCGCGATAGACCGCCTTCTCGCCGTACTGGCGCATCAGCTCGCGCCGTACCTCCTCGGCGAACACGTCGGCGCGCACCGCCTCGGCCGCCGTGCGCGAACGGATCTCGATCGGGCTGGCGATCGCCGCGGCGACCTCCTCCCGCGTAGCGAGACCGTCCTCGGCCATGCGCTCCAGGACATAGTCGCGGCGCGCCTTGGCGGCCTCCGGCCGGCGCTGGGGGTTGTAGTTGTTGGGCGCCTTCGGCAACGCCGCGATGAAGGCGGCTTCCGCCAGGGACAGATCGTCGAGCGAGCGATTGAAGTAGTTGAGGGCGGCGGACGCCACCCCGTACGAGTTGAAGCCGAGATAGATCTCGTTGAGATACAACTCGAGGATGCGGTCCTTCGAGAAGGTCTGCTCGATACGGTAGGCGAGGATCGCCTCCTTGATCTTGCGCTCGAACGACACCTCGTTGGTCAGCAGGAAGTTCTTGGCGACTTGCTGGGTGATGGTCGACGCGCCCACCGGTCGGCGGCTGCTGCCGAAGTTGAGGGCGTTCTGCACCGTGGCCCGGACGATGCCCTGTATGTCGATGCCGGGATGGCTGTAGAAATTCTTGTCCTCGGCCGCCAGGAAGGCGTCGATCAACCGCTTGGGGATCGCCGAGATCGGCACGAACACGCGGTTTTCGATGGCGTATTCCGCCAGCAGCCGTCCATCGCCGGCATGGACCCGCGTCACCATCGGCGGGTCGTAGGCCGCGAGCTGCTGATAGTCCGGCAGGTCGCGGGCGTAGTGCTGCAGCACGAGATAGGCCGATCCCGCCGCGACGACACCGAGGGCGATGACGAGGAAGAAGAGGATTCGCAGGAACCGCAGCATCTCGGTCGGCCGTGGGTACGGAGGGCGGGCTCGTATCATATCTGGCGCGCGAATGTCGTGCGGCAATGCGGCGCTTCCGGGGCGACCTTGCCGCAAGATCGATGCCGCAGCCTCAACGTGCCCGGCGGGTCTCCGTTCCGCCGGCGATCACACGTTCGTCAATGCGCCGGGGGATGCCGTCGGGCCGACGCGTCCCCATATCCGCCGAATGCTGCCGACTGCGCCGGCGGTGGACAGGAGGGTCGCCATGACGATGCACCGGACGAACACGGTCCTGCCGGACGATATCGCTCCCTGCACCCCCGCGGGTCACGTCCGGCTGCCCTCTGCCGTGGAACTCGCGGCCCTCGTCGATATCGGGCTGCGCCGTGACGACATCGCGCGCTACTTCGGGGCGCCCCTGGCCGACGTGACGATCGTCCTCGACTGCCTGGGCGTCCACGGGCGGGACGACTGAGCCGCTCCTTGGCGCGGGGCGGCGCCTACAGGTCGCGGATCTTCGCGCCGTTGAGCTCCGCCAGGATGCCGGGCAGGACGGGCAGGAACCGTTCGCCGTGGCCGCGCACGTTGCAGAGCTGCAACGTCTGGTTCACGGCCTGGGCGATGAAGGCGGCGGCCGGCGCCTGCTCGGCCAGCCTGGTGTAGAAGCGCAGGTCCTTGCCGGCGATGCGCAGGGGCCCGCGGAGGTGGCTGTCGTCGCCGTCGAGCACCCACGGCATGACCATCTGGAACATCTTGCTGTTGGCGCCGCCGGCGGAGATCACTTCGTGGAACTTGCGCATGTCGACGCCGAGCTTGGCCGCCGTCGCCGCCGCCTCGGCGATGATCGCGCAGGTACCGATCGAGATGAAGTTGTTGATCAGCTTCAGCGTGTGTCCCGATCCCAGCGGCCCCACCTCGACGATCGTGTCGGCGTAGCATTCCATCACCGGCCGGACGCGGGCGACCGTGGCGCGGTCGCCGCCGACATAGGTGCTGAGCTTGCCCTCCTCGGCCTCCTTGGGCGTGCGGCCGAGCGGGGCGTCGATCATGGCCGCGCCCTTCTTCGCGAGATCGGCGGCGATCCGCTTCGTCGAGTTGGGGTCGGCCGTCGTGCTGTCGACCACCGTCAGCCCCGCATGCGCACCCTCCAGCACGCCGCCCGGACCGTACACCATCGCCTCGACCTCGACCGAGGAGGGCAGGCAGAGGAAGAGGACGTCGCTGTCGCGCGCCATCTCGGCGGCGCTGCGACTCTCGGCGGCGCCCCTGGCCACCAGATCGTCGACGGGTGCGCGGTTGCGATGGCCCATCACGACCAGCGGGTAGCCCTTCAGCAGGATGCTCTTCGCGGCGCCGTGACCCATCAGCCCGACGCCGATATAGCCGATCCTGGCCTTGTCCATCGCGGATGCTCCTTCGGTCATTTCTTGCGGCCCATCGCGTTGTCGACGCGCAGGCGCCGCTCCAGATGCTGCGCCCACAGCGACAAGGGCCAGCACAGCGCGAAATAGAGCGCCGCCACCAGCGGGTAGACGATCGTCGGCTGGAAGGTGGCGTTCGTCATGAGCTGCCCGGCGCGCGTCAGCTCGACGAAGCCGATGATCGAGGCGACGGCGGTGGCCTTCACGAGCTGCACCAGGAATCCCACCGTCGGCGGGATGGCGATGCGCACCGCCTGCGGGATGACGATCAGGCGGAGCTGCTGGAGATAGGTGAAGGACATCGCCTTCGCCGCCTCCCACTGCTCCCGCGGCACGGCCTGGATGCAGCCCCGCCAGATCTCGCCGAGGAAGGCCGCCGCATAGCAGGAGTAGGCCACGGTGACCGCCGTCCAGGCGTCGAGCCTGAGCCCGAACAGCCCCAGCCCGTAATAGACGAGGAAGAGCTGCATCAGCAGCGGCGTGCCCTGGAAGAGCTGGACGTAGCCCGTCGCCAGGAGCCGCACCGGCAGCAGCCGCGACACGCGCAGCACCGCGACGAGGCCGCCGAGCGCCCCGCCCAGTGCGAAGGCGAGGAGCGACAGCACCACCGTCCACTGCATCGCGGCGAGGATGAACAGGAACTCGTTGGTCGAGAACTGCCGCATCGTCAGCGCCCGCGGCCGCGCACGAAGACGTACCAGTAGAGGGCGGCGAACAGGCCGCGGAATGCGACCGCGATGGCGAGGTACATGATCGTCGCGATGATGTAGACCTCGAACGCGCGGAAGGTCGTCGACTGCAGGGTGTTGGAGATCGCCGTCAACTCGTTGGCCGAGATGGCGGAGACGACCGACGAGCCCAGCAGCAGCAGGATGAACTGGCTGGCGAGCGCCGGGAACACCGCCTTCAGGGCGGGGAACAGCACGATCAGCCGGTAGACCTGCAGGCGCGTCAGGCCCAGCGCCACCCCGCATTCGATCTGGCCGCGCGGCACGGACTGGACGCCGGCGCGCACGATCTCTGTCGCGTAGGCGCCGAGGTTGATGACCATGGCGACCAGCGCCGCCTCGTTGGCGTCCATGCGCACGCCGAGCGAGGGCAGCGAGAAGAAGACGACGTAGAGCTGGATCAGCAGGGGCGTGTTGCGGATCGCCTCGACATAGGCGCCGACCAGCGCGCGCAGCGGCTTCGGCCCGGCGGTGCGCAGGTAGGCGCAGACCACCGCGACCGCCAGGCCCAGCACCATCGCCAGGCCGGCGAGGCGGATCGTGAGCCACGCCCCGGCCAGCATCCGGTCGAAATGGTCGAGGACGATGCCGAACTGGAAGACGTAGGTCACGCGCCGCCGCCGCCGGGATCCGGGAAGAGGGCGCCCGCCCCGGTCAGGAGGGGCGGGCGGCGGGCCGTCACAGGGGCGGCAGGTCGACCAGCTTCACGCCGGTGTGCGTCTCGTAGATCTTCGCCAGCACGCCGTTGTTCTTGTTCACGAAGACCCAGGTGTTGACCCACTGCAGGAGGTCGAGGTTGCCGGGCTTCACGGCGATTCCGTAGAAGGCCGTGGTCACCGTGAACTTGGTCTCGATGCCCATGTTGGGCGCCTTCTTGGCGAGGTCGGCGATCAGGAACGCGGCGCTGCCGATCGCGTCGACCTGTCCGGTCAGCAGCGCCTGCTGGGTCGCCGCGTGCTCGTCGAAGAAGACGATGTTGGTGCCGGGCGGCGCGATCTTCGGCACCTCCTGCTCCTCCAGCGTGGCGCGCGTCATGCCGATCTTCTTGCCGGCGAGGTCGGCCGGTCCCTTGATCGCGATGTTCTTCGGGCCGCCGATGACGATGCTGAGGGCGCCGTGCGGGCTGGAGAACCACACGGTCTTCGCCCGCTCGGTCGTGATCGACAGCGAGGAGATGGCGAGGTCGGCGCGGTCCGACAGCAGGGCCGGAATGCGCTGCGGGCCGGACACCTGCACCAGCTCCAGCTGGACGCCGAGGTCCTTGGCGATCTGGCGCGCCGTCTCGATCTCCGAGCCGGTCGGCTTGTTGTCCTTGTCGAGGATGCCGAAGGGAGCGGAATCGATCTGCGCGGTGATGCGGATCTTCTTCTCCTTGAGGATGCGGTCGAGCGTCTGGGCGTCGGCCCCGCCGGCGCCGAGGACGAGCCCGAGGACGGCGGCGGCCGCCGCCGCGAAGAGGCGCGGTGTCCTGGTCATGGTCGTTTCCTCCTGTTTCCAGCCCTGCGTTTCTTGCCGACGCCGCTCAGCCCTTCGCGGCCCTGAGCCCGTCGATCCCCGTCTTCAGCGCCTGCTGGAAGAGGCCGCTGTCGACGCCGTAGGCCAGCATGCGGAAGCCCTGGTCGAGGAAGCGGCGGCCGGTCTTCACGTCGCCGCACAGGAAGCCCGCGGGCTTGCCGTTGCGCTCGCACGCCTTCACCAGCTTCTTCACCGCCGCCTTGAAGCGCGGATGGTCGAACTGCCCGTCGATGCCGAGCGCGTTGGAGAGGTCGAAATGGCCGAGCCAGCCGACGTCGACGCCCGGCGTCGCCATGATCGCGTCGACGTTCTCGATGCCGGTCGCGGTCTCGATCAGGGCGATGACGAGGGTGCGCTCGTTGGCGGCCTTCATCTTCGCGACGTGGTCGCCGCCGGTGTAGTCGTCGTGCGGCATGCCGAAGGCGAGCCCGCGCACGCCCTCCGGACGGTAGCGGCACCAGGATGCGATCCTGGCCGCCTGGTCGGCGGTCTCGACCATCGGGACCATGATGCCCATGACGCCGGCGTCCAGCATCGGCGCGATCAGGTGGTAGTGGGTGCCGGGCACGCGGACCAGCGGCACGACGCCGGTTCCGCGGGCGTAGGCGACCTGGCTCTTGATCGTCTCGATGCCGACGCCGCTGTGCTCGGTGTCGAGGATCACGAACTCCGCTCCCGCCGCGGCGAGGATCGGAAAGAGGCCCGGCGTGAAGAACTCGAAGGCCATATGGCCGAATGCCGTGCCGCCCTTCATCACCGTGGTACGCACCGGATTGCCGCGCATGGGTCGTCTCCCTTCCGCTCTCAGCCGATCGCCCGCGCGACGACGGCGCCGTCGAGGCCGACCGCCGCGGCCGCATCGGCGAGCTGCCGGCGCGTCGCCCCGTCGATCGGGATGCCGTTCGCCTCGCGCTCGGCGCGCGTCCGTCGCTCCGGCTCGCCCGGGACCAGCACCTCGCCGCCGGCGGCGAGCGGCGGCGACGCCTTCACCCATTCGGTCAGGCGGCGGACGTCGTCGTGGAACGCCGTCGTCCCGCTCAGCCCGGCGGCGTCGATCAGGATCGACAGCATGTTGTTGACGAGGCGCCCGGCCGACGCGTTGCCCGGATGGGTCGAGCCGCCGCCGGTGAGCGCGCCGGCCAGCACCTCGCAGAGGATCGACAGGCCCGAGCCCTTGTGCGCGGCGATCGGCAGGATGGCCCCGGGCGGGTCGGCGTAGAACGCCTCGGGGTCGCGGGTCGGCCGGCCGGCGCCGTCGATGACCGCACCCTCGGGCAGCGCCACGCCCCGGTTGCGCGCCACCTGGATCTTGCCCTCGGCGATGACGCAGGTCGACATGTCGAGGATCAGCGGTGGTCCGTCCGCCCGCGGCACCCCGGCGGCGATCGGGTTGGCCGACAGCCGCCGGTCGCTGCCGCCGTGGGGGGCCACCAGCACGCCGAAGCCCGAGGTGTTCACGAAGTGGACGGAGACGAGGCCGGCGGCGGCGGCCATCTCCGCCCAGGCGCCGATGCGCCCGAGATGCCCGACGTTGCGCAGTGCCTGGACGCACACGCCGTTCGTCCCGGCGCGCGCGACGGCGGCCTCCATGGCCGCGCGGCCGAGCGACTGGCCGTAGCCGAAGCCGCCGTCGACCATGTGCAGCGCGCCGTCGTCGCGCAGCGTCTCCAGCCGGCGGTTGGGCAGCACCATGCCGCGTTGCTGCCAGTCGATGTACTTGGCGACGCGGATGACGCCGTGGGAATCGTGGCCCATCAGGTTGGCGACGACGAGATGTTCGGCGATCGCCGCGGCCTCGCCGGGGGCGCAGCCGCCGGCGGCGAAGATCGCGCCCACGGCCTCGCGCAGGCGTCCCGCAGCGGCCCGCACGGCGGTCATCGCCGCCGCCCTAGCCCAGGACCCGCGGCAGCCACAGGGCCACGTCGGGGAAGAACAGGATGATCGCCAGCCCGAGCATCTGGAGCCCCATGAAGGGCAACAGGGAGATAAAGATGTGGTTGAGGGTTATCTCCGGGGGCGTGACCGACTTCAGGTAGAAGGCGGCCTGCCCGAACGGCGGGGAGAGATAGCCGACCTGCATCGTGACGTTGAACAGCACGCCGAACCAGATCAGGTCGTAGCCCAGCGCCTGCACCGTGGGGGCGAAGATCGGCATGGTCAGCAGCATGATGGAGAACCAGTCCATGAAGCAGCCGAGCAGGACCAGGATCGCCATCATCACCAGGATGACGCCGATCGGGTCGAGCGGCAGGCCGGTCATGATGGCTTTGAGGTAGGTGATGCCGCCGAGCAGGTTGTAGACGCCGACCATGGCGTTGGCGCCGATGGTCAGCCAGATCAGCAGGCCGCAGGTCGACATCGTCGTGTAGAGCGAATCGCGGAGCATCGCCCAGCCGAGGGTACGGCGGAGGGCGGCGGCGATCATGACGCCTGCGACGCCGACGGCGGCCGCCTCGCTCACCGAGGCGAGGCCGGTATAGATGCTGCCGAGCACCGAGAAGATGATGAGCAGCGGCAGGATCACCTTGCGCAGCGCCGCCAGCTTCTGCGACAGCGGGATGTCGTAGAGCTCGCGCGGAGCGGGCGGCCCGAGCTTCGGATCGATCGCGCAGCGGATCAGCACGTAGGCCATGTAGATGCCGGCCAGCATCAGGCCCGGAACGGTCGACGCGAGGAAGAGGTCGCCGATCGAGGTCGACGTCGTGAGGCCGTAGAAGACGAGCACGAGGCTCGGCGGAATCATCGTGCCGAGCGAGCCGCCGGCGCAGACCACGCCGATGGCGAGCTTGGAATCGTAGCCCAGGCGCAGCATCTGCGGCAGCGCCACGAGGCCGAGCAGGATCACCTCGCCGCCGATGATGCCGGTCATCGCCGCCATCACCGAGGCGGCGACCAGCGTCATCACCGCGACGCCGCCCGGCAGGCCGCCGGCCCAGATCTTCAGGGCGTCGTAGAGGTCGTGGGCGACGCCCGACTTGTCGAGGATGGCCGCCATCAGCAGGAACATCGGCACGGAGAGCAGGACGTACGAGTTGATGAACCCGTAGGTGCGGAAGGTGATGATCGACAGCGCGTCGATGTCGCGGAAGAGGACGCAGAAGATGACGGCGATCAGGCCGGTGGCGAAGCCGATCGGCATGCCCAGGCCGAAGATCAGCACCATGAAGGCGACCAGCATCAGCAGCGAGATCGTCTGGATGCCGGGCGAGAAGCTGCCGCCCGCCAGCCAGTCGAGCGGCCGGAACCAGGCGAGCGTCCCGTCGGTCGACAGCATGGCCGCGAGATAGGCCGCGAACAGCAGCGCCGCCGCGAAGCTCGCCAGGACGACCGGCGGCACCCGGCCCAGCGTGCGCAGCACCACGCCCAGATTGCTGAATGCCTGCACGATCATCAGCGCGGTGCCGATGAACATCGAGACCTTGACGACGACCGGCGTCGGCTGCGCCCAGGCGGAGCCGCCGACCTCCCAGTCGACCACGGAATCGTGCGCCAGCCGCCACGAGAACCAGGCGACCACCATGAAGTAGATGAGCGTCGCGGCGTAGCTGACGGCGTCGCAGAGCAGCTTCGCGCGCGGCGAGTAGCGGTCGTAGATCGCGGTGATCTGGATGTGCTCGCGGCGCTGCAGCGCGTAGGAGCCGCCGAAGACGAAGGCGACCGCGATCGCCGTCGTGACGAC
Organism: Alphaproteobacteria bacterium; assembly: GCA_020852355.1. Classification (GTDB taxonomy): domain Bacteria; phylum Pseudomonadota; class Alphaproteobacteria; order ATCC43930; family Allostellaceae; genus Allostella. Next base: position 11,296 of record JADZBA010000302.1, read on the forward strand.
GTCGTACACCCACAGAGTGGGAGAGCCGGCGATGTCGTTGGCGACGTCGTAGATGGTGACGACGATCGAGAGCGCATAGGCGACGCTCAGCACCTTCGACGTCGTCACGACGAACCGGTCGACGGCGTTCCTGGGCGCCAGGTCGACGGCCGGGGCCGCTTCCGTCATGGGCGGGAGTTCCTGGGTGGCGCGGCGTCGCCGCCGCTTCGATCGGAGGGAACGGGGCCGGGCGCCGCCATCGCCGCGCCCGGCCGCTCAGGGTTCTCTCAGCGGGTGGCTCAGAGCTTGCCGATCGATTTCAGGAACTTGACCTGGCTCTCGTAGATCTCCTTGGCGAGCGGGCTCTTCTTCGCCCAGCCTTCCCAGACGCCGGCGGCGACGGCGCGCAGCTCCGCCTTCTCCTTCTCGCCCCACGCGACCAGCGTGTCCGGGCTGCGCTTGGCGGCGGCCAGGCGATCGGCCTGCTCCTGGCTGATCCAGGTGGCGAGGCTCCACTCGTCGACCGCCGCCGTCACCGCCGCCTTGTTCTCGGCCGACAGCGCGTTCCACTTGCTGCGCCGGATGACGAAGTCCATTGCGTTCAGCGAGTGGATGCCGGGGTAGATCGCGTAGGGGGCGATGCGGTTGTAGCCCGCCTCGTCGTTGACCGAGAGCGTGCCCCAGTCGGTCGCCTCGATCTTGCCCGTGTCGAGCGCGGTGTAGACCTCGGTGCCCGGCATCACCGAGACCGAGGCGCCGAGCTTGGCGAAGATCTCGGCGGGGATGCCGTCGGGCGAGCGCATCTTCACGCCCTTGAAGTCGGCGACCGAGCGGATGGGCTTCTTCGAGGGGATCGATTCGAGCCCGAGGATGATCGGCCCGAGGAAGACCGCGTCCCACTTCGCGGCGATCTTGTTCATGATCTCGTGGCCGCCGCCCTGGCGGTACCACATGATCAGGTGCAGCGGGTTGTCGTAGCCGCCGGCGAGGTCCCAGAACGCCGCCGCCGCCTCCTTGCCGCCCTGGTAGGCCATCGTGCCGGCCGCCGCGTCGAGCAGGCCGGCCTTGATGGCGTCGAGCGCCTCGGCCTGGGGAACGATGGTCGCCACCGGCAGCGCCTCGATCTCGAGCGCTCCCCTGGTGACCTGCTTCACCCGCTCGGTGAACTTCTGGAATTCCTTGTGAACCACCGTGTTCGGCCCATAGAGCCCCTGGGCCTTCCACTTCTGCTGGGCCTCGGCAGCACCAGCGAAGGCGATGCCGCACACGACCGCCAAGGCCGCGACGCGCGCGGCCGCGTTCCGTCCAATCACGCATTCCCTCCCGATTTTTGCGCGCCGCGTATCGGCGTCGCCGTTGCGGCCATCAGAGGGCATCGCCCGCGCGTGGTCAACTGCCGCTCCTGCCGGTTTCCGGCCGCCGCCGGCGGGCCGCGGAACTGGTTGTGAATCACCGCGGCGGTCTGTATTGTATGTGTTGCGAAAAAGTCGCAGTCCACCGAGGGACCAGTTGATCTGGCCGCGGAGGCGCTCTCGCGGCGGCGAACCGTGTGCGGCCTATGGCCGGCGGCGACCGCCCCTCGCGCCGGTGGGCTGTAGCGACGAAAGTCCGAAACCAGGAGCGCCGGCCGGCATTCGCCGACCGGGCTGCCATACACAAGGGAGCCCCGCCATGACCTGCTTGCGCGCGTCGTTCGGCGGGGTGGCTCCCGGCAGCGTCCGCTTCCCCAATTTCGGCGCCCGCCGCCCCGTCATTCGCGCGGGTCGGGACGCGGCGCCGTGCGGAGTCTACGCCGAATGGCCAAGCGCATGCTCATCGATGCCACCCATCCCGAAGAGACCCGGGTGGTCATCCTCAGCGGTAGCCGTCTAGACGAGTTCGATTTCGAGACCTCCACCAAGAAGCAGATCAAGGGGAACATCTATCTCGCGAAGGTCACCCGCGTAGAGCCTTCCCTCCAGGCCGCCTTCGTCGAGTATGGCGGCAACCGGCACGGGTTCCTCGCGTTCAGCGAGATCCATCCGGACTACTACCGCATCCCGGTCGCCGACCGCGAGGCGCTGCTCGCCGAGCATGCCGCCGC
>JADZBA010000303.1 GCA_020852355.1 Alphaproteobacteria bacterium
GCTATAGGGGAATGTTAACGGATGCCGCGTGGTATCGGAACGCGAGACGTGCGGACGAACTTGCTTCGGCCGCCTTCGATGCTGTGACCTGACCCCTTTCCTTGGGCCACTCAACTTTAGAGAGCCAGCGCATCAGTGGTCTGCAAACCTCGAACCGGAAAGGCTGTCCTGCGGGACGCCCTTTCTCGTTGCCGCTCAGGAGTAGGCGGTGAAGCCGATCTTCTGCACGATCGGCCCCCGGCGGTCGTGGCTCTGCCTGATCAGGGTCGCGAGCTCAGCCGCGGTCGAGAACCGGGCCTCCAGCCCCATCGCGCCGATTCCGTCGACCACGTCCTGGTGCGCCAGGGCGACGCGCAGCGCCGCGTTGGCCCGCTCGACCATCGCGGCCGGCGTGCCGCTGGGCGCGAAGCAGCCGAACCACTCGGAGAGCACCCGGTCGGGATAGCCCGGCTCGGCGAAGGTCGGCACGCTCGGCGCGAAGCCGCTGCGCGTCGCGCCGGAGACGCCGAGGAAGCGGATCCTGCCGGCATCGGCCTGCTGCGTGAACGCGCCGACCGGCGCCGAGACAGCCTGCAGTTGGCCGGCGACCAGGTCCTGGATCGCCGGCTGCCGCACAGGGCCGGAGGAACCACTGCCGCCGCGGAACGAAGGGCGGTCCTAGGCCGCGAACAGCCTGAACGGCGCGTCGAAGCCCTTCAGGGTGTAGTCGCGCCCGGGGTCGTCCCAGGCCAGCGTCGGGGTGCGGTCATGCACCCGCTGGGTCACCAGGATCGCGCCGGGGCCGGCGGCCGCCTGCGCCCGTGCGGCGACATTCACCACCGTGCCGATGGCCGTCAGGTCGCGATGGGAGCGGCCGAACTCGCCGAACTTCATGATGCCGGAATCGATGCCGACACCGACGCCCAGCGACCTCTCGTCAAGGCCATGCGTCCGCGCGAACTCGGCGAAGCGGCCGCGGCAATCCTGCTGCAGCCCTCGGGCGGCGGCGATGGCCCGGGCGGCATGATCGCCGTGCTTCACCGGGAAGTTGAAGACCGCCATCACGGCGTCGCCGATCGTCTTGTTGAGCAATCCGTCCTGGGCCCAGATGGCATTGCCGCAGGCATCGTAGAAGGTGTCGAGCAGCTCGGACATCGCCTCCGGCGGCAGCGTCTCGGTGAGGCCCGTATAGCCGCGCAGGTCGGCGAACATCACCGACGCATCGATGTCGACGTTGCGCGCCCGCATGATCGTGGTGAAGGCCAGTTCGCAGAACGTGCAGGTATTGGGGTTCATCCGGCTCGGCTTGAGACCGACGGCCCGGAACGGCAGGGAGGGAAGGCCGCGCAGAGGGACCGGCAGGTGCAGGTTCTGCCAGCACCCCTTGCAGATCCGCGACGGAGAGTGCGCCATGACGACCTCGCAGTGTCGGACCGACGGCAGGCTGCTGTCCTCTACGCGCTGGGCGTATAGACCCGCCGGCAAGCGTTGTACGAGTAGGTGACACGGAACGGGCGGGCGCCGCTGCCCGGCGCGAGCGTGACGTAGAACCTTCGATTCTTGTCGTCCCTGGCCTCGGCCGTTCCGGAGCCGTCGGGCTGCAGCGCCTTCAGATCGACGCTGAACGAGCTGTTCGGCGCCCGGCTGGCCGTCGTGAAGGTGAGCGTGCTCCCCTTCAGGTCGACCTGCCCCTCGGTCTGCCAAGCCCACTCCGGCATGGGAACCGTCCCGCCGGCGCAGTAGACCGAACTGCCGTCCTCCAGCTTTCCGATCGCGGCCCAGGTCGCGTCGGTCGAGCTCGAGGTGGCCGCGAGAACGATCGCCGAGGCGCCCGCCAGCCCGATCGACGTCGCGAGCAGAAGTCCCCGTTTCATCCCGTCCTCCCCTGTCCTGCGCCACCGGCGCTGCCTCTGGAGGAGAGCACGGCGCGGCGACGTCGTCCATGGCGACGGTCGTTGCGCCGCCCCGGCCGCGCGCTACCATCGGCGCGCATGACCTCCCTCCGCCACGCCTGGGCGTCCCTGGCGCCGCAGCTCACGCTCCTGCAGCCGCTGCCGTTCCCGGCTGCCGGCTGGGCGCTGCTCGAGCGGCTGCACGCCGGCTTCAACGATCGCGACGCGCATACGCGGCTGCCGCTCGCCGTGGCGCGGGTGCGGCCCGAGGCGTGCCGCGCCATCCACGCCCTGGCGCGGCGCTGCGACGACGTCGAGACGGTGATCGTCGACGCGCCGTGGGAGCGCGACGGCGCGGCCGAGCCGATGGCGGCGTTCGCCCGGCAGTTCAACGCCGACGTCGACGCGCTGATGGCCGTGCTGGTGCCGGCCGCGCGCTACCGCAAGGGGCACTACGCCTACGGCCGCTTCACCGTGCCGGCGCCGCACGGGCTGCACACCGACCACAGCGCCGAGGACCCGGCGGCGACCGGCGAGCCGATCTGCATCGCCCGCATCGCCACCCTGGGCACGCACTACGTCGCCGGCGACGATCGCGCCCGCGATGCCGGCACGCGGCGCCGGCTCGAGGCGCTGCGCTACTGGACGCCGCTGCCTGAGGGCGGGCCAGGGGGCGAGCCCGAGGCGCTGCTCGACGCGCTGCTGGCCCAGGGCATCCTGCGGACCATCCCGGTCGACCACGTCGTGCTGATGGTCGCCGGCAACGCCTCGCCCGACACCCAGGTGACGCAGCACATGGCGGCGCGGCCGCCCGCCGGCGGGCTGCA
>JADZBA010000304.1 GCA_020852355.1 Alphaproteobacteria bacterium
CTCGCGCGCCCGGGCGACGTCGTCGCCGAGGCCGCGCAGGATCTCGCCGACCTGGGCGGCGAGCAGCTCCTGCGTCTCGAACACCTTGATCGCATGCTCCAGGACCAGGTCCACGGAGCGCTCCAGCGCGCGCTGCGCCTCCTCGAAGCGGAGATCATAGGCACGCCAGGCGAAGCCCGCGAACAGCAGCAGCGGCAGGACCAGCGTCCCGACGGCCAGCGCCCGCAGCAATCCTTCAGACCGGCCGTCGTCGCCGCTGCCCGCAACCACCCGCCGCCAGTCGACCATTCCCCCTCGCAACGGAGCCGCCCGCCGGTAGCCGGCCGGACCATCGCGGAGAGGACTCGCGGTCCCGCCTCCGCCGCGCCTGCGTTCCGCGATCCGGAGCGGCACACTAAGCCACGGGTGCGCACCGCGGCAATCGCCGGAGCGGCCCGGGAGCCTTCGCCGATGCCCGGAGCGGCACGAGCGGGTCACTACCCGCGACGCCATGGCGGGCCGGGTGGTGCCCCTGGTCGGACGCGCCCCTCGTGATCCGGGCGAGCGACGGCCCCATCGCGAACACGACGATCGTTCGTCGTGACAATTCGGGAAACCTGGTCGAGTGGACCCGCCGCAGAAATTCTCCGGGCATCTCGACGGTGAAGGGCGACAGCGGGCGATGCCGGTCGCGCTTCATCCCGATATGCGGCTATCCGGGTCGCCGGCGGCGAAGGCGGCCATGTAGCCGAGGACGAGGGCGCGGGAGCGGAACCGGCCGAAGCGTCTCCCCTCCTCCTCGCGCACGATCGGGAAGGTGTCGAGGACGTAGCCCGCCGCATCGCGGTCGAGGCCGTAGAGCATGAAGAAGAGGGCATCGAGGCGGGCGCGGAGGTGGAGCCGCTCCTCCTCGTCCCAAGGAAACGGTCCGCCGTCGTGGCCCATGTCGCGCGCGAACGGCTCCATGTCGTGCGCGGTGTAGGTCAGTCGCAGGACGTGGTCGCGGACCAATGCCTCGGCCGTCATCTGGCCGATGCGTCGCGCGAAGGCGTCCGTCGGTACGACGGGGAGCTGTTCGACGATGAACCAGTTGAGATGCTGGCCCTGAACCTTCTGTCGAGCAGCGTAGTCGAAGGCAATCGAGTTGGTATTCGCGGCGAGCAGCGGCAGAGCCCGGCGATAGCCCCGGCGAACCTCGGCCAGGGCTGCCGTCCAGGCTTCGCCGTCGGCCGCTCTTGCGGGCGCCGGTGGGAGGTCGGGCAGCAGCACCGGCAGCGTGTTCCCGTACGCGGTCGGCGGAACGATGGCGGCGATCATCGTCCGTACGTTCGTCGGCGCGGTCACATCTTTGAATGCCAGCACGGCCGGCACGTCGGACGGCAAACGAACGTCGTCGCCGGAGACCCAGAACTGCGGCTCCGGACACCACGCCGGGTTCGCGTGCTGCTCCGCCGTCGCCGGCAGCGGCTGGGCCGGACGGTGGACGTTCTGCGGGTTCACCTCGACCGACGCGGCGCGGTGATCGAACGCCTGCACCATCTTGCCCTCGTAGAGGGGCAGCCACTCCCACGTCCCCTTGCGCCAACGGTTCGGGGCGACGCGGTACGCTCCGCGCTTCTCCAGCTCTCGCGGAGTGCGAAACAATCCGGAATCGTTGGTCATGTGGAACATCGTGAAGTATCGGACCGGCCAGACCGCTTCCGCCGGCTCTGTCCGTCGATCCACCAGAACCGGCAGCCTGCGGTAGATGTCCAAGGTCAACTCGGCGTCGCGCCGCGTGCGGAACACCGGGGCCGTTCCGGTATTGGGGTTCACCGCGGCGAAGTCCTCCGGCGTCAGGGTGAACGCGCCGGCCTCGGCCTCGGTCGCGCTCTGCTGGAAGAAGGCGCAGGCCGCAGCGGGAAACACCCTCTTGGCGCCGCCCACGGCGAGCACCGCGAACTTGAAGCGCGAATCGACGTCGGGAAAGAACGGTGCTGATTGCAGCGTCGTGCGGCGGTTCTCGAAATCGAGCAGCGCACCGAGCCGTCCCGTCGTGCTGATCCCGCGGAAGAACGCGGCGGCCCCCTTGTCGGCGGCGATGCCGGACGGCACCAGCATTCCGACGATCCCATCCGGCCTCACCAGCCGCAGCGCGCGCTCGACGAAGAGCGAATAGAGGTTGGCGTCGCCGCCCGACAGCAGCGGATAGGCACCGCAGCCGCGGGCGACGCGGGCCGCGGCCTCCGCCGTCCAGTCTGCGCGGTCGTAGTCCTCGGCCATGGCGCCGCCCTTCCGCCGCTCCGTGGCGACGAGCCGCTTGCGGTCGGCCGCGCGCTGCGCGCGGGCGATCTCGGGGACGCGGGCCGCGAACCACTCGACCTCCTGGAGCTTGATGCGGTCCCACGGCGGGTTGCCGATGACGGCGTCGAACCCGCCGCGCGGCGCGCTGCTTTCCCAATCTTCCCAGACGCCCGGGAAGGCGACTTCCCAATGAAGGAAACGGCGCTCGTCGATCAGCCGGCGTGCCTTGGCGAGCAGGTCCGCGGCGACCGTCCGCGTCGCCTCCGCCCCGGCCGAGAAGGGCATGCCTGCGGCGATCCGCACCGGATCGCCGAGCGCACCGTCGAGCAGCGCGAACCATGCGCTCTCCGCCGGTCCGGCACGCTCCGGGTCGAGCCACCGGACGGCGTGGAAGACGTCGAGGAAGCGTGCGAGCGGCGTGGTCGCCTCCTCCACGCCGGAAAAGGCCGCCTTGCTGCTGCGGACTTCGGCGATGTCGGCGTCGGTCAGGCGCTCGACCATCGCCATGCCCTTGGCGGCATTGCGCGCGGCCACGACCGACGAACGGATGAAGAGGCCGGCGCGCTTCACCAGCGCCGTTTCGACCGGGTGAAGGAACTCGCCGAACAGCGAATCGCCGCAGCGCAGGTGATGGTCGAGGAACGACAGCGGCGCGCCCGCCGTGAAGGAATGGAGCCAGAGCGACAGCTTCGCCAGCTCGACAGCCATCGGGTTCAGGTCGACGCCGTAGACGACGCGCTTCAGGATGATGCGCCGCACCAGCGCCTTGTCGTCGAGGTGCCGTGCGTCGACCGTCCAGCCGTTCGCCGCCGCCTGCGCGGCGATGTGCCCGCGGATCGCCTCGATCTGCGCCGCGAGCGGCGAACGATACTCGCCCCAGGTCACGGCCGCCTGCGCCTCGGCCATCGCGGCAAGCGTTTCGTCGGCGAGGTAGTCGACGAGCGACACGAGAAAATGGCCGGAGCCCATGGCCGGGTCGCAGACGCGCAGGTCGAGATAGGCCGATGCCGGGTCGGCCGCGACGACGAGGCGCAATCGCTGCTCGACACGGCGCCGGTCCGCGGCCAGAGTTCCGGCCAGGGTCTCGAACGCCGCCATGCGCTCGGCGAGAAGCGGACCGACGGCACGACGCAGGATCAGCCGGACCAGCTCGTCGGGCGTGTAGTAGGAGCCGGTATTCTTGCGGGCGAAGGCATTGAGCCGCACATCGACCGCGCCGGCGCCGGCGTCGAAGACGTCGCGTTCCAGCAGGCGCTCGTAGATCGCGCCGAGTTGCTGCACCGACAAATCGCGGTAGTTGATGTAGCGGCGGTCGGTCTCCCCGCCTTCGCGCGACAGATCCTCGATCAGTTCCGCCACCGCGGCGTCGGGCAGCTCGAGGCGGCCGAGCATGGGATGGCCGTCGTCGCTGAACAGCCCACCGTTATAGGGCGGCAGCCCGTAGGCGGGATCGCCGTCGGCGATGGCCCCGAACAGGCTCCGCAGCCGTTGCCACCAGGCCGTCGCGCGATCCGACAGCCTTCGCTTCTCGTCGCGCACCACGGCCGCCTCGTCCCGCAGCGTGCGCAGGGCGACCTGGCGATAGCCGGGATGGCCGACGGGCAGCAGATCGCGATCCTCGGCATAGAGCACGAAGAGGAGGCGGAAGAGCAGCAGGAGCGCGGTTTCCTTCGCCTCGCGGCGCCATTGCGGATCGGCGGGAGCCGCTGCGGGATCGCACTTCGCAAAGACCTGGACGAGATCGGGGAACACCCGGTCGAAGACGGCCTCGGACAGTGCCGCAGTGATCCGCTCCTCATAGCGGCGGCCCTCGTCCAGGGCCTCGTCGAGGAAGGTCTTGCCGGCCGGCCCGACCGGTTCCAGCGCGGCGCGCCGGAAGAGGAGCACGAAGACCCGGAACCATCCCAGCGGATGCCCGCCCGGCGGCCCTTCCTGGGCGTCCGGCGCGGGATCGAGGATCGCAGCGAGGTCGAACTCGACATAGCCCTCATGCCGCGCCTTCGCCCCCGTCCAGTAGAGGCGCCAGAGCCGGCCGTTCGTGAGGATGCCCCATCGGATGGTGCTGTCGGGGCGTGCCAGCGCGAGCCCGAGGTAGCGGAGCATCTGGGACGACGGAGCGGCGTCCGCCGCGCTGCCGGCGCGATCGAGGGCGACGTTCCACGCCTTGCTCTCTTCGATGGCGACGCCGAAGCGGTAACGTTCTCCGGGATCGGCCTGCCGGGCCGCCGTCGCTTTCGCCGTCTCCGACAGGAACAGCAGCCCGTCGGGAATGTCGTGCCGGCCGCGACCCTGAGCGACCTGCCGGTGATGATGCCAGCCGAGCAGCGTGAGAACGGGGAAGATCACCTCGTTCTCGGTGTCGGGCTCGGTCGGCTTCCGCATCCGGGCTGCCGCAGCCAGGAGATCGCGGACGGTGCCCGCGAGTGCCAGCACCTCGTCGTCCCCGAGCGTGCGCCAAGCTCCGGTCTCGACGATCCGTTCACGCAGGAAGAACGCGCTGAAGAGCGCACCCCCGACCATTCTTCTGCTCTAGGTTGCCAATCGCACTCGACCGAGAGTGTGGCTTCGACCCGATCGCCGCAAGGGAAAGTGGGCAGGCGCCTGTCCGGCAGGTCGCGGTGTCGTCCTTCGGCCCGGCTAACCCTCCGTCGCGGCCGGCCTCCAGGTCGAGCGGATGAAGTTCGGGAAGCGATCATGCAGGTCCACGAGATCGACCCCCTTGACGGGTCGCCAGAAACCATCGGGCGTCTCGACGAGGATCATGCCGCGCGGATCGACGAAGCACGTCGCACCCAACACGGTTCCCTCTTCGACATAGAGGTATCGGGGCCGATGGCTCATGGCGCGTGCTTCCAGTTCTGCGGTGCTGCGCGTGCCGTTATGGTCCGCAGAGACCGCCTCTCGCGGTATCCGGCTCGGTGCTCGCCATGTGCTCACTGGAGCGAAAGGCGATCCATTGACCTCCGCAGAGGGATCACCTGGCTGTTGAAATCATTGGTGCCCCTGGTCGGACTCGAACCAACACGCCCTTGCGGGCAACAGATTTTGAGACAGTTTTCACGTCCGTCTTATCAATAGGTTAGGCATATTTGTCTCCGATTTGTCTCGGGCAAATCGGGCGCTGGTCGGGGAGCGGGCGAGGAAAAGCCCGCTCGATCGGAGCGGGCTCGATACTCAGGTCAGCCGCACGAGGGCCGCGAGCGCGGCCACGGCGGTCGCGAGCATGATCCCCATCCGCACCGACAGCCGCAGCGTCTGCGTGTCGAGCGCGTGCTGGAGGTCGGTCTTCGTGACCAGCTCAAGCATGATGTGATCCCGTGCGGCTTCGGCCATCGCTTCGGCGTGCTCCTGCGGCACACCGGCCGCCCGCAGCTTACGACTGTACCCCAGCGAATCAAAGACCAGTGCCATAGGTTCCTCCTGTGGTCCTGGTAGAAGTGTACCATTGCTATCCACAGGTACGGGGGTTGCTAAAATAGCAATCTTTACTAAAATAGCAATTGGTCGACAAGATTAGAACTAACAAAACTTTACATGGGAAAGGAAGCTGAACGA
>JADZBA010000305.1 GCA_020852355.1 Alphaproteobacteria bacterium
GCCGCTGGCCGAGCGTCTCGCCGCCCGCATCCGCGCATCCGGGCCGATCACCGTCGCCGACTTCATGGCGGCGGCGCTGCAGGACGCCGACGCCGGCTACTACCGGCACGCCGACCCGCTGGGGCGCAGCGGCGACTTCACCACCGCCCCCGAGATCAGCCAGATGTTCGGCGAGCTGATCGGCCTGTGGGCGGCGGACGGCTGGTCCGCCGACGGCGCGCCGGCGCCGGTGGCCCTGGTCGAGATCGGCCCGGGCCGCGGCACCATGATGGTCGACGCCCTGCGCGCCGCGGCCGTGGTCCCGGCGTTCCGGGACGCCGTCCGCCTGCATCTCGTCGAGACCAGCCCGGCCCTGCGCGCCCGCCAGCGGGCGACGCTGGCCGCGCACCGGCCCTGCTGGCACGAGCGCTTCGACCAGGTGCCCGGCGGACCGCTGATCCTGCTCGCCAACGAGCTGCTGGACGCGCTGCCGGTCCACCAGATCGTCCGCACGCGAGACGGCTGGCGCGAGCGCGGCATCGGCCTGGACGCCGCCGGGGCGCTGGCCTTCGCCGACACGTTGCCGGCGCCGCCCTCCCTGGTTCCCGTCGACGACGGGCCACCCGGCACCGTCGTCGAGCGGCGGCCGGCGGCCGATGCCCTGGCGGCTGCCGTGGCGCGGCGCATCATCGCCGACGGCGGCCGCGCGCTCCTCATCGACTACGGCTACGCCGCCGGACGCGGCGACACGCTGCAGGCGGTGCGCGGCCATGCCCGCGTGCCGCCGCTGGACGGTCCCGGCACGGCCGATCTCTCCGCCCATGTCGATTTCGCCGCCCTGGCGGCCGCGGTGACCGCGGCCGGCGCCCGCGCGTGGGGGCCGGTGCCGCAGGGCGCGTTCCTGCGGGCGCTCGGCATCGCGCAGCGCGCGGAACGGCTGGCCGCGGCCCGGCCGGACGCCCGGCCCGCGATCGCCACGGCCCTGCACCGCTTGATCGCCGCGGGCGGGATGGGCACCTTGTTCAAGGCGTTCGCGGTCACCCGCCCGGACGCGCCGGCCCCGGCGGGGTTCGGCGAACCGCCTGCGCACGAGGAGCCCGACCCGTGATCACCATGGCCCCGCTCGCCGCGGAGCGCGGCGTGCGCCATGCCTTCTTCACCCGCGAGGGCGGGGTCAGCGAGGGCATCTACGCCGCGCTCAACTGCGGCTTCGGCTCGGGCGACGACCCGCACCGGGTAGCGGAGAACCGCGCCCGGGCCATGGGCCGCCTCGGCGTCGCCGCGGGCGCGCTGGCGACGCTGCACCAGGTGCACAGCCCGACCGTGGTCGCCGCCGATGCACCCTGGCCCCGCGGCGAGTCGCCGCGGGCCGACGCCCTGGTGACGACGCGGCCGGGCCTCGCCATCGGCATCCTCACCGCGGACTGCGCCCCGGTCCTGCTCGCCGACGCCGCGGCCGGCGTGGTCGGCGCCGCCCATGCCGGCTGGCGCGGCGCGCTCGACGGCATCGTGGCGGCGACCGTCGCGGCGATGGCCGCGCGCGGCGCGGTGCCCGAGCGCATGGTCGCCGCCGTCGGTCCCTGCATCGGACCGGCGTCCTACGAGGTCGGCGAGGAGTTTCGCGACCGCTTCCTCGCCGCCGACCCGGCGAACGCCGCGTTCTTCGCGCCCGGCCGCCGCGCGGACAAGGCGATGTTCGACCTGCCTTCCTACGTCGCCTCCCGCCTCGCCGCCGCCGGCGTCGGCCGGGTGGCCCGCTGCGCGGACGACACCGCGGCCGACCCCGCGCGCTTCTTCAGCTTCCGCCGCGCCACGTTGACCGGTGAGCGGGACTATGGCCGGGCGCTGGCCGCGATCGCGCTCGACGGGTGAGCCGGTGCCCCATCTCCTGATCTTCATAGCCGTCTGCTTCCTCGGGATCGTCGCGAGCTGTGTCATCCTCTAGGCGCGCCGCCGTCCCCGCCCTCCTCGGCCTGGCGATCCTCTGCCTCGCCGGCGCCTGCCAGCCGCTGCCGCGGCCACTGGCCGACGTCGCGGTGCCCGGGCCCGAGTTGCTGAACCTGCCGGGCCGCGGCGGCGTCGCCGTGCTGGAGCCGGCGGGACTGCCGGAGGGCCGCGCGCGGGCCTTCGCGGACGCCCTGGCCGAGGCCCTGCGCGACCGCGAGGTGCAGGCGATCGCCGGCGGCAGCATGTCGGAGAGCCTGTTCCTGCTGGGCCGCATCGAGGCGGTGCCCCAGGGCACCGCCGAGGTGGAGCTGGTGTTCGACTGGGAACTGACCGACGCCGACGGCACCAGCGTCGCCCGCCGCCTCGACCACGAGACGATCCCCCGCCGCGACTGGGAGCGCGCGACGCCGCGCTGGCTGGCGGCGCGCGCCGCGCCGGGGGTGGCCGCCCTCTACAACGGCCAGATGCCGAGCACGACCACGGCCGTCGTCCGCACGCCCGTCTATCTGGCCGGCGTCACCGGCGCGCCCGGCGATGGCGGCCGGTCGCTGCCGCGCGCGCTCGTCTCCGTCGTCGAGACGCGGGACATGGCCGTCGTCCAGGACCGCAAGGCCGCCGTCGCGGTGATCGAGGGGATCATGACGGTGAAGCCGGTCGCGCCGGGCAAGGAGGCGGTCGAGATCAAATGGCGGGTGACCCGGCCGAGCGGCGAGGAGGTCGGCGTCGTCACCCAGGCCAACGAGATCCCGGCCGGCAGCCTGAAGGGGGCCTGGGGCGAGATCGCCGCGGCCGTCGCCATGGGCGCGGGCGAGGGCATCTCCGACCTCGTCGCCCGCATCCCCAAGGAGGCACCGGCGGCTGGCCGGCGCTAGCTTCGGACGGGAGATTTCAGAACGTTTACATGGCGGGGAGCCGCTGATATTGTCCCGCGCCGTTTGGCCCGGCGTCCGCTACGGGGTTGTCCCCGTTCGCGCCGGGCACGTGCTTTCGGCGACACGCACGGACCCCGATGAAGATTCTGACCGGCAACAGCAACCGGCCGCTCGCCGAGGCGATCGCCGCTTATCTGAACCTGCCCTTGACGAAGGCGAGCGTGCGTCGCTTTTCGGACATGGAGGTGTTCGTCGAAATTCAGGAGAACGTGCGCGGCGAGGACGTGTTCATCATCCAGTCGACGTCCTACCCGGCCAACGACAACCTGATGGAGCTGCTGGTCACGCTGGACGCGCTGAAGCGCGCGTCGGTCCGGCGCTCGACGGCGGTCATCCCCTACTACGGCTACGCCCGCCAGGACCGCAAGTCGGGGTCCCGGACGCCGATCTCGGCCAAGCTGGTCGCCAACCTGATCACCGTGGCCGGCGCCGACCGGGTGCTGACGCTCGACCTGCACGCCGGGCAGATCCAGGGCTTCTTCGACATCCCGACCGACAATCTGTTCGCCGCTCCGGTCTTCCTGGAGGATATCAGGGCCCATCACGGCGGCGACGACCTGGTGATCGTCTCGCCCGACGTCGGCGGCGTGGTGCGGGCGCGACTGATCGCCCGGCGGCTCGACGCCGACCTCGCGATCATCGACAAGCGGCGCGAGCGCGCCGGCGTGTCGGAGGTCATGAACATCATCGGCGACGTCGCCGGGCATCGCTGCATCCTGGTCGACGACATCGTCGACTCCGCCGGGACGCTCTGCAACGCCGCGGAAGCTCTGATGGCGGCGGGCGCCAAGGCGGTGTCCGCCTACGTCAGCCACGGCGTGCTGTCGGGCGGCGCCGTCGCCCGCGTCACCGCCTCGCCGCTGCACGAGCTGGTCATGACCGACAGCATCCAGGCGACCGAGGCGGTCCGGGTCGCCCGCAACATCCGCCAGCTTTCGATCGCGCCGTTGATGGCCGAGGCCGTCCGGCGGATCAGCGAGGAACGTTCGGTTTCGAGCCTGTTCGACTGACGGGCAGGCTCGGGAAAGGGCGCGCGGCACCCCTGGAGGCCGGCGCCATGATCCAAGGAGAGGAGCATCTCGATGCAGGAAATCACCACCATCGCCGCCCAGCGACGGGAGCGGAGCGGAAAGGGGGCCGCCCGCCAGACCCGTCGTGACGGCAGCGTGCCGGGCGTCGTCTACGGCGAAAAGAAGGACCCGGCGCTGATCGCCCTCGACCCGCGCGAGCTGGAGCGCGAGATCAACCGCGCCGGCTTCTTCGCGCGCCTCTACGACCTCGCGGTCGACGGCGCCAAGGAGCGGGTGCTCGCCCGCGACGTGCAGGTCGACCCGGTGACCGACCGGGCGCTGCATGTCGACTTCCTGCGGGTCGGCGCCCACACGCGCATCCGCGTCGCGGTGCCCGTGCACTTCGTCGGGCACGACCGCTCGCCCGGCCTGAAGCGCGGCGGCGTGCTCAACGTCGTGCGCCACGAGGTCGAGCTCTACGTCGCGGCCGACGCCATCCCCGACCAGCTCACCGTCGACCTGACGGGTGCGGACATCCACGATTCGATCCATATCCGCAGCGTCACCCTCCCCGAGGGCGCGCGGCCGGTGATCGGCGACCGCGACTTCACGATCGCCAGCATCGCCGCCCCGACCACGGCGGTCGCCGAGGAGGCCGCCCCCGCTGCGGCAGCGGCGGCCACTCCGGCGGCGGCGGCACCGGCGGCCGGCGGCGACAAGGGCAAGTCGCCCGCGGCCGCCCCCGCCAAGGCGGCCCCGGCCAAGGCGGCGCCGGCCAAGGGCAAGTCCGACAAGAAGTAGCGACGGAGTCCGCGGGCGGCGGACCGGGACCGATCCATGCGCATCATCGCCGGGCTCGGCAACCCCGGTTCCCGCCACGCGGGCAACCGCCACAACATCGGCTTCATGGCGCTCGACGTGCTGGCGTCGCGCTGGCGCTTCGGGCCGTGGCGCGAGAAGTTCCTCGGGCTCGTCGCCGACGGCACCATCGGCGACGAGAAGGTGCTGGCGCTGAAGCCGATGACCTACATGAACGAGTCCGGCCGGTCGGTGGCCGCGGCGATGCGCTTCTACAAGCTGACGCCCGACGACGTCATCGTCGTCCACGACGAGATCGAGCTGGCGGCAGGCAAGATGCGGGTGAAGAAGGGCGGCGGGGCGGCGGGGAACAATGGAATCCGCAGCATCGATGCCCATATCGGGCCGGACTATCACCGCGTCCGGCTGGGCGTCGGCCACCCCGGGGTCAAGCACCTCGTCCACGACTATGTCCTCCAGGACTTCCCCAAGGCGGACGAGCCCTGGGTCGAGAAGCTCCTGGCGGCGGTGGCCGAGGCGATGCCGCTGATGGTGGCCGGCGACGGCAACGGCTTCATGAACAAGGTCACGCTGACGATCAACCCGCCGCCGCCCAGGCCGGCGCGGGAGACCGCGGCGCCGGAGAGATGAATTGGGCTTCAACTGCGGCATCGTCGGCCTGCCGAACGTCGGCAAGTCGACCCTCTTCAACGCGCTGACGGCGACCGCCGCGGCCGAGGCGGCGAACTACCCCTTCTGCACCATCGAGCCGAACGTCGGGCGGGTTGCCGTGCCCGATCCGCGGCTCGAGCGCTGCGCGGAGCTGGCGAAGTCGGCGAAGATCATTCCGACGCAGCTGGGCTTCGTCGACATCGCCGGCCTGGTGCGCGGCGCCAGCCGCGGCGAGGGCCTGGGCAACCAGTTCCTCGGCCATATCCGCGAGGTCGACGCGATCGTCCACGTGCTGCGCTGCTTCGAGGACGGCAACGTCACCCATGTCGAGGGGCGCATCGACCCGATCGGCGACGCCGAGGTGGTGGAGACCGAGCTGCTCCTGGCCGACCTCGATTCGGTCGAGCGGCGGATCGCCAACCTGCAGAAGAAGGCCAGGGGCGGCGACAAGGAGTCGAAGGCGGCGCTGGCCGTGCTGGAGCCGGTGCTGGAGGCGCTGCGCGCCGGCCGGGCCGCCCGCACCGTCGACCTCGGCCCCGACACGCCGGCGTTGCTTCGCCCGCACCAGCTCCTCTCCGCCAAGCCGGTCCTCTATGTCTGCAACGTCGAGGAGACCGCGGCCGGCACGGGCAACGCCTTCTCCGAGAAGGTCGCGGCCAGGGCGGCGGCCGAGGGTGCCCGCGCCGTGGTGATCTCCGCCGCCATCGAGGCCGAGGTGGCGATGCTGGAGAGCGCCGCCGACAAGCGGGAGTTCCTGGATTCCCTGGGGCTGGCGGAGACGGGCCTGGCACGCGTCATCCGCGCCGGCTACGACCTGCTGGGCCTGCTCACCTTCTTCACGATCGGGCCCAAGGAGGCCCACGCCTGGACCATCACCGCCGGCACCAAGGCGCCACAGGCGGCCGGCACCATCCATACCGACTTCGAGCGCGGCTTCATCGCCGCCGAGACGATGGCCTACCAGGACTTCGTCACCTATGGCGGCGAGGCGGGCGTGAAGGAGGCCGGCCGGATGCGCCTGGAAGGCCGCGAGTACGTCGTCCAGGACGGCGACATCCTGAACTTCCGGTTCAACGTGTGAGCGGCCGCGCCGCCTTCCCGATCGTCAGGCCTTGCCTGCCGAACGGTCGGCGTCGCCCCGACCGCGCATCATGGACGCAAACGATGGTCCGAGGCGGATAGCGCGGGTGATCAGGCCGCCGCCTTGTTCAGCTTCCTCACCCGGTTCTGCAGCAGCATCCACAGGCCGCGGGTGGCGGCGCGGTTGAGCCAGCCGTTGGGCTTCAGGCCGACCGCCTTGAAGATCATGGCCGTCGCCCGCTCGACGTGCGGCGGCCGGTACGAGCGGTAGGCGCGGCCGGTATAGGCGTCGATGCAATGGCGGCGGTCGTAGGGGCCGACGCCGTCGTTGGCCGCCCAGTAGGCGAAGGCCAGCTCGTCGTCGCCCTCGGTCTCGCGCACGCGCATGAAGGCGACGGCGAAGCGCCGCAGCGTCGAGACGTTCTCGCGCTCCAGGTAGCGCTTCAGGTGCGTGTAGAACATGCGGTAGTGGCGGAACTCGTCGGCGGCGATGCGCCGGCAGATCTCGCGCAGCACCGGCTCCTCGCACGCCTCGCCGAGCGCGCTGTAGAAGGAGCTGGTCCCCGTCTCGACGATGCAGCGCGCCACCAGCTCGCCCGAGCGGGTGCCGCGCACCGACTCGGTGGCCTCGATCGGCAGCTTGTAGCCCTGGGTGAAGCGGGTGAAGGCCGCCTCGAAGTCCCAGTCGGGGTCGGCGAGGCGCGCCCAGCGCCCCAGCGCCAGGCCGTGCTGCACCTCCTCCTTGCCCCACTCGCGGGCGACGTCCTGGAACAGCGGATCGTCGTGGAAGACGTTGCAGAGGTAGGCGGTATAGTCGGTTCCATTGCGCTCGACCATCGCCGCCGCCTTGGCGACCCGGACGAGATCGGGATCGACGCGCGCGGGATCGAAGCCGTCCCACGGTATGTCGTCCAAAGTCCAATGCTTCATCGGTTCACCCTGCGATGGCCAGGACCTCGGCTCGGCTCGCGTCGACTATGCGCGATGCACCGCGTCCCTTCAATAGCTTGGCAGGGATGAGGGTTCCGGGGACGCGGACGGCACCGGGCGTCGCCGGTCGCGGGCTCAGTGCTGGACCGGCGCCTCGACCGCGGCCAGCATCGCCTCGCCGATCGCCACCTCGGCCGCGTTGCCGTCCTCGCGGTCGTCGCGCAGCTTGCGCTCGACGGTCGCCCGGTCGATGTCGGCGACCGGCGTCGCCCGCTCGGCCAGCACGGTGCAGCGCTGCGGCGTCACCTCGGCGAAGCCGCCCGCGACGAAGATGCGCTCGGCGACGCGGCCGCCCTCGAAGATCTCGATGACGCCGGGGCGGACGGTCGAGATCAGCGGCGCATGGCCGGGCAGCACGCCGAAGTTGCCCTCGGTGCCCGGGACCACGACCATCTCGACCGGCTGGGCGAGCAGCAGCCGCTCCGGCGAGACGAGCTCGAAGGCGATCGTGTCGGCCATCGGATCAGGCCGCCTCGGCCGCCATGCGTCGCGCCTTCTCGACCGCCTCGTCGATGGTGCCGACCATGTAGAACGCCGACTCCGGCAGGTCGTCGTAGTCGCCGGCGACGATGCCCTTGAAGCCCTTGATGGTGTCCTCCAGCCCGACGAGCTTGCCGGGCGAGCCGGTGAAGACCTCGGCGACGAAGAAGGGCTGCGAGAGGAAGCGCTGGATCTTGCGGGCACGGGCGACCGTCAGCCGGTCCTCCTCCGACAGCTCGTCCATCCCCAGGATGGCGATGATGTCCTGCAGGGCCTTGTAGGTCTGCAGCACGCGCTGCACGTCGCGGGCGACCTTGTAGTGGTCCTCGCCGACGATGCGCGGGTCGAGCATGCGCGAGGTCGAATCGAGCGGGTCGACCGCGGGATAGATGCCGAGCTCGGCGATCTGGCGCGACAGCACGGTCGTCGCGTCGAGATGCGCGAAGGACGTGGCGGGCGCGGGGTCGGTCAGGTCGTCGGCGGGCACGTAGATCGCCTGCACCGAGGTGATCGAGCCCTTCTTGGTCGAGGTGATGCGCTCCTGCAGGGCGCCCATGTCGGTCGCCAGCGTCGGCTGGTAGCCGACCGCCGAGGGGATGCGGCCGAGCAGCGCCGACACCTCGGAGCCGGCCTGGGTGAAGCGGAAGATGTTGTCGACGAAGAACA
>JADZBA010000306.1 GCA_020852355.1 Alphaproteobacteria bacterium
ATCGGTCGATCGGACGTTCCTGCCGGGGGTGAAATCGGTCCTGCTCGAAGCGGCGACGGCGCTCTGGGAGGGTCGTTCCAACTTCATCTCGGAGGCGCATTTCCGCACCCTGGACGGGAGGCCCCTCGTCGCGATCATGTCGATGCCGGTTCCAACGACCGAGGAGGAGGCACGCCGGGTGCCCGTCTCCTTCGTCGACGTCACTGCGCGCAAGGCCATGGAGGAGGAGCTGGCCCTGGAGCGTCGGCGGCTGCAGGAGATCATCTGGGGCACCAACGTCGGAACGTGGGAATGGAACGTCCAGACGGGGGCGGTCACGGTCAACGAGCGCTGGGCGGAGATGGTCGGCTACACCATCGCCGAGCTGTCGCCGATCTCGATCGCGACCTGGACCGGCCTGGCGCATCCCGACGATCTCAAGGCATCGGAAGCGCAACTGGCGCAGGTGTTCGCCGGCGCGCTGGATCGCTACGAGTGCGAGGTCCGGATGCGCCACAGGAACGGCGATTTCATCTGGGTCCTCGACCGCGGCAAGGTCATCGAGCGGGATGCCGACGGGCGGCCGCTGCGCATGTCGGGCACGCACACGGACGTGACCCAGCGCAAGCGGGCGGAAGCAAAGGCGGCACGCCTGGCGGCGATCCGCGAGCTGATCCTGCGCTGCGACCGCGTCATCCTGCGCGAGCCAGACGAGACCAGGCTGCTGCGCCGGCTGGTCGAGATGCTGGTGGAGAGCCGCGGCTATGCCTTCGTGTGGATCGGCGTGCCGCGGCAGGATGCCGAGCGCTCGGTCGAGCCGGTGGCCTGGGCCGGTGCGGCCGCCGCCTTCCTCGAGGGAGTGACGGTGCACTGGTCGGACGACGCGTTCAGCCAGGGGCCGACGGCACGGGCGATCAAGACCGGCAGCCCGCAGACGATACGCAGCATCGCCGATGCTCCCGGGCTCGCCCATATCGCCGATGCCGCGGCACGCTGGGGCCTCGTATCCGTCATCGCGCTCCCGATCCTGGTGCAGGGCCGGGTCGACGCAGTGCTCAGCGCCTTCAGCGTCCATGCGGACAGCTTCGACGAGGACGAGACGGCCCTCCTGCTGGAGTTCGCGGCCAATCTCGGCCTGGCGATGCAGACCCGGCGCACCGAGGCGGAGAACGAGCAGTTCCGCCTGCAGCTCGATCGAGCCGCGCTCGGCGCGATCAATGCCGTGGCGGCGACCCTGGAGAAGCGCGATCCCTACACCAGCGGCCACCAGGAGCGGGTCGCCCGCCTGTCCGTCGCCATCGCCACAGAGCTCGGCTGGGAGCGGTCGCGCATCGAAGGCCTGCGCCTGGGAGCGATGATCCACGACATCGGCAAGATCTCCGTCCCCTCCGAGATCCTGAACCGGCCCGGCCGCCTCACCGCGAGCGAGCTCGCCATCATCAAGGCCCATCCCCAGGTCGGTTACGAGATCCTGGAGAAATCGGATTTCCCGTGGCCGATCCGTGACATGATCCACCAGCACCATGAGCGGCTGGACGGCAGCGGCTATCCGCAGGGCCTCACCGGTGAGCGGATCATCGCAGAGGCGAAGGTCATCGCGGTGGCGGACGTGCTGGAGGCGATCTCCTCGCATCGGCCCTATCGGCCCGCCCTCGGCCTGGACGCCGCGCTCCGGGAGATCGAGGGCGGCCGCGGCACGATCTACGACGCAGAGATCGTCGACGTCTGCGTGCGGCTCGTGCGCGACCGGGGCTTCCGCTGGGAGTCGCCGGACCCGGCGGCGGCCGACCTCGCTACACGATGAAGTAGCTCGCGTCGAGCCGCCCCAGCCCGTCGATGGTCAGCCGGTCGCCGTTCGCAAAGTCGAGCTCCATGCCGGCCGCCACCTGGTTCACGGCGATCGAGAAGACGAAGTCGGCGTAGCCGCCGAATCCGAAGGCGCGCAGGTCGATGACGTCGATGCCGGGGTCGAAGTCGAGGATCTCGTCGCGGCCGTCGCCGGGACCGAAATAGAGGGCGTCGCGTCCCGGGCCGCCGATCAGCCGGTCATCGCCGCGCTGGCCCGCGACGGTGTCGTCGCCCCCGCTGCCGAAGAGCGTGTCGTTGTCGCGCCCCCCGTACACGAAATCCTGCGCGTCGCCGCCGAACATGATGTCGTTGCCCGGGCCGCCGAAGAGCCGGTCGATGCCGACGCTGCCGTCCATGCTGTCGTCGCCGGCGTCCCCCACCAGGGTGTCGTTGCCGTCCTCGCCCAGCATCGTGTCATTGCCGTCGCCGCCATGGGCGGTGTCGCGGCCCGGGCCGCCGGTCATCAGGTCGGTGCCCGCCGCGCCGGCGAGGTAGTCGTCGTCGAGGCCGCCGAAGAGCCGGTCGTTGCCCGCCTCGCCGAAGAGCTGATCGTCGCCCGCACTGCCGGCGACGGTATCTTCGCCGTCGCTGCCGAACAGAAAGTCCGTGCCGTCGCGTCCCTCGACCTGGTCGTTGCCGGGGCCACCATAGGCGACGTCGGTGCCGGCACCCGCGTCGATCGTATCGTTGCCGGACGCGCCGTCGAGCAGGTCGCTGCCGCCCTTCGCGTCGATCACGTCGCCCTCGGGCGTGCCGAACTGCGTGTCGTTGCCTTCCGTCAGGATGAAGAGCGCCATCGCCATGCCCCCCCGAGATGCGTCCGCCGCGCCGACAGGACACCCCAAGTCGCCGCAGTTTGCAAATGAGCAACCCTAGATTGATCACCGACCCATGAGGCATGCACCATCGCGTTCGGTCGCTCAGCGGGCGGGTGCGTCGGGAGGGAGCGGGGTGCGGGTCTTTCGAATCACCGACTTGGCCGCGCCGGCCGCTGGGCTGTCGACCGTCGGCGGTGCGGCGTCGCCACAGCGGACCGTGGCGTCCGGCAGCTACGAATGCTTGCATTTCGCTTCGGCACGACTCGGGATCGACTTCGAGATCGCGGGTGACGGCCCCTATTCCGATTCCGAGGACAAGAAGGGTACCTGGCGATTCGACGGCACCTGGCTCAGCTTTCGCGGAGGCTGCGAGATCGCCGCCTGCGAGAAGGTATGAGGCGCCTCCCTCCCGGCTTCACGCCACCGTCATAAATCCGTAAAGAGGGGACGCTACACGGGGCGGCACGGGGAGGGGGCATTTGGCGGCGATCGTCCTGACCGGGGTCAGCAAGGACTGGGGCAGGGCGCGCGTGCTCGACGACGTGTCGTTCGCGGCGGACGCGGGCAGCCTCGTCGTGCTGCTCGGCCCGTCGGGCTGCGGCAAGTCGACGACGCTGCGCCTGATCGCCGGCCTGGACGAGGTCAGCGCCGGCCGCATCGTCATCGCGGGGCGGGACGTCACCGGCTTGAAGCCGGCGCGGCGCAACATCGCCATGGTGTTCCAGTCCTACGCGCTCTTCCCGCACCTGTCGGTACGCGAGAACATCCTGTTCGGGCTCAGGGCACGCAAGGTGCCCGCCGCCGACCGCGAGGCGCGGCTGGCGAAGGCGACCGACATGCTGGGGCTGGCGGCGCTGCTGGAGCGCAAGCCCTCGCAGCTCTCGGGCGGGCAGCAGCAGCGGGTGGCGCTCGGCCGGGCGATCGTCGCCGAGGCGCCGGTGTGCCTGATGGACGAGCCGCTCTCCAACCTCGACGCCCAGCTGCGCGGCGAGATGCGCCGCGAGATCCGCGCACTGCAGCAGCGCCTGGGCATCACCATGGTCTACGTCACCCACGACCAGGTCGAGGCGATGACCATGGCCGACCAGGTCGTGCTGCTGAACAAGGGCCGGATCGAGCAGGTCGGGCCGCCCGACATCCTCTATGCGCGGCCGCGCACCGTGTTCGCCGCGCGCTTCATCGGCACGCCGCCGATGAACGTCGTCGATCCCGCCCGCGTCGGCGTCGCGGACGCGCCGGCGGGCGCGCTGCTGGGCGTGCGGCCGGAAGCGGTGGCGATCGCCGGCGAGGGCGTGGCGGCCGAGGTCGCCACCGTCGAGTATCTCGGCGCCGACAGCCTGGTCGAGACGCGGTCCGGCGGCGAAACCATCTTCGCCAAGGTCGACGGCAAGACGGCGCTGCAGCCGGGCGAGACGGTGCGCCTCGCCTGGCGGGCGCAGGACCGTCACTGGTTCGACACG
The DNA here is from genome assembly GCA_020852355.1 of Alphaproteobacteria bacterium. Lineage (GTDB taxonomy): Bacteria > Pseudomonadota > Alphaproteobacteria > ATCC43930 > Allostellaceae > Allostella. Next base: position 4,106 of record JADZBA010000306.1, read on the forward strand.
AGATCGGGCGAACGCCTGCAACAGGGAGCCGCCATGTGAGCGGGCCCCACAGACCAAGGGAGACGGGACGATGATGGCTCGATTGCTGAAGACCGGGGGCGGCGCCGCGCTGGGCGCGCTCATGTCGGTATCCGCCTGGGCGCAGACGGAGGTGTCCTTCTATTTTCCGGTCGCCGTCGGCGGCCCGATCACCAAGCTGATCGACCAGTATGCCGCCGATTTCTCCAAGGAGAACCCGGCGATCAAGGTCACGCCGATCTACGCCGGCACCTATCAGGAGACCATCGTCAAGGCGCTCACCGCGCACAAGAGCGGTACGCCGCCGGTGACCTCGGTGCTGCTGTCGACCGACATGTTCACGCTCATCGACGAGGACGCCATCGTCCCGGTCGACAATTTCGTGAAGACGGACGCCGACAAGGCCTGGCTGAAGAGCTTCTTCCCCGCCTTCATGACCAACAGCCAGACGGAGGGCAAGACCTGGGGCGTGCCGTTCCAGCGCTCCACCGTTGTGCTCTACTGGAACAAGGAGGCGTTCAAGGAGGCCGGCCTCGACCCGAGCAAGCCGCCTGCGACGTGGGACGAGCAGGTCGAGATGGCGAAGAAGCTGACCAGGCGCGATGCGCAGGGCAACGTCAGCCAGTGGGGCCTGCAGGTACCGTCGTCGGGCTTCCCCTACTGGCTGTTCCAGGGCTTCACGACGCAGAACGGCGTCGAGCTGATGAACCAGGCCGGCGACACGACCTACTACGACAAGCCGGAGGTCGTGCAGGCGCTGCAGTACTGGGTCGACCTCAGCCAGAAGCACAAGGTGATGGCCCCCGGCGTCATCGAGTGGGGCACGACGCCCAAGGACTTCTTCGAGCGCAAGACGGCGATGATGTGGACGACGACGGGCAACCTGACCAACGTCCGCAACAACGCCAAGTTCGATTTCGGCGTCGCCATGCTGCCGGCCGGCAAGCGCCGGGGCAGCCCGACCGGCGGCGGCAACTTCTACGTCTTCAAGAAGAGCACCCCCGCCCAGCAAGAGGCCGCCGTCACCTTCATCAAGTGGATCACCACGCCCGAGCGCGCGGCGCAGTGGGGCATCGACACGGGCTATGTCGCCGTCCGTCCGGATTCCTGGGAGACGCCGGCGATGAAGAAGTACGTCGAAGGCTTCCCCGCCGCCGCGGTTGCCCGCGACCAGCTTCCCCACGCCGTGGCCGAGCTGTCGACGCACGAGAACCAGCGCGTCACCAAGGCGCTCAACGATGGCCTGCAGGCGGCGCTGACCGGCGCCAAGACGCCGGAGCAGGCGATGAAGGACGCCCAGGCCGAGGCGACCCGCATCCTCCGGCCGTACCGGAAGTGACGGGAGATGCCCTCTCCACCCCGCGGGGGTGGAGAGGGCGCCCTCGATCGCTGCCCCGGCGATGCGCCGTCTCGACGTCCATGTCCATGGCTGGCTGCTGTTGCTGCCGGCGCTGGCCTTTCTCGCACTGTTCACGCACTACCCGGCGGTCGCGACCCTGATCGACAGCTTTCGCTCGACGCCGCGCGGGTCGCGCCCGGCGCGCTTCGTCGGCGTGGACAACTACGCGGTCATGCTCGACGACCCGGTGTTCTGGCAGTCGGCGTGGAACAACCTGCTGTTCGCGGTCGGCACGATCCCGATCTCGATCGTGCTGGCGATCGTCATGGCGCTGTGGGTCAACGACCGCTTGGCCGGGCGTGCCTGGCTGCGCATCGCGTTCTTCACGCCGACCATCCTGCCGATGATCGCGGTGGCCAACATCTGGCTGTTCTTCTTCACGCCCCAGTACGGCCTGCTGGAGCAGGTGGCCGGCCTGTTCGGGCTGCCCTCGCACAACTGGCTGGGCAGTCGCGACACCGCGCTCGCCTGCATCATCGTCGTGGCGATCTGGAAGGAGGCGGGCTTCTTCATGATCTTCTACCTGGCCGCCCTGCAGCAGATCCCCCCGACGCTGGCCGAGGCGGCCGCGCTGGAGGGCGCCTCGCGCGGCTACTACCTGCGCCGCATCGTCCTGCCGCTGCTGATGCCGACCACGATGTTCGTGCTGATCAACGCGGTCATCAACTCGTTCCGGCTGGTCGACCACGTCATCGTCATGACCCGCGGCGGCCCCGACAACGCCAGCTCGCTGCTGCTCTTCTACATCTACGAGGTCGGCTTCAAGTTCTGGGACACCAGCTATGCCGCCGCCCTTACCATGGTCCTGCTCGTCTTCCTCGCCCTGATGGCGATCGGCCAGTACGTCTTCCTCGAGCGGCGGACGCACTACCAGTGAGCGAGGACGTGCGCCGCCACCCGTTCGAGCCGGCCGGCTTCGCCCGCGTCGTCGACACGGCGGCCGCCTGGACGCTGGCCGTGCTGTGGGCGCTGCCGCTGCTCTACGCGGTGTGGACCGCCTTCCATCCCGCTGAGTTCTCGGCCCGCTTCGACCCGGCGGCACCGCTGACCCTCGCGAACTTCGCCAACGCGTGGAACGCCGCACCATTCGCCCGCGACCTCGTCAACACGGTGGCGCTGGTGACGCTGGTGCTGGCGAGCCAGCTCGTGCTGTGCACGCTCGCCGCCTACGCCTTCGCCCGTTACCGCTTCTGGGGGGCGGACGTCGCGTTCTTCCTGGTGCTGATGCAGCTCATGATCATGCCGGACATCCTGATCGTCGAGAACTACCGGACGATGAGCCGGCTCGGCATCCTCGATTCGATCCCGGCGATCGCGCTGCCCTACGTCGCCTCGGCCTTCGGCGTCTTCCTGCTGCGCCAGACCTTCAAGACGGTGCCGCGCGAGCTCGACGAGGCGGCGCGGGTGGAGGGGGCGGGCAGCCTGCGCATCCTGATGAAGGTCTACGTGCCGCTGGCGCGCCCGACCTACCTCGCCTACGGCCTCGTGTCGGTCAGCTACCACTGGAACAACTTCCTGTGGCCGCTCATCGTCACCAACACGGTCGGCTCGCGGCCGCTGACGGTCGGCCTCCAGGTCTTCTCCTCGACCGACCAGGGCATCGACTGGTCGATCATCACCGCGGCCACGCTGATGACCTCGGCACCGCTGCTGCTGGCCTTCCTGCTCTTCCAGCGGCAGTTCGTGCAGAGCTTCATGCGGGCTGGAATCCGATAGGGCCGCATGAAGCTCATCACCTGGAACATCCAATGGGGCCTCGGCATCGACGGCCGCCTCGACCTCGCCCGCATCGTCGCCGAGGCGCGGCGCATCGCCGACTTCGACGTCCTCTGCCTGCAGGAGGTCGCCGACAACTATCCCGAGCTGAAGCAGAGCCGGGGCGAGAACCAGTTCGCCGAGATCGCGGCATTGCTGCCGGGCTACACCGCGGTCGAGGGAGTGGCGGTGGACGTGCCGGACGGGCAGGGGCGCCGCAAGCGTTTCGGGAACATGATCCTCTCCCGCCTGCCGGTCGGCCGCGTCCTGCGCCACGCCATGCCGTGGGAGGCCGACGGGATGCGCAGCATGCCGCGCCTGCTGCTGGAGGCTGTCGTCGAGGCGCCCTTCGGCTCGCTCCGGGTGATGACGACGCACCTGGAGTTCTATTCGCTCGTCCAGCGCACCGCCCAGGTCGAGGCGATCCGTTCCGCCCACCGGCTGGCAGCCGCCCGCACGCGGCTGCCGCCCGACGCGGCCAACGGCCCCTTCGCCCCGCATGTCCAGGCCGCCTCGGCGATCCTGACCGGCGACTTCAACATGACGCCCGACGAGGCGC
>JADZBA010000307.1 GCA_020852355.1 Alphaproteobacteria bacterium
ACCAGCACGTCGATGGCGCCCGAGCGCACCAGCGTGTCGGCGATCTCCAGCGCCTGCTCGCCGGCGTCGGGCTGCGAGATCAGCAGCTCGTCGATGTCGACGCCGAGCTTGCGGGCATAGCCCGGGTCGAGCGCGTGCTCGGCGTCGACGAAGGCGCAGACGCCGCCGGCCTTCTGCGCCTCGGCCACGACATGGAGCGCCAGCGTCGTCTTGCCGGAGCTCTCCGGCCCGTAGATCTCGACCACCCGGCCGCGCGGCAGCCCGCCGATGCCGAGCGCGATGTCGAGGCCGAGCGAGCCCGTCGACACGATCTCGCTCTCCGTCGCCGCGGGGCGCGCGCCGAGCTTCATCACCGAGCCGCGCCCGAAGGCACGTTCGATCTGGCCGAGGGCGGCCTCCAGTGCCTTCGTCTTGTCCACGGATTCCTTGTCCACCAAACGCAGCGCGGCTTGCGACATCGCGGGAACCCCTCTTATTCCACGCCCCCAAGGGGCGATGCAACGAAGGGCATCGTACTCGTTATGTTCTCACCCGTCCAGCGCCAATGTTCGTTGTTCGTTCCTGTGCGTCATGGCCGAAAAACGACAGATCGCGTTTCGGCCGGCGCGCGGGCGTGCCTCAGTCGTCGCGGTGGGTGCGCTCCATGCGCTCGTGGCGCTCCTGCGCCTCCAGGCTGAGGGTGGCGATCGGGCGGGCCTCCAGGCGGCGCAGTCCGATCGGCTCGTTGGTCTCCTCGCAGTAGCCGTAGCTGCCGTCCTCGATGCGCTCCAGCGCCGCGTCGATCTTGGCGATCAGCTTGCGCTCGCGGTCGCGGGTGCGCAGCTCGATCGAGCGGTCGGTCTCCAGCGAGGCGCGGTCGGTCAGGTCGGGCTGCGACAGCGTCTCCTCCTTGAGGTGCTGCAGCGTCTCCGTCGATTCGCGGAGCAGCTCGGCCCGCCAGCGCAGCAGCTTCTGGCGGAAATACTCCCGCTGCAACGGGCTCATGAAGGCCTCTCTCTCGGACGGACGATATCCGGGAGGCAGATCGGGCCTGTTGCCCATGTTGGACACACTCCGCTCGTCCGCTGCCTCGTCCCGGAAGCCGGCCGGAGCGAACGAATCGCCCGTCCGTCCCGCGACCGCGGCGCTCATCGGTACGAATTTGAAAACGTTCGGATTTTCGCGATTGGAACCAGCCTTCACGGTCATGCCCCTCCGCCCCGTCCTCGTCAGTAGGTGGTTAGCCTTACTTCTAGCTTTGCTCAAGCGCGATCGTGTTACGGCGCGCACGCCAGCGCGGCACCAGGGGCGAAAGCAAGAGCAATGCCGCGACCCCCAGGCATGTCGCGGAGATCGGCCGCTCGACGAAGGTGGCGAAATCGCCGTGCGCCAGCAGCAACGCCTTGCGCAGGTTGTTCTCCAGCATCGGGCCGAGCACGAAGGCCAGCACCAGCGGCGCCGGCTCGTAGCCGAGCTTGCGCATCAGCCAGCCGGCGATGCCGAAGGCGATCATCAGGTAGACGTCGAAGATGGCGCCCGACGAGGTGTACACGCCGACCACGCAGAACATCAGGATGAGCGGGAAGAGGATGCGGTAGGGCACGCGCAGGAGCTGCACCCAGATGCCGATCAGCGGCAGGTTGAGCACCAGCAGCATCAGGTTGCCGATGTACATGCTGGCGACGATTCCCCAGAAGATCGCCGGGTTCTGGGTCATCAGCAGCGGCCCGGGCTGCAGCCCGTGGACGATGAAGGCGCCGAGCAGCAGGGCCATCACCACGTTGGGCGGGATGCCGAGCGTCAGCAGCGGGATGAAGCCGCCCCCGGCGGCGGCGTTGTTGGCCGCCTCGGGCCCGGCCACGCCTTCGATCGCCCCCTTGCCGAAGCGCTCGGGCGTGCGCGACAGGCGCTTCTCCAGCCCGTAGGAGATGAAGGAGGAGATCACCGCCCCGCCGCCCGGCAGGATGCCCAGGACGAAGCCCAGGACCGACCCGCGGGCGAGCGGCCCGGCGCTGCGCCGCCAGTCCTCGCGGCTCGGCCACAGGTTCCTGATGCGCGAGGCGAAGATGTCGCGCTTCACCTCCTGCTCGAGGTTCGCGAGGATCTCGGCGACGCCGAACAGGCCCATGACGATCGGCACCAGGCCGAGCCCGTCGACGAGCTCCATCCGGTCGAAGGTCAGCCGCGGCACGGCGGTGATCGAGTCGAGCCCGACCAGGCCCAGGATCAGGCCGACGGCGGCCATGATCACCGCCTTCACCAGCGACCCGTGCGAGAGGTAGGCGAGGATCGAGAGGCCGAGGACCATGAGGCTGAAATACTCGGCCGGCCCGAAGCGGAGCGCGAAGCGGGCGAGCCACGGCGCGACCAGCATGAGGCCGGCGACGGCGAGGGTGCCGGCGATGAACGAGCCCATCGCGGCGATGCCGAGGGCCGGCCCGGCGCGGCCCTGGCGCGCCATCTGGTAGCCGTCGAGGCAGGTGACGACCGAGGCCGCCTCGCCCGGGATGTTCACCAGGATCGCCGTCGTCGAGCCGCCGTACATCGACCCGTAATAGACCCCCGCCATCAGGATGATCGCCGATTCCGGCGGGATGGCGAAGGTGGCCGGCAGCAGCAGGGACATCGCCGCGACCGGGCCGATGCCCGGCAGCACGCCGATCAGCGTGCCGACGAAGACGCCGCCGAAGCAGTAGAGGAGGTTGACCGGCTTCAGCGCGACGGAGAACCCCAGCAGCAGGCTGTCGATCAGCTCCATGGCGTCAGAACCCCAGGACGCCGCGCGGCAGCCCGACGCCGAGCAGCCGGTCGAACAGGCCCCACACCGCGGCCGAGGTGCCGACCGCCAGCAGCACCGCGACCGGCGGCCGCGTCGGCTCGATCGCCAGCAGGAGGATCAGCAGGAAGAGCGCCGTCGACACCAGGAAGCCCAGGGGCTGCAGCGCCGCCGCGTAGCCCGCCAGCACGACGACCGCGAGCAGCGGCTTGCGCCAGTCCGCCCCCCGCCAGAGCCCGCCGATCGCCGCGCCATCGCCGCCGCCGCGCACGGCCGTCGCGAGCTGCACGAGGGCGAGCGCCGCCAGCAGCAGGCCCGCCCAGAACAGCACGAACCCCGAACCCGGATCGTGCGCCGACCCGAGCCCGAGGTCGCAGGCCTCCCAGGCCATCCACGCCCCGGCCGCGAGCCACGCGACGCCGCCCGCCAGGTCGGGGCGCACCGGGGCCGCTCCGGCGCCGGGTCAGCTCTTCTTCGCCAGCCCCAGCATGTCGACCAGCTTGCGCTCCTGCTCGATGGTCTCGCGCGCGAAGCGGTCGTAGTCCGCGGTCGACAGGTAGAAGGGCTCCATGTCGAACTTGCGCATGGCCTCGGCGTAGACCGGCTCCGCCATGCCTTTGCGGAAGGCGTCGTGCAGGACCTTCACGACCTTCGGGTCCATGCCCTTGGGTCCCGCGATGCCGAAGGGCGAGTTCGAGACGATGCCGTAGCCGAGCTCCTTGAGGGTCGGCACGTCCGGCCAACGCCTGGTCCGCTCCGCCCCCCAGGTGACCAGCAGGCGCAGCTCTTTGGCGTCGACCAGCGCGCCCCAGCCCGTCGAATCCGCGACCGCCGAGACATGCCCGCCCATCACCGCCGCGTTGGTCTCCGCCCCGCCCTTGAACGGCACGTGGGTGAACTTGAGGCCCCGGGCGGCGGCGATCTGCTCCATGGTGATGTGCAGCGAGGTGCCGGCGCCGGGGGTGCCGTAGCTGATCTTGCCGGGGTTCGCCTTGGCGTCGGCCATCAGCTCGTCGAAGGTCTGCCACTTGGCGTCGGCCTTGACGACGACACCGAACGTGTAGCCCGTGACATTCAGGATATAGGTGAAGTCCTTCGCCGGATCGAACGAGGTCTTCACCATGTGCGGCAGGCGGAAGACCGTGATCGGCATCTGCGCGACGGTGTAGCCGTCGGGCTTGGCCGAGGCGGCCATCACCGCCGGGCCCGCGGTGCCGCTCGCGCCGGCACGGTTCTCGATGACGATCGGCTGTCCCAGATGCTTGGACGCCGCCTCGGCGAGCGCCCGCATCGTGAGGTCGCTCGACCCGCCGGCGGGCCACGGCACGACGAAGGTGACGGCCTTGCTGGGATAGGTGTCCGCCGCCGCGGGCACGGCGGCCAGCGTGGCGAGGGCGGCGAGGGCGAGAGCCCGTCGGCGGTCGATCATGCAGTTCCTCCCTGGTTTCTTTCGTTGGACGTTCCGGCGCGGCGGCCGTCACGAACGCGCGACGACGCCCGAGACGGTGCGCGACAGCAGGCTCGACGCCCCCAGCACGAGCAGCAGGATGACCGACTGCACGACGCTGAAGGCCGCCGTCGCCCCGGCGTTGCCCCCCTCGTAGAGGTCGAGCAGCAGCACCGCCATGACGATGGTGTCGTTGGTGAACAGGAACAGCGACGAGCCGAGCTCGCGGATCGCCAGGATGAAGAGCAGCGTCATCGCCGCCACCACGCCCGGGCGGGCGATCGGCAGGACGATGCGCAGCACCGTCTGCAGGGTGCCGCGGCCGCAGATGCGCGAGGCCTCCTCCAGCTCCTTGTGGATCTGCATCAGCGACCCCGACAGCACCTTGACGGTGTCCGGCAGGAAGCGCGCGACCAGCGCCAGCGCCAGGATCAGCGTGGTCCCCCACAGCCCGCCCGGCAGGCCGATCCATGCCCAGAGATAGGCGACGCCGATGACGAGGCCGGGGATGGCGACCGGGGCGGTCGACAGCATGTCGAGCAGGCGGCGGCCGGGCAGCAGGGTGCGCGTCACCGTGTAGCCGATGGCGAAGGCCAGCGCGCCGCCGATCAGCGCCGTGAGGACGCCGACCTCCAGCGTGTTCCAGATCGAGCGCCAGACGATGTCGGTGCCGAGCAGCCGCTCGAAATGGATGAGGCCGTACTGCTTGGTGTCGAACAGGCTGGCGAGGTTGGGCACGAACATGTAGCGCCGGAAGGAGGCGATCAGCAGCGCCGCGCAGGGCAGCACCACGACGACGAAGAGGTAGATCACCGCCAGCGACAGCGTCAGCCAGCGCCAGACGCCGAGATCGAGCTGCTTGGGCTTGAACGACTTGCCGGTCACCGTGACGTAGCTGCGGCGCGACAGCACCCGCTGCTGCAGCCACACGCATACCGCGGTGACGGCGATCAGCAGGATCGCCACCGCCGCGGCCGTGTTGAAGAGCGGCGGCGACCAGGAGGTGAGCGCGAAGATGTAGGTGGTCAGCACGCTGATCTTGGCCGGCGTGCCCAGCACCGCGGGGATGCCGTAGATGCCGAGCATGACGATGAAGGTCAGCAGCATGCTGGAGAGGATCGCCGGCGCGATCAGCGGGAAGGTGATCGTCAGCATGGTGCGCAGCGGGCCGGCGCCGGACACCTCCGCCGCCTCCTCCAGCGACGGGTCCATGTTCTTCAGCGTCGAGACCACGAACATGTAGACGTAGGGCGCGTAGTACATCCCGAAGACCAGGACGACCCCGGTCATGCTGTAGAGGTCGATGCGGAAGTCGAAGCCCATCTGCTTCAGGAAGGTGTTGAAGAGACCGGTCTTGGGCGAGCCCAGGATCGACCAGGCGACCGCGCCGACCAGGGGCGGCACGAACAGCGGCATGATCCCGGCACTCTCGATCAGCCGCTTGCAGGGCGTGTTGGTGCGCGCGACGATCCAGGCGAAGCCGACGCCGATGACCAGCGCCACCAGCGTTCCGAGCGAGCAGATGACCAGGGTGTTGAGCGTCGCCGCCTGGACGCCGGGACTGGCCATGACCGCCGCGAAGTTGGCGATCGACAGGTCGAACTTGCCGAAGCCGTCGACGATCGGATTGGTCTTGGTCAGCGCGCCCAGCAGCAGCATGGCGACGGGATAGGCGACGAGGAAGGTCAGCACGACCAGCAGCGCGCCGGTCCACAAGGTTCCGCCCCAGCGCCGGGCGAACCGCCCGGGGGTCGCCTCGGCTGCCGCCCTGCCGGCCTCGATCGCTACCGCCATCCCGTTCCTCCTCCCAGCCTGGGGGGCTCTTGGCGGCCCCTTGCGTCGATGCTCCCTCGCCGCCCCGGCGGAGCGGCCTCGCCTGCTCCCTACAGCGGATGCTCCCGCTGGTTCAGCGCCGCCGAGCGCATGATGCTGGCGCGCGTTCCGGCGTGGACCACGTGGCTGCGCGGCTCGATGCCCAGCATCTCGGCGATGTCGCCGGCGGCGGCCACCGCCTCGGCGGTCGAGACGCCGGTATCGATGCCCATGTCGTTCAGCATGTGGACGATGTCCTCGGTCGGGATGTTGCCGACCGAGGCCATCGAGGTCGGCGTCATGATGCCGCCGCCGATGCCGCAGATGCTGCCCTCGATGAAGCTGGCGCCGGCATCCAGCGCCGCCAGGATGTTGGCGGTGCCGGTGCCGGCGAGGTTGTGGACGTGATAGCCCAGCTCGACGTCGCCGTGGCGGTCGAGGATCCCGCGGAACAGCCGGCCGACATGACGCGCATCCTCCATGCCGAGCGAGCCCGCGAGGTAAAAGCGGCGGATGCCGGCGTCGCGGAAGCGCGCCACCAGCCCCAGCACGCGCTCCTCGGGGATCGGCCCGTCATAGGCGCACCAGAAGGACATGCCGATCGCCAGCAGGAAGGGGATGCCCGCCGCATCGGCGATGCGGAAGGTGGCGATCGCCGCGTCGACCCCCTTCTCGATCGTCATGTTCTGGTTCTTGAGATTGTAGGCTTCGCTGGCGGTGATCAGCCCCAGCACCTCGTCGACCTTGGCCGCGACCGCCCGCTCGGCGCCGCGCGGGTTGGGCGCCTGGCCGCGATAGACGGTGCCCGGCCGGCGCCTGATGCGCGCCATCACCTCCTCGGCGTCCCTGAGGTGCGGGATGACGCGGGGATGGGCGAAGTTGGTCACCTCGACGACGGGAAAGCCGGCGTCCGACAGACGGTCGACCATGGCGACCTTGACGTCGGTGTCGACCCAGCGATGGAAGCTCTGCAGCCCGTCGCGCGCCGCGACGTCGACCACGGTCACCTTGTCCGGCAGGCTCAGCATGTCCCTCTCCCGCGCCCCTAGAGCGCCAGTCCCGCCGCCCGCACCTCGGCCTCGGTGAAGCCGAGCTCGCCCAGCAGGACCTCGCGGTTGCTGCTGCCCAGCCGCGGCCCGGCATGGGCGATGTGCCCGGGCGTCGCCGACAGCTTGCCCGCGACGTTCTGGAAGCGCACCGGCCCCAGCTCCTCGTCCTCGACCGTCACGATGTTCCCGCGGGCGGCGACGTGCGGGTCGGCGAAGATCTGGGCGATGTCGTTGACCGGCGCCACCGTCGCATCGGCCGCGAGGAAGCGCGCGGCCAGGTCGTCGTAGTCGAAGCGGGCGATGGCCTCCGCCATCCTGGCGTCGAGCGCATGGACGTTGATCAGCCGCAGCCGGTTGTCGAGGAAGCGCGGGTCCTTCGGCACCTCGGGGATCTCCAGCGCCGCGCACATCCGCTCGAAGGTCGACTGCGCCGCGCCGGCGATGGCGACGTAGCGGCCGTCGCGCGTGCGGTAGCAGTTCCGCGGCGCGGTGAAGTTGTGCAGGCTGCCGGTGCGCTCCTGGACGATGCCGAGCTGGTCGTAGTTGATGGCCTGCGGCCCGAGCAGCGTGAACAGGGCCTCGTAGAGCGCGAGGTCGATGGTCTGGCCGCGGCCGCCGTTGGCCGCCCGCCCCTGCAGCGCCACCATGATCAGGTAGGCGCCCATCAGCCCGGCGGTCGAATCCGCCAGGCCGAAGGACGGCAGGATCGGCGGCCGGTCGGGGAAGCCGTTGGCGTAGGCGAAGCCGCCATAGGCCTCGGCCAGCGTGCCGAAGCCGGGCCGG